>JACQHZ010000465.1 GCA_016198745.1 Verrucomicrobiota bacterium
CACAAAGTGCTGCCTGGCCTCCTGGCCAGGTGCATTTTTCACCTTGTGAAAAATGCAGGTTGGGTCCCCTGATCCGGAAGTAATTTGATGTTTTTTCGCCGTTTTTAAAAGTCTGCCCTGAAATGAAAATTGTTGGGCCGGAATTGTCTTGAATTTTGTCCCCGATGCGAAGCACAACTGACGCATGACTACACGCGAAAGAATCCTGCGAATCCTGCGCTACGAGACCGTGGATGGCCTCCCGCTGGTGCATTTCGGATTTTGGACTGAGACCTTGGCCAGGTGGGCCGGTGAAGGCCATATCTCGGTTGAGGAAGCCCGCTCGCAAGGCGACGCGAATCCGGTGGATTTCGCCATCGGTCGCAAGCTGGGTTTCGATTGCAACTACCAGACGATGTTCTTCCCAAATCCGGGACTGCACCCGCCCATCGAGACCAAGGTGATCGAGCAGTTGCCCGACGGCTCCACGAAAGTGCTGAACGGTGATGGCGTGGTGGTGCTGACAAGACCCGGTGCGGGCTCGATTCCCGCCGACGTGGACCATTTGCTCAAGGATCGCGCGGCATGGGAAGAGCATTTCCTGCCGCGGTTGCAGTTCCACCCCGAACTGCTCGCCAGGGCGCCGACGCCCACGGGCGACGCGATGATCCCATTCGGGCAGGGCGGACTGGACTTCTTGCAGCGAAACGAGCGCGATCATCCCATCGGGTTGCACCTCGGAAGCCGGATCGGCGGCATCCGCAACTGGCTGACGATGGAGGGTCTCTGTTTTTTGGTAGTGGACGATGAGAAATTGTTCACGGAAATCGTGGACACGTGCGGGGAACTGGATTATCGCTACGCCAAGATGGCGCTGGAAACGGGCGCGAAGTTCGATTTCGCGCATTTCTGGGAGGACATCTGTTTCAAGAACGGTCCGCTGGTCACGCCGAAGGTTTTCGCCGAGAAGATCGGCCCGCACTATCGCCGCCTGACCGACCTCGCGCGCAACCACAATCTGGATATCGTTTCGGTGGATTGTGATGGTTGCATCGATGCGCTGGTGCCGATCTGGTTGGAGAACGGCGTGAACACCATGTTTCCCATCGAGGTCGGCACCTGGAACGCGAGCATCAAGCCATGGCGGGAAAAGTACGGACGGCAATTGCGCGGTGTGGGCGGCGTGGATAAACGCGCGTTTGCCGCCGACCGTGCGGCTGTGGACGCGGAGATCGAGCGGCAGCGCCCGCTGGTGGACCTTGGCGGTTACATTCCCTGCCCCGATCATCGCCTTGCGCCGGACGCCCAATGGGACCTGGTGCGCTACTACTGCGACCGGATGCGCACAGTCTTCGGATGATCGCGCCTCGACGGGAGACTCAAGCTGAGAAGCCTCAACCGTTGAACCGTGAATCCTGCCCGCCTGCCCCCCATCTTGGAGGGCCGCTTTCCTCTTCAGAGGGGGACCGGTGGGTGGGAGCCGTTGAACCATGCCCAATTTTTCCGTCGCGAATCTCGATCTGGCGGCTGGTCTGAGCGGCGATCTTGGGATCGTGCGTGACGATCATGATGGTGCGGCCTTGGCGGCTCAGATCGCGGAAGAGTTCAAGAATGGCCGCGCCGGTTTGACTGTCAAGGTTGCCGGTTGGCTCGTCCGCGAAAATGATTTTCGGATGGTTGACAAGGGCGCGGGCGATGGCGACGCGTTGGCTCTGGCCGCCCGACAACTGGCTGGGCCGATGTTTGGCGCGATTGACCAGGTCCACCTGAGTCAACGCCTCCATGGCCTGCGCGCGCCGCCGGCGGGCGCGCATTCCCGAATAGATCAACGGCAGTTCAACGTTCTGCAGCACATTCAGACGCGGCAGGAGGTTGAACGTCTGAAAGACAAAACCGATCTTCCGATTGCGCATGTCGGCCAGGCGATTGGCGCTCGCCCGGCTCACATCCACGCCGTCAAGCTTCACACATCCCTCCGTCGGAGTGTCCAGACAGCCCATCAGGTGCATGAGCGTTGATTTGCCGCTGCCGGAAGGACCGATGATGGAAATGAACTCGCCCTCTTCGATATCCAGGTCCACCCCGTCGAGTGCGCGGACCTCCTCGCCCGCCACGCGGTAAATCTTCCGGACCTGACGCATCTCGAGCAAAGCCATGGGTGGAAATCAGGGAGTCAACAGCGGATGCGCCATCCTGCAAGGTTTCGGTTCCCCGCGTCGTCCGCATCCGGCCGATGAGGCGAAACTTCGCAAGGGATGTTCATCCAACGCGCATTCTAAACGAGCCAACGAACACGGGCAATCAGGGAATTCTTCTTTTGCCGACTCATCTTTTTTAACTTGCAAGAAAGTTTGTTGATGATATGGTATACCCTATGGTTCACCATTCCACAAACGCCAACGCTTGCAAACATGTCTGGCTGGCGGATGCCTTGAAGCGGGATATCCTGACGGGTAAATTTGGTCAACGACTCCCCGGCATTCATGTCTTGTCGGAGAATTACGCGGCCAATTTCAAGACGATCAACAAGGCCGTCCATGGCCTGGAAAAGGAAGGGCTGCTCAAAACTTGCCGCGGCGAGGGCCGCCACATCGTCCGTCGAGGAATGAAAAAGGTTCGTCCCCGAATGGTGGTGCTCCTTATCCAGACCGAGGGACACCTTCACAGCAATTTTGCCATGGATATTGCGCGCCGCCTGCAGGAGCAGGATTGGTGCGCGTTGCCGATCAACGCGGAGCATTTCAAGGGAACCGAGGCGGAGATCAAACACATCCTTTCCTACCGCCCCGTGGGATTGGTGTTTGATGGTTTCATTCCGAACAGCTTTCAGTTTTTTCACCAATACGGCGACCAATTCCCTCGCAAAGTGGTCTGGAACGGTTTTCCCAAGAACCGTTATCCCGGGGCGGTGGCGGTCTGCTCGGATGACTGTATGGGGCTTTATCGGGCAACCCAACATCTCATCCAGCAAGGACGCCGGCGGATTGTTTTTCTGAATTACCGCTGGAATTATCCGGAAGAAGTCCATCCGGGTACACCCCATGAACTCCAAATAAAGGGCTATGAAAAGGCCCTGACGGAAGCCGGCTTGCAGGAACAGAAACAGTTTCTTTTTATCACGTCCGACCAGGATGCAAACCTTCAGACAATCCGGGCGGTTTCCCAAAACCCGCCCGCCTCACGTCCCGACGGTTTGGTCACTTATGCGGATTTCCGCGCCGTACAAGCCATCCGCGCCATCCGCCAACTGGGTCTGCGGGTTCCGGATGACGTGGCGGTGGTGGGGTACAACAACACCCCGTGGACCGAGTCCGGCGAGGTCCCGCTTTCCAGCGTGGATATTCGCGAAAAGGAAATTGCCCGGATCATCGTGGAAAACCTGGTGGGAGAATATCACCCCGATCAGGTTTACACGATCGAACCCCAGGTCGTGGCGCGCGCTTCGAGCCGGTGCGCAACGGAGGCAGTGGACGGACAGTCCCTTGCCCCTCAATTGGTTCAAGGGGTGGCCGTATGAACGATTCACAAGCGAGGCAAATGGGTGGAACACTGTACTCAGGTTCACGGTTCAAGGGTTCAGGGTTCAGCGGTTGCCTGCCCGCGC
>JACQHZ010000464.1 GCA_016198745.1 Verrucomicrobiota bacterium
GCAAATCCGCTGCCCAATCGAATCCGCATCCAATAGGGTAAAATTCTGCCTTTCGGCAATTGGAGGGCGCGGCTCTGTCCGCGCCAATTCAGGCGGCGTTGACGGAGCAACGCCCTCCAGCGCCGAAAAAATTCTTCCGGCCAGCTTGCAAGAACTGCAATCGGCCATGCAACAACAGGACCGAACGGCAGAAGCCCTGGCGATGTTCACCAAGTTCGGCGGCAACAAGGAACAAATTTATGCCGCCTGGAAAGCGGCGCTGGAAAAAGCCGGGTGGTGGGCGCTGCTGGAAAAAGCACGGCGGCGCGGCGCCCGTCAAAAAATGGACGCAAAAATTGTAGGGCAAGCGGCCCGCTTGCCGACCCCACGGACGGCAACGGGGGCCAGTTGCCCTACAGATTCACCGTCGAGGAATTCTGGAAGCAGCACGGCGGCGGCGGGGGGAAGAAGTGAGCGCGTGAGCCGTAAGCTGTAAGCGGTTGCAGGCCGCGTGTCCCCCTGCGCGGCGCGCGAGTCACGGATCACGCCTCACGCTTCACGCTGAAAATTTGCAGGGCAACCCCGAAGACGTTCGGAGGACATGGAGAAATTCGGGTTAAGATCGTTTTAAAATGGAGCACTCAAGGCCGCGATGGCTCCTGCGGAGATTGACGGAAAGATTCCTCGTCTTGATCGCATGATCTTCCGCGCCGGCTTTCTTCAAAACCTTAAACAATTCCAATATGGCCTGCCGCAATCCACGGACGGGGATGCGCGCAACATAACTTTTATTCCCATTTCCAGGCAATGCGCGCTTGCGCGTCGTACCCGAAGTGAGCGCTCCGAAAGTTTCAAACCGGTCCGCCTTCTCCCAATCAATTTTTGTCTTCATGGTGAAATCGCAGTCTTTCTTTAACCATTGCTAACAGTTCCCTGCTCCTTTTGGAATTCAAAAAATACCTCGGCAAATTGTCCATAGACACGCCCTCCAGCTTTTGAAAACCCAAGTTTTCATAAAACCCCGCCGCCTCTGGTTTGGATTCCAAATAAATCTGCCCCACCCTACCGCGCTCCGCGCTCCGAATCAAGGCGGCGCCGACCAGCGCCTTGCCAATTTCCTTCCATCCAGTGAGGGTTTGGCGGTTCACGGGATTGGTGGCCAAATAATCAAGGATGACGGCGCGCTCCGCTTCTTGAATTCCTCCAGCGAAATTCAATGCCATCAGACCATGGAGTTCATCGTTAACAGTCAGCGCGTAGGATTCATAGCTTTCAGGATAGACCGCAGAATCCATGAACATTCTGGACCAATTCCACCCCTTGTCCGGAGCGTCTGGAGGATGCTTCCATTCGCCAGCCGCAATGGCATCCGTGAAAGTCATCGGTCGAATGACCGCTTCTTTAGGCTCGCTGGTTGCGCGGTCAAAAACAACAAGTCGTATTCTCATGGACTTTAAAATCCAAACCGTGAATAGCTCTTTTGCCTTAAATACACAAGCCGCTGAAAATTCTCCAACGCGATTTATCAACCGTCAGCAATCTTACTCCGCTCAAAGGCATACCGTTGAAAAATCTCCGGCTCAGCGGCTGCGAAAATCTCAAAGACCTCACACCGCTGGCGAAGTGCAAAGAATTGGAAATTCTCACGATTCCCGTTCAGTGCAAAGGCAAGTCCATCGAATGCCTGCGCAATCTGCCAAATCTCAAAAACCTGGATTATGAAAACAGTTGGGACAAGACGCTCACCGCCGATGAATTCTGGAAAAAGCACGGCGGCGGGATTTCCAACGCTTTGCAGATTTTACGAACCAGCAGATCGGGAATCTCGCTGTGGCGTGGAACCGGTTCACGGCGTCCGGTGCGCGGGTTCCAGTAGATGGAATGCGACCCTCCCTCGCGTTTAAAAGGACAGCCGTGCGCTTCCAGGTGGCGGAGAAGTTCGCGGCGTTTCACGCAAGTTCCAGCAGAACGTTTTGCTTGTTCAACCGTTTCCGGGCATCCTCGCGACGGTCTTCCATGAGCAACAGAATGGCTTGGCGAAGGCTTTCAATGCATGCCTCCTGCGTTTTACCCTGTCCATTGGCCTCCGGGACTTCCGGACAGAAGGCGACATACCATCCTCCATCGCGATGTATTTCCGCCGTCAGTGGAATATTCATGGAGACAATTTAGCAGACGTCCCGTCTGCTGTCGAGTGCGGTAAAAATCGCGAGGTCGCCTCGGGCGCATTGCAGTTCTGCCGGGATTCCCTCGTGACGCGGTTCACGGTGACTCAGCCTCACAGACAGGTGGGCCGGCGCAAAAAACCCGGCAGAACTGCCATGCGCCCCATGAAAATGCGATTCCATCTGAAAGCTTGTCAAAACATCGTATAAAGGCGAGGATCAGCCGTATGGGGAGGTTTTTCAATGTTGCCGGGCCGTGTGTGCCGGGGCAGCACTACATGCTGCCACCGCAGGAACGTTGTCCCGAAGTGCATCCCCTGATCGAACAGGGGCTTTATTTCGTGATCCATTCCGCCCGTCAGACAGGCAAGACCACCCTGCTGCGCGCCTTGAGCCGTGAAATGAACTCACAAGATCGTTTTCACGCCCTTTACTGTTCCTTTGAATCGCTGCAAGGAATCATCCGGCCGGAGGACGGCATTCCGGCTGCCATCCGCACCCTTCGAGCGGCAATCCACGACAGTTCAAAGCTGAACCGTCATCCTTTCGCTTCCGATGCGGATTATAGCGACTTCAACAATGTGCTTCGGACCAGCCTTTCGGCGTTTTGCCGCCTTCTTGACCGGCCGCTGGTGTTGCTTTTTGACGAGGCGGATTGCATGTCCAATGGCACGCTCGTTCAATTTCTGCGACAGTTGCGCGAAGGCTATATTCGACGGGACGAAACACCCTTTGCCCATTCCGTTGCGCTGGTGGGAATGCGCAACATCCGCGATTTCAAGGCGTGTGTGCGGGACGATGGCCAAACCCTCGGAAGCGCCAGTCCGTTCAATGTGGTCACCAAGGCGTTGACCCTCCAATCTTTCGATGAAAACGACATCGCAACCCTCTTTCGCCAGCATACGGAGGCGGCCGGGCAGGTTTTCGAGAAAGCGGCTGTTCGACGGGCGGCGGAACAGACCGGCGGCCAACCATGGCTCGTCAACGCCATCGCCCGTGAATGCGTGGCCGAGCTTCTGCAAAATGATTTTACCAGGCCCGTAACGGCAGGCTTGGTGGACCAGGCCATCCAGAACATTGTCTTGCGCCGGGACACTCACATTGACAGCCTGCTTGAACGCCTGAAGGAGGATCGGGTCCGGGCGATCATCGAGCCGATGTTGACCGGCCAGGAGGCGGCCGTCCAGCGGTCTTCGGACGATTACGAGTACGTGCGTGACCTGGGCTTGATTCGTGACGACCGGGGCGTGGTCGAGCCGGCCAACCCCATCTATGGCGAAGTGATCGCGCGAACCCTTTCTTCGGATCTCCAACACGCCTTGGAAGCGCCGATTTATCCCTATGCCCTGGTCAAGTACCGCAAAGGATCGGGATTGGACATGGGTTTTTTGCTCAAGGATTTCCAGCAATTTTGGCGGGAAAACAGCGCCATTTGGCGGGAACGATTCGAGTACAAGGAGGCCGCGCCTCACCTGGTGTTGATGGCGTTTCTCCAGCGGGTGCTCAACGGCGGCGGCCGGATCGTTCGCGAGATGGCGGCCGAGATGCGGCGGCTGGACCTGTGCGTGGAACTGGACGAAGTCCGATATCCAATCGAACTGAAGATCCGCCGCAGCGAGAAAACCGAGGCCGAAGGCGTGGGGCAACTGTGCCGGTACATGGATTCACTCGGCTGCCGTGAAGGCTGGCTGGTGATCTTCGACCGCGACTCTTCGCGTTCATGGGATGAAAAGATTTTCTGGAAGACCGAAACGATGGCGGACGGGAAAACCTTGCATCTTGTCGGATGCTGATGGTTACCTCCTCATCTTTTCATGGCAAATGACCTGTCCGTCTTCTCTGATCTTGAGTCCGCCACGGCCGACTTCGACCTGAGGCGCGCTCATGAATTGGCGCACGGTTCAGCAGGGGGTGAGACATAAAAGTTACCACTCCTAAAATCGACGCTTGGTGGGAATATGTGGCACAGCCGCCCCCGGCTGTGCGGCAAGAGGAGAATCACAGCCGGGGGCGGCTGTGCCACATGGTTTTCATTGTATCCAAACACCATCGTTCTATTGGTCTCAGGTAACTTTATTGTTCTGCACCCGGTTCCGCGCGTTGCAAACGATCCGCTTGAATTGCGCCGCGCGTTGCTCTTAGCTCTGGTTCTTCGCCGGTTTTCCGGCGTCGCTATCAAGCATTTGCATGGATCGTTCATTTCACTACCACGGGCAGCCGGACCGGACGGGGCATTTTGGACCGTACGGCGGGATGTACGTGCCGGAGACGCTCATGATGCCGCTGCATGAGCTGGCGCGCGAGTATCAGCGCGCGCGGCGCGATCCCGCGTTTCGCAAGGAACTCGATTATTATCTGGCGGACTACGCGGGACGCCCGACGCCGCTTTATTTCGCGGAACGGCTGACGCGCGAGTTGGGCGGGGCGCGGATTTATCTCAAGCGCGAGGACTTGCTGCACACGGGCGCGCACAAGATCAACAACGCGATCGGCCAGGTCCTGCTGGCGCGTCGGATGAGGAAGAGCCGGATCATTGCCGAGACGGGGGCCGGACAGCATGGCGTGGCCACGGCTACCGTGGCGGCGATGTTCGGCCTCGAGTGCGTGATTTACATGGGCGCGGTGGACGC
>JACQHZ010000029.1 GCA_016198745.1 Verrucomicrobiota bacterium
CCCAGGTGGCGCGCAAAATGGCCGCGGTCATGATTGCCGCGCACCATGAAGATCGGGGTCTTCAAGGCCGCGATGCTTTGCAGAAACGAGGCATACTCGGCATGGCCGCCGCCATCCACATTGTCGCCGCCGGTCATGAGAAAGTCCGGCGCCGGCCGCGCGCTTACGCAGGCTTCGAGAAGCGGCGCGATGTCGAGCGCCTGACTGCAAACGTGCAAATCGCCAATGTGAAAGAAGCGAATGAATCCTGACATGTTAGGGAGGATCATCAGCCGGTCGAATGAGTTGAAGCAACAGAATACCGTCAGGCGATATGGTGTGATTAACAGGGTGTTGAAAAAGCAACATGGCGATTGACCCACGAGGAAACGAGGGGTTGCGGGTGGTAGTGAAGGCGTGATATATTGCAAAACCATGAGCACGACCCTCAAAGTTGAGTATCCTGAAACGCTGCCGGATTCGCTGCACATGTCCCGGAGTGAGTTCGAGCATGAGGCTCGGCTGGCGATGGCGGTGAAGCTGTTCGAGACGGGAAAATTGTCGTCGGGACAAGCGGCGGAATTGTCCGGGATTTCACGCGCCCATTTCCTCCATGAACTGGGCCGATTCGGTGTGTCTTCCATCCAGTTGGAGCCAGGCGAATTGGAGGAAGATGTGAAGAACGCAAGGCGCGCTCATGATCGTCATCAACAGCAGTCCGGTCATTAACCTGACCGCCGCGCTTGGCGGATTGGAATTGCTGGGAGACCTTTACGGCAAGGTGATCGTGCCGGCTGAAGTCATGCAGGAAATCGAGGATGGGGCAGACAAGGACAAAGCCGCAGACCTTTTGCGAAAAACACACTGCGCGGACATGCGCACACAAACCGTGCTGTCGGCGCCCTGGATGTTTCGGGGATTGGACCCGGGAGAGGCTTCTGTGATCCAGACGGCGTTGCAGGAGGGCGTTAAAACCGTGGTGTTGGACGACTGGAAAGGCAGACGGGTGGCGCGGGTTGCGGGATTGGAAGTCATCGGCTCGCTCGGGGTACTGGTGCAAGCCAAGGAAACAGGTCGCTTGCCCTCGGTTCGCGATGCCATCACCCGAATGAAAAGCCATGGCGCATGGCTGGATGGAGCCGTGGTGGAGCAGGCGCTCAAGCTGGCGGGAGAATCATAAACATGAGTGATCCCGTTGGATTTGGCGCTGCCTTTGTCCTTCCTGCCACCAAAAGCGAACGCTCATCCTCTCCGAGCGTCTGGTAGAAATTCTCTGCCGCCAGGCGCCCCATCGTCAGATCGTTTTCACCGTGCCCAAACGGTTGCGAATTTACTTTCGGTTTGACCGTTCTTTGCTTGGTAAAATGGCCCGGTGCGCCTGGGAGACCGTGCGCGAGATTTATCAGGCCGCGCTGGGGCGAGACGATGTGTCGCCGGGCATGATCGCCGGCATTCAGACTTTTGGAGAACTCGCGCATTGGCATCCGCACACCTGCCCGCGCCTTGGCAGGCGGGTCGAAGCCGGCCAGACCGACGCTCTCCAGCGGTTGGTCCGCTACCCGCCTGCCAATCCTTTAATGTCTATTCAGTCCGCGTCTCGAGTCCTGTTTGCAGGATGGCGGATACAGCGGCGTTGTTGAGTTCTCCCTGAAGATTGCCGTCGAGATGGAGCAACAAATAAGTGTGCTTATCGCTCGTGAATGGAACGGTGGGGGGATTGAAGTCGCCGCTGTAGCGCACGGTTCGGGAGACGCGGATTTCATCGAAGATCTGCGTGGGCACGAATGAATACTTGTCGATCGGGGCGGACCCGATCTTCAAGGTGTTGGCGGGAGGCGCCAGGACGGATGGCTGGGTGTCTTTGCTAAACCACGGCCGGTCTCCGCTCAGCCACAAGGTTCCCTTTTTCCGTCCGTTCACGAATGCGTCTATGTCAGAATTTTTGCCGTCGATGTTCCAGGTAAACGCGATGTGATACCACCGACCCGCTTGCAGATACAGTTCGCTGGAGTGCGCGATTGAATCGCCTTTGGTTTTATCCAAAGAACAGACGAGACGACTCGATTGAGGCGTCACGACGTGCTCAATCTTCACGGGGGACATGCTGAAGATTTGCTCCTTGAGATCTCCGAAATTGGGGTGTCGAGCCGGAAGGTCGGTGTACGACCACAGCGGGCAGAACCAGAACTCGACGGTTCCCTGCGCGTGCGGGAACTGTTGTTGCGGCAGATCAATCTGGACGAATTGCGATGGGGACAGACGAATTCCCTTGTCAAACTTGCCTTTCACGAACGGATCCGCTGGGGCAGGAGGGCCTCCCTCCCGGGTCGGTTCGGGCACGGAGGAACTAAAGCCGGCCGTGTCCATCTCGAACCATCGACTTGGCTCCTGCATCGCCGTTGCCAGTGGGAAGTTGCGCACCCTGACAAAATTCGGCAAGCCGTTCAACAAGTAGCCATAACGCAATGCAGGCTTCGTTTGGAACGACCAGATCCCCGATTTTCCTCCAGTCACGAAACGGTACTCGCTATCGCCGGTGTCCGACACCTCGACCTCGCTGCCGCTCGGATCGAAAACCTGAATGGGCATGCGCGCGAAGAAATCCACCGTCTGAATCTGCTCAGGGATGGTGAAGTAGTACCGTTGACTCGGCAAGGTGTGCATCCCGTCTGGGGCGACCTGCATGAATTTGTCCATGTCCGAGTGGAGCACTTGGAAATCCACCTCCGAGCCGAGGTCGAGTTGATAGACGCCAGGCGCGACCGAGTTGGGAACGCGCAGCCTTAGCCCGATCCGGGTGTCAGGCTCTGCCGCCCAGAGGGTGTCGTAATACCTCGTCAACCGCGGCTTGATATTCCGTGTCTCCAGCTTCGAGATGACCTCCAACGGTTGCGGTTTGCCTGCCAAATCATAGAGTTTCGCGGCGGTCGGCTCTGGATCGCCCGGGTTGTGAATGAACACCTCGATCTCGGCAGGGTCAGCCCGCTCCTTCTTGAATAGCAGGTACGTTCGTTGAACCGGGAGCGGCTTGACTGCTTTCGGAATCGACCCGGTGGCTCCGCTTTGTGCGGCGGCGACTTTCATCGCAAGCGGCAACCCGATGCTGAGCGCGGTTTGCTCTGTCATCTGGCTCCAGTCCCACGCTGCTCTGCTTTTCTGATCGAAGGAGTCGGGATCGATGCTTTTACTCTCCAGAGTCGGATACGTTTCCTTCGCTGACCGCATCAAAGAGCTGATGGCTTCCGCATACCGCACGTCTTTGCTTACCCAATAGTCGGTTGCCAACGCGTGCAGCAGCATCGAGCCATGGCGGCCAAACGCGCGATCGAGCAGCCCGAGCCGATAATAAATGCCCGCTACTTTTCGCACCTGTTGCAGGGCGAGGTCGTCACCCGTGGACACGTAATAGTAGTAGAAGGGCGCAAACACGTCACCCCCCTTTCCGCCGCTCAGTTCGGAGTGCGTGTCGAGGCTGAACATTTCCACAGGCTCTTTGGTGATGATCCGATCGAGGAATTTGTGTCCGTACTCGTAGATGCGAGGATCGCCGTCGATCTCGTACACCGAGCCGAGCAGACGCAAGAACGAGTCGGCCCGATAAAACTCCTTCGCTGCCCGCTCGACGTCGCCCTTCATTTCCTTGAGCACGGCGTCCTTGTACAACCGCGCCATGTCGCGTGAGTGCAGGTCGCCCGTCAGAAAATAGTCGTACACAAACTGGATAACGTCTTCTTGAGAAACGCCGGAGAGGGCAGAGGTTTCAAGGGTTTCTCCGGCCGCGCCGCCGCGCCCTTGGGAATCGCGCCGCCGCGCGTTCCGAATGGTAGTTTCGCCAAACGCGCCCCAGATGATCGGCGAATCAAGATCACCTTTCACAATCCAGCCGAGCGGTTTCAGCGGGCTGTCCCAGTTCGAGAAGGTCAGGTTGCCGAGCAGCCGCGTGTAGCGTCGGGCGTAATCAAACCACTTCCGTTCGCCGCTGCGCGCGGCCAGGATCCACATGCCGCGGCGGAAGTTGTACTCGACACCGGACCACGACAGGCGCGCGAGATTCGGGTACCATTGATAGTACTTGCCGTTGAACCGAAATCCCTTGGCGCCGTACGGGAACAGGCCATAGTAGAGATAGCCATTGGGCGGGAAGACCTGCTGCGTCACGAACACGTGCTCGATAAAATAACAGTCGATCATCTTCTCCAGATCGGGGAAGCGCGCCGTGTCCTTCGGATGCCATAGCCCCATGACGCCGGTGCCGCCAATCCACGCGGGATCGGCCAACGCAAAAATCTCCTGCCGCGTCGCTCCGAAACTCTGGAACGTCTGCTCGTCCGCCTTGCCCGCGTGCGGGTAGAGCCAGAACTCGTGCGTCTTCGCCGCGCCACGCGCGGTGTTCTCCGCCAACACGTCCCCGTGGCCCACATAGAGATGTGTGTTCTTGAGGTCCTTCGGAATCCAGTCGCGTCCGAAGTAATTGTCGATGATCTGTTCAGTGCGAAAGTCCAGGTCGTGACCTGCTTCCGACGCCCAGAGTTTGATGATAAGCTTGTCGTTCGAAACGCGGAACGCTTTCGGGAATTGCTCGGCGAACGCGGGCATCTGTGCCGCCAATCCCGCCCGCGACGATGAAAGGTCAGCCCAGTCGCCACAAGCTGCGCCTGCAACCAATTCACTGGACGAGCCGTTCGAATCGATCTGGATGGAAAATCGGCTCTCGCGATGGCCGAAATGGGGGAACGTGTGTTGGACCATGACCGCTTGTTGCCCGGGCTGCAAGTTTGTCGTGTGCACCGACATGGGCTTGTCGTGGGCATCATTGAAGCTGGCAACCGCCGTCGTGCCTCCAAGTTCGACGGGCAACTCGATCCCGATGTCGCGGAACCACAAGTCGAGCGTTTCCTCCGTGACAATCAGTTTGTGACTGATGCGCACGTTGGGCAATCCCGCGTAGAAGTGAAAATAGACGATGCCTGCCGCGTTGCGTTCCCCGTTTTCGGTGCGGTATTCGCCTTCCACGCGCACGACGGAGTGGCGCGGTCCTTGCAGTTCCACTGCAAGCTTCTGCGCTTGGAGCACGCCGCGTCGGCCTTTCGAGTCGATCACGTAGAATGCGCCGCCCGCTTTCGAGACGAGTTCCTCGTTGTCCGTGAACCTTCCATCGCGGTTCAGGTCGAGCCGAATGCTCTCGAAGGAACCGCGCCCCTGACGGAAGAGGAACTGCGCGGGCCCTGTCGTTACCATCAAGCCATCGTTGTGCTTCGCGATGTGAATAGCGTCTCGTGCGGCGGCGGGAAGAGCTTTGGCGAGAAAATACTGCTGCGCGAGATCGGGCTGGAAATCCACGAGCACCCAGCGCAGGGAACCATCTCCCCAGCGGCTGGTTTCGACGATCTGACATGGAACGGCGTTTCCCCGATGATCCACCACTTGTAAGTCGCCGATTTTGGTGCGCGCGCCCTTGGGAAAGGACACTCCGAACGTCACTGGCCACGAGTTCGTCTCAAGATTCGGAGGGGCGTTCAGGAGAATGGGGATGCGATCGACCTGCTCAGCCGACAGCCATTCGCTGCCGATCAGAATCAATGTAAAACCGACGATGAGTCTGAGTGCTCTCATTCTTTTAGTACCGCTTGAATTGATTTCTTAAGGATGCGTTCCACCGCCGGGGTGGTCAGACAAACTTGCGGACCGGTTTCGTAGCCTCCCTCTGCGAAAGCCTGTGTGGTGGGTAGATACTGCAGTTTTCCGTTGCCATGCGCCGCTACGGCGACAAATTCTTCTGGCCGCAACGACTGTGCGTATAGTTGGTATTCGACGAACACCTCACTGGGCAGGTACACGACCCGGGCGGGACCGAGCTTGAGGGACTGAACCCTCACTCGTGCCATACGCTTAGCGCGCGCAGCCGAAGCCAGCCCAATCGCTGCGCGGATCCGTTCCACGGGATTTGCGCTCTTGTCAGCCAGGCATTTCCTCGCTTGGGGCAAACGAAAACGGGGCCGGAACGGGAGCGTAATATTGCGCACGCGCCATTGGAAATGGTTGGGCTGGACGCGGGCCAGTCGACTCGCCGCAATTGCTCGGGCAATCCCCCCAGCGATGCGCCGCCCGAACTGGGTGATATTGCGTTCCGGGTCCGTGGTGGCGTATTTGCCAAAGGTAACGTTGGCCCCACAACCGCTGAAGTACACGTGGTGGGCGGCTGGAAATCGTTTCCGCGTCCAGCGCAACGCTTCCCCGATTGAGTCAGCCGAAATGAGGCCGCGCCGGTAGGCCGATTGCGGATGCGTCGCATAAAAGCTCATGGTCGCCAGCAGACGGTTCCCCTCTCCCCACAGCGTGACGGCGCGCAGCAACGGATCGATGAGTCCGACCGTCCAGGCTTGCAACTTCGGGTCCGTGCACATGGAGGACCGCATCGCTCGCACTTTGCCGTCCGGGCCGATCAGGCGGCGGTTCGACGCACAGCCCGCGAGGCGTGTCTCGCCCACGCCGACCGCGACCAATGGCTGCATGCGTCTGCGCGCAGCAGCGGCTGCGCGCTCCAGCGCGTTGGTCACCGAAGCCCACCAAGTCTTGTTCAGTTGACCGAGACCTTGCTTCCTCAACAACGGTTCGGCATCGGCGCGCACGCTTGGCGCGTCATGTTGGTGGACCGTGTGTGCGGTCACATAACCGATAACGGTGCGCGCGCCCCGGGCCAGGGCTTCCGAGACTTGACGATGCGCGCTGTTGTCCAGAACGCAAAAGTCTATTGCGCAGAGCACGACGCGGGTGTGACGATCGTCGAGAATCAGCCCGCGCGCATAAAGCGGATCGCGCAGGGCCGCTGCGGGCGGAACGAAACCGCCGCCCAGCGGGTGGCCGATCGGTGGAGTCACATCCACCGCAAATGGGGCGAATCGGATCATTGGGTCGAGTGTGTCGCCTGTCTTCCCTGTTTAGCGGCGGCCGCGATGTTGGCCAAAACGCGCAGCACGTTCTTGCCGATGATCTTCTGGATCTTGTCATCGGAATAGCCTCGTTGGACAAGGCCGACTGTAAACAGCGACCAATTGGTCCACGCCAGGCTGCCACGATGACATTCATCGAAGATTCCCGGCAAATGGACGCGATGTTCAGGTCGCCAATTGGGATCGGAGGCGGTAATTTCAGGTGCGAATGGTTTCAGCTTTGGCGTTTCGGGATAAGGCGTCACAAAGCCGACGTCCGTACCGATCGCCACGTGATCCATACCGACCCGATTGACGGCATAGTCGATATGATCCAGCATCGTCTGGATCGTCCCCGCCTCGCCCAGAAAAGGTGGAATCGCACAGATACCGATAAAACCGCCGGTGTCCGCAATCGCTTTCATTTCTTCGTCGCTTTTGCCGCGATCGTGGTCGCAGAGGGCGCGGCACGAAGTATGGCTCGCGGCGATGGGCGCGCACGACAATCGCGCCGCGTCAAGCGTGGTCTGTTTGCCCGTGTGCGGCGTGTCCGCGAGGATGCCGAGTTCGTTCATCTGTTTCAACACTTCGCGGCCGAAGTCGCTCAATCCGCGGTTCTCCCGCTCGATACAGCCATCGCCAATGAGATTGCGGCGATTGTAAGTCAGGTGTATCATACGACATCCGAGACGGTGCATCACATCGAGTATGTCGAGACACTTGGGAGATGTCCCACACTCGGACAAGCCGGGAACTCCATTCAGGCTGACGAATTGACAGTAGCGCCCCTCTGACTTGGCTCGCCCCACGTCGGGCGCGGCGGTGGCCTTGAAGACGACCTCAGGCAATCGATCCCAGACCAGAAAGAACCGCGAAAAATGCGCCATCAGCGAGGCGACGCTGCTTTCGCCGCCACAGGTTTGCATCGTGCCGGTGACGCCTGATTCACGCCAGGCGGTGGCATATTGTTCGCGTGCCTCGGCGTCGCGGGCTTGCTCGGTGATGCGCAGTTCGAGTTGCTTCTCGTTCAGCTCAACGCTGGCCGCTCCTGTGTCGTGGACGCGGTTCAGTGTCTCAACCATGTTCGCCGTCATGCTGTAGGGGGCGAATCCGAAGGCATCCACGACCAGCGAGGCGCGGTGAAGTTCGAGGCCGTGTTCGAGATGACTCCGCGAAGGCTTGAGAATTGACAACGCTTTTTCCCGTGCCTCCCGAATCCGTTGCCACAAGGGCGAATGTTTCCTTTGCATTTTTTCGTTACCATCCACGTAAATCAGCCAGTCGTCCCGCAGCCTCGGGCTCACATCCACAACGGTTCAGTCCCACGTTTACCAATCAACACTTCCTTCACGCCGCCGACAGCCGCGGCGCGGATGGTTTCGGGCGAGTCAACGGCCAGCGTGATCCGCCCTTGTAATGCGCCCAGGCGACGGGCAAATCATAAGGCCAGTTCGGATCGAGCCTTCTCGGATCCCAACCATTCCTCCGGGTGTTTATCTGCTGCAAACCGAATGTCTTCATAACGGATTCACTCCTTCGTTCTGCGCTCCTCAGAGTTGTGTTGGTTGAATTCCCAGTTCCTCGTTTTCCACGGGCAGGGTAGTCACTCCACCGATGAACCGCGTCGGCAAAATCACCCCAGGGAGCGACTCGGCCTTCCGCCGGATGCGCTCACTAAGCATTCTGGCGAGCGCTTCGCCCATCTCTTCCAGCGGCTGCCGCACCCGCGTTAACATCGGGCACGCCGTCTCACTGAGGTCGAGCCCGGTGCCGCCGACCACACCTACATCCTCGGGAACGCGCAGGCG
>JACQHZ010000467.1 GCA_016198745.1 Verrucomicrobiota bacterium
AAAACGCTCCCCCCTGCTCAGAAAACGCCTGTATTGCCGCGGATCAATCTTTCGACATCATCAATGCGTGGCATTCCTGAATACAATTCTGATGAAGCACGTGCCTCATTGTAATTGTAATAAGGATGGAAGATGTCGAATGATTTATGCGCATCCAATAGTTGTGGGCGCGGCGGCAATTCATCCGTCATCTGTCCACCGCAGAGCGGGACGCCCGTTGGAACGCGCATTTGGAGGGCCGCCTGCCTGAGTCGCAGAAAAAGGCCAAGATGCAGGCAAAGCATCCGGACGCATGTTGGAACTTCAAAACCTAACGATCACCGGCCTGCGCGCGGGTTTGCGCCTGGTACAACCGCGCATAGACGCCTCCTTGTTTCAAGAGATCGGGACCGCGTCCGCCCTCGATCACACAACCGTTTTCCATCACGAATATCCAATCGCTCCCGTGCACCGTGGCGATGCGATGAGTCACGATCACCGTGGTGCGTCCGCGCATCAATTCCTTCAGAGTCTCCATGATGCCCTCCTCGGTTTCGGGATCGAGCGCCGACGTCGGTTCGTCCAGCAACAGGATCGGCGCGTTCTTGAGAAAGGCGCGCGCGATTCCGATCCGTTGCCGTTGGCCAACCGAAAGGCGCACCCCGCGTTCGCCCACCTCCGTGTCATATCCCTTGGGAAGCTGAACCGCGAAATCATGCGCGCGCGCAGCGCGCGCCGCCGCTTCGATCTCCGCTGCGCCGGCATCGAGACGGCCGTAACCGATGTTCTCGCGAATCGTGCCTGCCAGCAGCATGGTGTCCTGCAACACCATCCCGATTTGCGCGCGCAACGTTTTTTTCCGGAGCGCGCGCAGGTCCGCGCCGTCGAGTTTTATCGCCCCCGAAACCGGATCATAAAATCGCGGGATGAGGCTGAGCAGCGTGGTCTTGCCCGCGCCGGTTGCGCCGACAAAAGCCGCCGTTTGACCGGGTTCGATCCGCGCCTCGACCCCTTTGAGGATCAGCCGCGTTTTTTCGTAACCGAACGAGACGCGTTCGAACTCGATTTTTCCTTTCACACCGGAAACGGGCCGGGCATCGGGACGATCGCGCACATCCTCCGGGGTGTCGAGAATTTCAAAGACGCGTTGCGCGCCGGCGGCCGCGCCTTCGAGCGCCCACGAGGTGTAGCTCAACGTCTGCAATGGTTCGTAGAGCATCCCCAGATAGGAAAGAAAAACCAGCAGGTCCCCCACGCTCAACGTCCCTTGCAGCACATGCCGCGCCCCGAAATAAATCATTGCCGCCGTGCCCGCGCCCATCAACGTCCCGACCACGAGGGCGGAGGTGATGTGTGTGAAGGTGAGCCGCAGATTGGCGCGCAGGCTTTTGAGACATTGCTCCTGAAAACGGTTCATCTCATAATCCTCGCGTCCGAAGGCATGGACGATGCGGATGCCGGTCAGCCCCTCCTGCGTCCGCGAGGTCAGGGCGCTTTCGCTCTCGGAAATGGTGGTTGATTCGCGGCGGATGCGGTCGGCAAAAAAATAGATCGCGTAAAAAAGCGCCGGGGCGATCCCCAGCGCCAGCAGCGTCAATCCCCAATCCATCCGCACCATGATCCCCGCCGTCCCGATCAGCGTGATGACCGCGCCGAAGACGCTGGAGAATCCGCGGTTGAAGATCGTCTGGATCGCCTGGGCATCGTAGCTGACGCGGTACATCGAGTCGGCGGAATTGCGCGCGTCGTGAAAGCGGAGCGACAATCGCTGGAGATGTCCGAAGAGATCGCAACGCACGCGCGCCAGCGCCTGGAGGCCGATCTTCACCTGCAGGTAGTTGTTTACCAGATTGAATGCGCCCCAGAGCAGATGAATGATCACCAGCGCGCCGCAAAGCAGCGCCAGACAGCGCATGCTGCGTTCAGCAGGGATCAAGTTCCAGATGCGCGGTCTTTCGATCTGCCATTCGGATGGGTTTTCGCCCAACATGGGCGGCCTTTTGCTCAACGATTCCACCGGGTTCCCGCCCAGGAGGTCATCCAGATTGTCTATCGTCGGGTGCGCGCGCGCGGCGTTGCTCAACGCCGAGGATGAGTCGCTCAACACCACGTCCACGATGTACTTCAGCGGCCAGGGCTTGAGCAGGTTGACGCCGATGGTCAGCAGCACGAAAATGAGCGCGAGAAGAATCTCGCCCCGGTGGGGGGCGTAGTAGCGCAGGGTGCGCCGATAAACCGACCCGCGCGAAGTGGTTTGGGTTGCCATGGCAAAGCGCGCAGCCTACGCCAAATGCCGCGCGAAGGAAAGAGCGAGACGACGGGCGGACCACCGTGGCTGCCCAAAACCAGGCTATGCCGCTTCCCGGCAGGCTTGAAGAAAGGCGCGAATTCGCGCGTGATCCTTGATTCCCGGCGCCTTCTCCACGCCGCTGCTGACATCCACGCCGTAGGGAGCAACCTGGCGAATCGCTTCGGCGACATTATCGGGCGTCAGTCCGCCGGAGAGAATGATCGGGCGCCCCTTTTTTTTCGCCTCCGTCGCCAACCGCCAGTCGAAGGTCTTCCCCGTTCCTCCACGCGCATCTTCCGAGTGCGCGTCCAACAACCATGCGTCCACGTCATACGCCGCCATCGGCAGGAGGTCTTCGATTTGCCGCAAACGAAACGCCTTGATGGTTTTGGCCGAAAATTTCCGACAAAACCCGGGCGGCTCATCGCCGTGGAACTGCAATGTATCCAGCCCGCATTCGGCAACCGCCTTTTCGATGACGCCTTCGGTCGCGTTGACGAACACGCCTATTCGCGCGACCAGGGGCGGCAAGGCCGCACAAATACCGGCTGCTGTTTTGAGGGCAACATTTCGCGGGCTTTTCGCGTAGAATACGAACCCTAGCGCGTGCGCTCCCGCCTCCACAGCGCACTCAGCGTCCTCCGCTCGCGTGATACCGCAAATTTTAACTCGAGTCACAGGGTCCACTGGGTAAAGCTTGCCATCAAACGATTTCGATGTGAACAATCCGCAACTCCTTCACCGCGTGATCCAGCCAATAGCTCACCATGAATCGCCCCACGACTTTGAGGTGCACCGTGCGACCAATTTCATCACGTTCCTTGAAATCGGGTTTCTGATAGGGATTCGCAGCCAGCGACCGGAGAAACCCCATCAAGCGATCCCGGTCCCCTGAACGACAGCCAAGGATAAACTCCAATGGGCCGGTGCTGACGGAAAAAATCCAATCAACGTTCACATGCCTTCGGCGGTCAGAGATGCATGAATTCGTTCCAACTGTTCCAAGGAATGGCCCTGACCATCGCGCGCTGCATCGAGACGCGCCTTCAACTCCGCTTGATGCGATGTAGCATCCACACGGGAAAGGTGCTTCAGCCACGCGGCCAAATAAACCTTGTCTTCGGCGCTCAACGATTGAATCTGCTCTTTTAGCTCGACGACACTCATCCCCACTAACATGCCAGATTTTCGCTCGAATGCAACTTTGTTTTGCCACCGTCCCATGGATGGAGATGGTTGAGTTCCACGAGTGATGCCTGTATATTCAGTTCTCACATCCCATGAAACATCTCAAGGACTCTCTGCTCGAACTCATTCGTCGGACTTCGGCGGAACTGCCGGACGACGTTCACCAGGCCATCCTTCGCGGGCTACGCGTCGAGGAAAAAAACACCATCGGCGAAGATGCCTTGAAGATCATCCGCCGCAACATCGAAATGGCGAAGGCAAAATCCCAGCCGATCTGTCAGGACACCGGTTCGGTGCTTTTCTTCGTCAAAACGCCGTTGGGTTTGGATCAACCGGAGTTTCAACAATCCGCGCGCGCTGCCGTGCTGGCGGCCACGCGCAAGGGATATTTGCGGCAGAACTCCGTGGACTCGCTCACGGGTAAAAATGACGGCACCAATCTCGGGCCGGGCACGCCCGCGTTTCACTTCACGCAAACTCACGCCGGGGAAACCGATGTGCGCCTGATTCTCAAAGGGGGCGGATGCGAGAACGTGGGCGCGCAATACTCGTTGCCCAATGAAAAGTTACAAGCGAACCGGGACCTCAACGGCTGCCGCAAGGCGATTCTGGATGCGGTGCTTCAGGCGCAGGGCAAAGGCTGCGGGCCGGGGGTGCTGGGTGTTTGCATCGGGGGCGACCGTGCGACGGGTTATCTCGAATCGAAGGAACAACTGCTGCGTTCGATGGCCGATCACAATCCGAACAAGGAGATTGATCGTCTGGAGCGCGACATTGTTGAAACCGCCAATCGCCTTGGCATCGGTCCGATGGGATTCGGCGGCAAGACCACGCTGCTGGGCTGCAAGATCGGCGTGTTGAACCGTTTGCCCGCCAGTTTTTTTGTCTCAATCAGCTACATGTGCTGGGCTTATCGCCGGCAGGGCGTCGTCCTCGGCAAGAAAGGCAGGATCAAACGTTGGCTCTACTGACCGGACCGGATGGTCGCCCCCCACGGCCCCCAAACGAGCGTGCTTGATTTCCGACTGATTTCATGGTTGTCGTGAACGAGTGACCGCCACTGCAGCCCCCCTACCGCACAAGATTTCCACCCTCATCTACGCCTTCAACGGGCAGGATGAACTCCTGATGCTCCGTCGTTGCGGCCCGCCGAATGCGGGGCTTTGGAGTCCGTTTGGCGGCAAACTCCACGGTCATGAGGGCGAATCCCCTCACCAGTGTGCGGCCAGAGAGACTGCCGAAGAAATCGGGTTGACCGTTCGGTCCGGGGACTTTCATCTCGCCGGCATGGTCTCCGAACACGGTTACGAAGGACAGACCCACTGGCTGATGTTCATGTTCGAACTCAAACCCCGATTGACCGTCCTTCCTCAGCCGCATGCGGAAGGGGTGTTCGAGTTTGTCCCGATGAAGGAGGTGACGCGCCGATCCATTCCTGTGACAGATCGAAAGATTCTTTGGCCCCTTTTTAAAAAACATCGCGGAGGTTTCTTCGCCGTCTCCATCGTCTGCCATCCGGATGGAAACCTTGTATGGAAAATGGAGGAGACGTTTTGATCGGGTGCGATTTTTCGCCTTGCGGCCGTCGGATGGTCGTGTCAGTTTCGTGACTATTCAGGTCATTCCCGCGCAAGCGGGAATCCAGTTCGTGCGATTCGCCTCCACATGAGCGATGGATTCCCGCTTTCGCGGGAATGACGGCAAGCGGCAGGTTGACCTAAACAGTTACTCAGTTTCATCCACCAATTTCGGGAACACCATGAGATTCGCCCACGCCTTCGCCATCATCCTCGGTCTCACTTTTGTTTCATCAGCGATGCCGGCCGCAACCGCAGCGGTCGAAAGGCCTGTCAAGAAGCACGTCGAAAAAATCAACCCGGCGATTCTGAAGAAGTATGATACCAATCAGGATGGTCAATTGGACGAGAATGAGCGGGTGTTGATGAAGAACGACATGGACGCCGCCAAGGCGCGTCAATGGGACCGGACTCTCAAGCAATATGATGCGAACGGGAACGGCAAGCTTGACGAAGACGAATTGGCCGCGCTTGAGAAGGATGAGGCAGCCAAGAAAGCCAAAGCAAAAGCGCAGGCTGAGGAGTTGCTGAAGAAATACGACGCCAACGGCGACGGGAAACTGGACGCAGCCGAAAAGGATGCGATGCGGGAGGATGCGAAGAAAAAGAAGCCGTAAACCGGGTCATCCTCCTGAATCAGCGGATCATGCCTTCACCCGATCCCGCCGCCGGTCTGCCGTGGCCTCAACGGGTGCGTTTGCTTCGACGCCATTGGGAACACCGTTGCCGGAACCGTTTGTTGTTGATATTTCGCGCATTCTGCTTGCGCCGGCGCGGGCAGCTTGGCGCGATTTCCACCATTCATGCCGCCGATTGTCGGGAAACCATCCGCAACATTTTGATCATTCGAACCGGCAAAGCCATCGGCGACGCGATCATGTCGCTGGCGCTGGTTCCGGAATGCCGCCGTCTCTTTCCGAAGGCGCGCGTCGAGTTGTTGTTGCGGGACCGCGTGAGACCTCTCTTTGTCGAAGGCGCCGGCGTGGATGATGTGCTGGAATTTCGCCCGAAATTCCTGAATTATCCGCGCGCCGCGTGGAATTTGTGTCGCACGTTGCGGACGCGGCGCTACGACCTGGTGATCGCCTGTGACAACCCCCGCAAGTCGTCCTTCACCACACTTTGCCTGACACTTCTCACGCGAGCGCCCTTGATGTTGGGGTTCGAAAATGACGAGAGCCGGGGATTTCTGAATGTGCGGGTGTCGTCTCGACCGGGTGAAACCATGATCGCCAACCTCCTTGGCCTGCTGTCGCCGTTGGGTGGGACGCTCACCACGTCGCGCCCGCGTCTGACGCCGCCTTCACGTCTGACGGGAGCGGCGGATGCCTTGCTTGGGGCCGATCCAAAACCCGTTCTCATCTTCGCATCCAACCACTGGCGGAAAAGCTGGCCGTTGGATTCATTCCTGCGAATCGCCTCGGAACTCATCCGCCGCGGTCATCGGGTGATGCTGGCCTTCGGGCCGGGCGATGATCGCATTCATTCGGTAAAAACAAAGGATTGGCAATCGTGTTTCCCGGAGATGGGAAGCGTTCTACATCCGCAACCGCTTCAACATTTCGCCGCCATTCTGGCGCGTTGTCCGCTTTTCATTGCCAATGATTGTGGTCCTTATCATCTTGCGGTTGCCGTGGGCGCCCGCTGCATCGGAGTCTTTGTCACGGAAGAAGCGCGTCGTGAGTTTGGATACGATCAGTCGGGGCGCCTGGCGGCGGTGCATCACCCGGTTTCTGCCGAAGCCGAGCGGGTGGCGCTCGACATTGCATTGAAATTCCTCGGCGGGGCCCCCGGCGCCGCGACCGGATAGACTCACGGTTCAGACGGGTAGAAGGCCGGTTGCGTTGCCTCTCTTTCGCTACGCGATTCTTAGCCCGGATTTCTCACCAACAGATGATCCCGCCACGGCGGGAGGCTAATCCCGCCTGGGGGGCCGGCCTGAAAAACCGCTCCCCAGCGGTTTTTCAGGTGCATTTCTCATTCGCTGTGGCGAATGAGAAATGCAGATTAGCTCAAGTCGCGCGGTCCCCCGCCGATAGCTACGGTAGCGTTAGAACCATCGGTCCACTCACAAGGATGTCTCGAGTGGACGTAACATCCTTACGTCTCTAAGGAAGGAGTCAACTATGGCAGTTATAGGCACAAATCCGGGAGCGCTCAATGCCTCGTTCTTTTTGAACCGGGCAGATAGTGCGCTTACCAAAGCGATCGGCAGGCTGTCGTCAGGCAGCCGGCTGTTCGATCCATCGGACGACGCGGCGGGCGTGGCGGTCAGCGGCAAGCTGACCTCGGCGTCCAAACGGTTGTCGGCCGTGGCCGAAGGCGCGCAGAACGTCATTTCGTATTCACAGACGGCGGACGGGTTCCTGAGCGTGATTCAGGACCAGCTCACCCGCATGAACGAACTGGCGATTCGCGCCACCAACGGCGCATTCGGAAGTTCAGATCGGGCGAACTACGGCACGGAGTTTGAGAAACTGACCAGCACCATTACCGCGCAAGTGACCAACGCAAGGTTCAATGGCGCTGCGGTGTTCCAGACGGGCACACAGGGCGCAACGACCACGGTGGCGGTGAACGCGGATGGCACCAACATTTATGGTGTCATCCTGCAGGACTTGCGGGACGCCGCGGGCGGCGCGATGAACGGGGTGAACGCCCTGAGCATCCTGACCACCAGCGGCGCTTCGGCAGCGATTGCGACGTTGACCACCGCGATCCAGAACATCGCAACGGCTCGTGCGAATGTAAACACGGACATCTCGGTGATGAGCTTCTACATTCAGAACGTCAACACCGAGAGGATCAACACCGACATGGCAAACTCGCGAATCAAGGACCTTGATTTCGCGACGGAAAGCACCGAAATGGCCAAGCAGAGCATCATCCTGCAGGCCTCGACGGCGATGCTCGCGCAAGCGAACAGCGCGCAACAGAGCGTGCTGTCGTTGCTGCAATAAGCCGAGAAGGATTCGAAATGAAAAACTAACAAGTTGAAAATCAACCCTCAAACGCGCCGGGCAGGGCAACCTGCCCGGCGCATTTTTTTGTCGAAATCGGCGTCCCCTGGCATTCTCGCGAGGTTCCGCCTCAAACCGACAAGAATCCCAGCAATCCTATAGCCGTGATCGCCGATCGCGGCTACAACCTCCTCCCAATACGGAAAACTTGTCATCATCGTCACGATTTTGACTTATGAATGCGGTTATCGCTTGCGCAAAAATAACTTCACCAATTTGATGTGTGGCGCAGCCGCCCCCGGCTGTGGTTGACACCGCCCTTCAATATCGTTTGACTCAGGCACTGCATTGCATGAACAGAACCGGGCGTCGTTCAACCATTCCTCATTTTCATGAAGATCCCTTTCGTTGACCTTAAAGCTCAATACCTGAACATCCAATCGGAAATTGATGAAGCCATCCGCGGGGTGCTGAACGAGACCGCCTTTATCATGGGATCGCGGAAGGAGGCTTTCGAGCGGGATTTTGCTGCTTTCTGCCGGGCGCCTTTTTGTGTTGGCGTTGGGTCGGGCACCGATGCGCTCTACCTTGCTCTGAAAGCGTTGGGTGTTGGACCGGGAGATGAAGTCATCACCGTTTCCCACACGTTTATCGCCACGGCGGAAGCGATTTCTGCGGCGGGGGCGACACCGCGCTTCGTGGATGTGGAACCGGATGGGCAACTCATGAATCCAGCGCTTATTGAAGAGGCCATCACGCCACGAACCAAAGCCATCGTGCCCGTGCATCTTTTTGGGCAGATGTGCGAGATGACCCGCATCCTGGCGATTGCCGATCGACACGGTCTGGTGGTGTTGGAGGATGCCGCCCAGGCCCATGCGGCTGAGTTTCATGGCAAGCGCAGCCCCTTATGCCAGGTGGCAGCCTTCAGTTTTTACCCCGGCAAGAATCTCGGAGCTTATGGCGATGCCGGCGCTGTCGTGACTCACGACAACGAAATCTACAAGCATGTGTTTTGTCAGCACGATCATGGCCGTCCGAAAGGGTTCAAGCACGAGCATCCTGCCTTGGGATTTGGTTATCGCATGGACGCCTTGCAGGCGGCAATTCTTCATGTGAAACTCAGGCATCTGGAGCGGTGGACCGACCTCCGCCGCAAACACGCTGCGCGCTACCGCGAGCGCCTGCAGGAAGTGGTAACCGTGCCGCACGAGCACCCCAACCGTCGGCATGTCTATCACCTTTATCCTATTCGGACGCAAAAGCGCACTGCGCTGCAGCAGCATCTCCAGGCCGCCGGCATCAGCACCGGCATTCACTACCCCATCCCTGCGCACCTCCAGCCGTGCTACGGTTTCCTGGGATACCAACGCGGCGCGCTACCGGTCACCGAACAGTGCGCCGATCAATTGTTGTCGCTGCCGATGTATGCCGATCTGACCGATGCCCAGGTGGATTATGTTTGTGACCGTGTGCTGGAATTCTTCCAGAAATAGTCATCAGACGATCTCCATTGCCTGTTTGAACTGATCGCAAACATATTGCACCTGTTCGGGCGTCATCGAGGGGAAGAGCGGCAGGACGAGGCCTTCTTGAGCGAGGACCTCTGTGCAAGGGAGTTGCGGCTGTTTATGCGTGACGGAATAGCACGGTTGGAGATGACTTGGCGCGATACCGGGGCGGGTGGCAACGCCGGCATTGTTCAGGGATTGAGCAATTTGGTCCCGACGCGAACCCACGTTGTCCTTCAGCCTGACCATGAACGACTGATAGTTGGTTTGGCAGTCCGCGGGTTCCACAGGCAGCCCAATCGAGGTGTGCAGGGCGAGTAACGTGCGGTAATGTCGGGCAACGTTGCGGCGACGTTGGACGGTTGTTGGCAGCCTGGCGATCTGCCCAATGCCAAGCGCGGCCTGTATATCAGTCATACGGTAGTTGTAACCGATCCACGAAAATTGGGCGCCGTTCATGCCGTGATTGCGCAAGGCACGGGCGCGTGACGCCAACTCGTGGTTGTTGGTCAGGAGCATGCCCCCTTCGCCAGTGGTCAGCACCTTGCGCGGATGGAAGGAAAAACAGACGATGATCGAATAACGACAATTGCCAATGGGTTCTCCGCGGTAAACGCTCCCGATGGCGCAGGCGGCATCCTCAATGACGACAAGCCCGCGGTCACGCGCCAATGTTGCAATGCTCTCCAACTCGCATGGCATGCCGAACTGATGGACAACCAGGATGGCTTTCGTTTTTGCGCTGAGTGCTGCGGCAACGGTGCCGGCAGTCATGTTATACGTTTCAGGCGCCACATCACAAAAGACAGGTTGCGCCCCGCAATAGGCGGCCACGTTGGCGGAGGCAATCCATGAAAAGGACGGCACGACGACCTCGTCACCCGGTTGGATGCCCGCCAGCAACAGGGCCAGGTGCAGGGCGGTGGTGCCTGACGAGGTGGCCACGGCATGTGCGACTCCACAATAATCGGCGACTGCCTTTTCAAACAATTCCACGCGCGCCCCCTGCATCAGCCAGCCGGAATCAATCACTTCATTGAGACGACACCTGTCGTCGTCCAGCAGTTCAACTCGGGTCAGGGGAATATTCATTCCTTAAGACGGGGAGCGGCCCGCAGCCATTGATGGAGCCGTCGCAAGCCTTCCTCAAGGTCCACCTGTGTCGTGAGGTCGAGCAGGCGTAACGCTTTCGAAGGATCACCAACCCGCCGACCGACGGGACCGATCGTCCGCGCAGCGCAATACTCTGGTTCCAGGTATGTGGCGCCGGTAATCTTCTGAATCAAATGCCACAGTTCCAAGAGCGACGTTTCCCTGCCTGTGCAGACATTGAAGACCTCGTCCTGGATATCGCTTTGATAGGCAACGAGATTGGCGCGAGCAACGTCTTCGACATAGACGAAGTCCATTGATTGCTTGCCTTGACCGAAGATTCTTGGGCGCACCCCGTCCATGGCCGCGTAGAACCAGCGGACCATTACTTCCGTGTACGCGCCGGTGCGGTCCATCCTCGGTCCATAGACATTAAAATAGCGCAAGGCAACATAGGAGAGGCCGCGCATGTCATGAAAGGCGCGGTACATTTGCTCATTCGCGAGCTTGGCGCCGCCGTAAAGCGTCCGGTTGTTGTAGGGATGGTGGTTTTCAGCGATGGGAAACTGCTCTGCCATCCCATAGACGCTTACTGACGAAGCGGCGACGAGCTTGGGAACACGGTGCTTGAGGCACGCCTCGATGATGTTCAACGTGCCCATGACCATGGCTTCCAGGCATTCTCGCGGGCGCTCCGAACAGAGGGTGATGCGCATCGCGGCTTGGTGAAACACGCCGTCGCAACCCGTCGTGAGTTGATCCACGAGTGCTTGGTCGCGGACGTCGCCGCGGTTCAACTCCAGCCTGCCAGTGGCTTGCGCGAGGGAGAGATTATCTTCCCGTCCCCGGATGAAATTGTCAAGTACGCGAACACGCGCCGCGCCGGCAGCGAGGAGCTGATCGGCAATGTGCGACCCGACAAGGCCGGCTCCACCCGTCACAAAAAATATTTTTCCCTGGATGGGATTCATTGGGGGGGACGCGGGACGCGCTCACCGCGCTTGTTCACCCAACCGATTCGACGGCATGGGTTGCCGGCAACGAGTTCGAACTCCTTAACATTTCGCAACACAACGGATCCGGCGGCCACGAAGCAAAACTGTCCGAGAATCGCCGGACCGACGATGGTGGCGTTCGCGCCAATCGTACAGCCTTCGCCGACGAGAATCGGGGTGATCCACTCCGAGTTTTGATACTTGTTTCGTGCGTAAGGCGAGCGTGGCGAACGGGGGCGACGGTCGTTGGTGAAGACGGCGTTCGGTCCGATGAAGACATCATTCTTCACGGTCATGCCCGTCCAGAGGCAGACGCCGTTCTTGATCGTCACACGATCTCCAACCCTCGCGCCCGCTTCGATGAAGCAGCTTTCGCCCACGTTGCAATCGCTGCCGAGCGTCGCACCATCTTGGACGTGAGCAAACGCCCAGATCCGGGTGCGAACGCCGATCTTGCAGGACTCGACGATGGCTTGGGGGTGGGCGTGGTATTTCATGAAAACAGAAGTTGGGCGCATGAAGCACAAGAGGAATCTTGAAACCTTTACCAGAGGATCGGCACGGGGTAACGCTGAATGTTGAGGTCGGGAATGACCAGAGTGCAAGCAGCGTCGAGCGCCTGGCAGATGAGGATCCGATCGAAAGGATCCTGATGGTGGGGCGGCAGTCGGTCCAGATAGCCAAGGCAGAGGCGTGTCAGCGCAAGCTCCTGCAATCCCAGAATAGTGATCTGGCGGTCCACAAAATCGTCCACCCTCTGGTTCGTTCGCAACAAAAAATACTTCTGACGCTTGAGGATGATATCCCAAACGGAAACCACGCTGAGAAAAACCTCATGATCCCCGGTTTGCAACGTGGCGCGAACACGCTCGGAAAGCCGTCGGGGATTGTCCACCAGCCAAAGGAACGCGCACGTATCCAGGAGCAATCTCACAACGGATTGTTCAGGAACGCGGCCAGTTCCTTGTCTTTCAGCGGATCATTGAATCGCTTGCTCATGAAAACCACCAGGCCGCGGGCGTTGCCCATTCCGGCGGGGTTGAACTTCCTGGCCTTGGAAATGGGATGGATTTCCGCCACGGGCACGTTACGCTCGCAGAGCAGAAAATGTTCGCCCGCTTTGACCTGACGGACATAACTCGAAAGGTGGGTTTTGGCCTCCTGAATATTGATCGTCTTCATGACCGTAAATTAATTCAGGTTCCTGGTCGTGTCAAGCGGCCTCCGGTCGAACCGCTTCGAAAAACAGGAACCAGCCGAAACGAGCGTTGATCCATTCGTCCAAGCGCGCCGCCCAAGGAGGATGGAGACGGCGCAGGGTCGGGGAAAGTTTTGGGAACGCATCGGACCCCGCCTCCTGAAGGATGCGGCAGCGAATTCCAGTGAAGCCGTGCAGCAATTTCCGGATTTCGCGGTGGGTGTAATGTCGGGCGATGGCGCCATCGGTGAACGTCTGGTTGACTTGGGCGAGACTCATGCGCAGGAGTTTGCCCTGCAGCAGCCCGTGCTGGATGCCGCCAATCAGCCAGTAACGCGTGCTGTGGCGGTGGTACACCATTCCCTGGAATAACCCGCCCGGTTTCAGGACACGGAACACTTCGCGGACAATCGCCTCCGTGTTGGCGGAGTGATGGATCACCCCCCAGGACCAGACCCGATCGAAGAGTTCGTTCTTAAAAGGCAGATGCTCGCCATCGGATTGGACGACGTCCGCCCGGATGTTTTCCAGTTGGATGCGACGATGCGCCAGGTGGGTGGCCCGGCGCGTCAGATCCGTGGTGACCATTTGGGCGCCGGCTTTCGCGAAGAGGGAGGCATGGAGGCCCATGCCGCAGCCCACTTCCAAGACGCGCTGGTTCTTTACTTCGTCCCAACGGATCAGTCGGGCGTAGGGCGGTTCGTTGGGAAAAGCGGGGTGTCCGAAGGGACGATGAGCCAGGAGCGCACGGCGGTCGCTGAGTTGAAAAAACTCCGGGGTCCCTTCCGCCGCCTTGATCCGGCCCTCCCAATCATAGGTCATGGGGTTGGCCGACCACCAAGCGGCGTTGGCCTTCTGGCTTGTCGGAGACGGCTGTTGATCTGAGGCCAACATCCGAAACAGCCTGGCACAGGTTGCCCTTGGAAACAATTCCTATTTTCCCCAAGCCCGGATTCGCATGGGACGGCCGCGCAGGCGGATGGAGGCGTTGATGGCCTCCAGAGCCCTCACGACGCTCGCGCCAAAGCGCCCATCCGAGAGCGGGAACCTGCGGCGGTGGATCGCATCAAGGAATTCCTGGGCCTGCACGAGCAGCGGCTCCTCCATCTCGATCTTCGGAATGGTGATGTCGCCTTCGCGGGGCAGGAGTTGGAAGTCGCCGAATTCACGCAGGAGCGTCTTCTTGCGGATGACGTAGCGGTCGTAAATGAACACCGGTCCTGGGGACGCCAGGTCCTGCCAGATCGCCATCTTCCGGTCTCCAACGACCATGATTTCACGTTCCTTTTTGGGATCGAGCCAGCTCACATGGATGTGGGCCATGACCTCGCGCGGGTAGCGCAGGGAAATGAAGGAGAGATCGTGGATGCCCTTGCGCAGCCAGTCAAACCCCACGGCGGAGACCTCGATGGGCTCCGAATGCAGGAGGTAGTTGAAGATGGCCACATCATGCGAGGCGAGATCCCAGACGACATTGACATCCGGCCTAAAAAGACCGTAGTGCGTCCGCTTGGCGTGGAGATAGTAAAGCTGTCCATGAAGCCCACGGAGAATGAAGTCGCGCAGGTAGCGGATGCCGGCATTGAACAAAAAGGTGTGGCCGACCATGAGAATGCGTCGTCGTCGCCGCGCCTCCGCGCAAAGCCGCCGCGCGACGCGCGCGTGCAGGGCCAGCGGCTTTTCGCACAGCACGTGCATGCCCGCCCGCAGGGCGGCCAGCACCACCTGTTCGTGCGAGGATGTGGGCGTGGCCACCACGATGGCATCCAGGGGGCAGCGCTTGAGCATGTCCGACAGACTATGAAAACAGCGCGCGGACGGGTGCAGATGGGCGACCTGCTGGAGCCGCGACGGCTGGGCATCGCACAAGGCCACGAGGTTGGCCAGGCGGGAAAAGTGCCGCGCATGGTTTGGTCCCCAGTGGCCAAGACCGATGACGCCGATCCGCGGGCGATTCTCCGGGGGGCGGGCAGAAGTTGGAGCTTTCAAAATGGTGGGTTTCAAGGTTTGCTACAACACACATGAAACGGCTTTATATTCTGGGTGTCAATGGCAACGCACGCGACGTTTTGGATGCTGTCATGGAAATTCGCCGGCGTGATTCTTCCTTTCCCGAGCCAGCCGGGTTCCTTGATGATGGCGTCGCGGAGGGAACGATCGTGGATGGGTTGCCGGTTCACGGGAGGATCGAGGTCGCCGCGAAGCTGGCGAACGCCTGTTTTGTGAACGCCATCGGCTCGCCCGAATCATATCCGCGGAAACCTTTGGTGATCGAAAGGACCGGCGTGTCCGCATCGGCGTTTGCCACGGTCGTGCATCCCGCCGCGTGCGTGTCGCGCAGCGCCCAGGTTGGACGGGGGAGCGTGATTCTGTCGCACGTCAGCGTGGGCGCCGGCGCGCGGATTGGCGATCACGTGATGGTGCTGCAGAACGGTGTGATTTCTCACGACAGCCGGATCGACGATTACGCGGTGCTCGCCGCAGGGATGTGCCTCTCTGGCGGCGTCCGCGTGGGACGCTGCGCGTATGTGGGAGCGCAAGCCTGTGTCCGGAACAACATCGAGATTGGCGAGGAATCGCTGGTGGGAATGGGGTCGGTGGTGGTGAAACCCGTGCCTTCGCATGAAGTGTGGTGCGGCAATCCCGCGCGCAAGTTGCGGTAAATCGTCTTGATTTTCACGATGCGCCCAGACCCTAATCTCCCATCCAACCGGGCTTTTTCTCCGACGGGCCGGAGGCAGTGACAAGGACCTCTTGAAAACGATTTCCATAGTCATCCCCGTCTATAACGAGCAGGAGAACCTCGTCGTGCTGCACGAACGGTTGGCGCAGGCGTTCGACGGCGTTCGCGATCGGAGCTTCGAGGTCGTGTTGGTGGATGATCATTCCGGTGATCGCACGCCCGATATCCTGTGCGCGCTGGCAGCGAAGGACCCGCGCGTTCATTGGGTGCGGCTGTCGCGCAACAGCGGGAGCCATACCGCCTGCACAGCGGGACTGGATCATGCGACGGGCGATGCCGTGGTGATCATGGCGGCTGATCTGCAAGACCCACCGGAACTGATTCCGACGCTCCTGGCGCGGCATGCGGAGGGTTGCCAGGTGGTGTGGGCCGTGCGCGAACAGCGCGAAGGCGAGTCGTGGTTTACAAAAACGGCCTCGGAGATTTTTTACTGGCTCATGAACCGTCTCACGAATCTGAATCTCCCGCCCATGGGCGCGGACGTCCTGCTCGCTGACCGTCGCGTAGTGGAAGCATTCCGGAGGATGCCGGAGCGCAATCTCTCGCTCTTTGCGGCGATTTCGTGGCTTGGGTTCCGTCAGGCCTCGGTATCGTACGTCAAGCAGTCCCGCCATGCGGGGCAAAGCAAGTGGACCATCCGCCGAAAGATCGTTCTCGCAATCGATTCGTTCGTTGGGTTTTCATACCTGCCGCTGAGGGCCATGTGTTACATCGGAATTCTTGCCGCCGCAGTGGGCGTGCTTTGGGCAGCTTGCATCCTCGTCCTCAAGCTGATGGGGGTCACGCAACAGGTCGGTTACGCCTCGATCATGATCACGCTCCTGATCCTCGGCGGCCTGCAGATGTTGATGCTTGGCATCCTTGGAGAATACCTCTGGCGGGCCCTTGAGGAGTCCCGGCGCCGACCCCGTTATTTTGTTGAATCCGCTTCGGTGGAGGAGACGACCTCCCAGAGCCTGCCGCCGAGGGGCTGAAGAGTGTGCGCCTCGTGAAGACCGTTGCATGTCTCCAGTCGCGTCACATCCACGACGCTCAGGGATGGGTTGGGAACGAACACACTGTCGAGGCGCATTTGCTTCACAATGTTCTGCAATACGAGGGAACATGGGCTGGATTCCAAGGCGGCACACCTCTCAAAGATGTTTCGGAACTCGGACGGAAAATACGCCGCAAAATCATCCCCGTTGACAAGCGCGAGCGGAAGCTCGATGCGACGGAGGCGTAGTTCCCCCCGGTTGCGGTCGGGGTGAAAGATGAATGCGTTCGCGCCGAGCGAGTGCTGGAGCAGGTTTGCCCAGAAGCGGGTTGCGGCGTCCTGCGACGCGATCCAGGGCTGGACGTGCGGCATGCCCTCTGCGGAGAAGAGCGGAGCGAGGTCGCGGATCGTTCCCGTCAACAGCAATTTCGCGAGCAGGAAGCGATTCAGCAGTTCTGTTGTGGAGGCCGAGCAGGTGTAGGTGGCGACGAGCTGGTTGGGAAAGAATATCCACGCCTCGGCAAGCACCCCGGCTTCGAGCCCGCTTCCGAGCGTGAGCACCACCGGGTTATTCACGCCGTGGTCCCGGATCCACGCGTAGGCGCGACGTCGTCCGCGTTCAGCTTCGAGATCGTCGTGCGACGACACACGCTGCAGGCCGCTGCCGATTTGCTGGATCGTGAGCAGGATGAAGAGCGCGGCAACCCACACGCGCGAGTTGAACCAGAGATCGTGCTTCACGAAAAGACGGGACCAGACGAAGTGGGCGGCCAGCATGAAAAACCAGGGAAAAACGCTGAACACCATCAGGTAAGTGAAGCCGACCAGCGTAACGCCGCCCTCGAAGGCAGTCTTGAAGTGCACAAGCAGACTGCTCGTCGCGAGCGCGCTTAGCCATGCAAGCGATGTCGATTCCCCTCCGTCGGCGTCCCAGTTCATGGTCTTCCCTCGCGGAAGCAGGGATTTCCAGAAGGCCAGCGCCACGGCGCCGAGCAGGACGATGCAAAGCGCCGCATATTTGAGGTAGTGGCTTGGAGCCTTGACGTGCAAATTTCCGCGGATGATCTGATCAAAATAGGCATTGTGATGCAATTTTTGATATCCGAAATACGCCATCACGAAGAACAGGCTGAAAAGGCCTGCCAGGAAAAGGATGAGGAGCGTTGTGCGCATGACGATTGCGCCACGGCGCAGCCATGCCAGAACAACTAAAATAGCGAGGGCGCCGAGCAGGACCATCCAGTCAAACGGCCGTCCGTAAACCGTCAACGCCACGAGCGCGGCGACAAGGATCGTTTTGAGGATTTCTGGGCGGCTCAAAGCCCATAGCACGCCCAGTGCCGCGAGGTTGTAGAAGGCCATGGAGGTAACTGTGGGATAGAGTCGCGAGTGTTCTGTCACCCAAAACGTGTAGGCCGCGAAGTTGGTCTTGAAACCGCATACTTGGTAGGCGATATTAACGATGAAGAATGTTTGCACCCCGGCCATGAAGAAGGCGTAGGGCCGCGCCTGCCCGAGACGAAGCGCGAAACGAAAGACCGTATAGAACCAAAGGCCTGAGAGGAAAATGGAAACGGCCAGCAGCAGCGAATGGCCGCCGAGGCGGTAGAGTTCGCCGTACATCTGGGGCCAGAAGTGGAAGAAAGAGTGTAGGGAGGCGGGATCATCGCGATATTCCCAGAGGAAGGGGTCGCCGTACCCGAAGCCGGCGGCTGCCTTTTGGATGAAGAGCGTGTAGAGGAGAGTGTCCGGAACGCTATCCGGCAAAAGGAGCGAAGGCTCCGGGTGCAGAAGAAGAGCGATGACCCATCCCACACCAAGAGTCAGGGCGGCGCCCCAGCAAAGAAGGCTCCATCTGCGACTGCAGGACGCCGTTGGGGACTGGATGGATGAGATCATGGTTCGGTTTTTCGCCGGTGGATGATTGTTCAGTCAACACGGTCCATCATGAGGTAATGGGCGCGGATGTAGCTCCGGTAGCTAGCCTGGATATTTCACACTCCGTGTGTGAAATATCCACCCAAGGCCGAAATCGCCCCAAAAAATCGGGGCTGGGCTTGGGGAAAACTCGGCCTTGTCCCGCCACGGCGGGACCTCTTCCCAGAGGCAA
>JACQHZ010000495.1 GCA_016198745.1 Verrucomicrobiota bacterium
AGGCAGGCGTACAGAGTGCAAGTATGTAGAAGCGATCTCATAAACCCTGTGACTACTCAGAGCCTGCCCCCGCAAAAGCGGGGGGTTCCGTGGTTCACGGTTCACGATTGGCGATCCCCGCTTCCGCGAGGACAAGCTTTGCGGGGGCAGGCTCTGAGTAGTCACAGGGTTTATGAGATCGCTTCTACATACTTGCACTCTGTACGCCTGCCTGCATCCTCCGTTTTCGTGGGCGCAGGCGCCCATCCGAACGGGATCATGACCTGCCGCTCAGCAAGCGACTCCCCTTTCGCCAGTTTGGCCAGCATTCGTCCCGTGGCGGCTGCCTGTTCGTCGGGATCGAGTTCGATCCTCGCGGCAGGAAAAAACGGACAAGTCACCATGCGTTTGTTGGCCGTCGCCACCACTTTCAGTTGGCTGGGCACGGCAATGCCCATCTCGAGAATCGCCGCAACAACGTCCTGGAAGAGCACGTCATCAATCACGAACAATCCATCCGGTTTCTCCGTCTCCGCCGACCAGACTTCGCGGAATTCTTCATAGCCTGCGCCCGTCCACGTCGGATGCAAGTCGCCCCGGATCCACCGCTCGCGAACCGGCACGCCAGATTGCTCGAGCGTGGAGCGAAAGGCGGCATACCAGGCCCACTCCCCCAAGTGGCCCCCCAACTGAGGAGGCGGATTGGGCGAATCGAACCACCCTAACAAAGCAATCCGCCGACACCCTTGCTCCAACAGGTACTGAGCGCCCCGCCGCGCCACCCCGGCGCGGTCACAGCCGACCGACAGTTCGGAGGCATCCGGTGAGAGGATGCCCCCCACCACAGGCACTCGATTCTTTTGTGCCAACTTCTGCGCGGAAGAAACGAATGGTCCTTGCATGACGCCCACCGCCGAAATCAGATTCTGCGACAAATCGCTGATCATCTGCTGCGCGCCGGAACCCGTGTCGTCGTCTTCGTGCCGGACATAAGTCCAATAGATCTTGGCGCTGACATTCTCCTGACGCAGATGGGCTTCCGTTCGTTCGAGCACGCGAAAAGACCATTGCGACCCCTGGGAACAGCGCGAATCGGTCGCGCACCACAGGGCCACGTGCTGTTGCCGGCGACGCCCCACAAACGTTCCTCTTCCGTGCTTCCGCTCGATGAGTCCTTCGTGGGCGAGCACGCCAAGTGCCTCCCGAATCGTCCGCATCGAGACGCCGAAACGGACGGCAAGCTCGGTTTCGGAATCGAGTTGCTGGCCCGGCTCCCCATGTTTCGCGATAAAGCCCCGCAGCCGAAAAGCCGTTCGCTGGTAAAGAGGAGGTCTAGGAGAGGATTTCGCGCCCATAAGATCTTGACATGACATGTCTCATGGCGCAGTTGTATGAGTCCTCGGAAAAATAAAGTCAAATGGAAAAGAAGGTGATTACTCAGGTTCACGGTTTCGGGTTCAAAGGTTCAACGGTTGGGGAGCACACGCGCTCTCGCGTGTGGAAATCGGCGCCCAGCCGATTTTCTCCAAACCGGAATTGCCCGGCGAGGCGCCGTGCGAAACACGCGAGGGCGTGTGCGCTCCCCCAACCCTGAACCCTGAACGCTGAACCCTGAACCTGTCAACCTGATCCGTTACAAAAAAGGACGAAAGACCATGACACAACCACGAAAAATCGCGATTCATCGCGATTACCTGCTGATCGATGACAAACCGTTCTTTTCCTTCGGCGGCGATTTCAATTTCGCCCGCACGCCCGCGCGGCATTGGCGGGATCGCCTCCTGAAAATGAAGGCTGCGGGCATGAACACCGTCACCTTCTACATCACCTGGGGTTTCCACGAACCCGAGCCGGCCCGCTTCGATTGGGACGGCGACAAAAATCTGGCCGGCTTCCTCGATCTGATTCACGCCGAAGGACTGTACGCCATCGTGCGACACGGGCCATTCGTGCACGGCGAGTGGCGCAATGGCGGTTTGCCCGATTGGCTCATCCAGAAACTGGGATTGTCGCGCGTCCGCTCGAACGACCCGGAGTACCTGGCGCTAAGCCGAAAGTGGTACGAGGAACAGATGAAAATCACCGTGCCGCGGCTGATTACGCGCAGCGGGCCGATTTTAATGGTCATGCTGGAAAATGAACTCGGCTCGGCGGGAAGCAAAGGCAACGACGTTCCGCGCGGGTCGGCGAATCCCGAAGAAAACGCCCGACACGTTCTCTATTACTACGACATCGCCAAAGAACATGGAGTGGATGTGCCGATTCTTGATATCAACTACTGGCCCGGCAAGGAGGAGAAGATCAAAGATCTCGTGGACACGAGCGGCGGCTATGTGGTTTCCTGTTTCAATGCCGAACGGGAAATCTGGCCCGTCAACCAGGAGCGTTGGGCGAAGCATACGCGGCCGTGCATCACCATCGAGACGGGATCGAGCATGTTCGTGCGCTTCTTTGATCTGCCGCCGTACAAAAACACCACCAGCTACCAGGGGCCGATGGTCGAGCCGGCCTACGTCGAAGCGCTCAGCTACGGGGATTTGGCCGAGGGCGCGAGCGGAATCAATTATTATATGGTTACCGACGGCCAACACGGCGACGCGCCTGACGGCGGGACCAACACCGAAGGCATGATGCCGCCGCGCGACGTCAACTTCCAGTCGCCCATCACGGCCGTCGGCACCCCGCGCGAAAGTTATCGCTGGCTGAAGCGCCTCGGCTGGATGCTGCGCAGCTTCGAGCAGGAAATGCTCGCCAGCAAACCCAATTACCAATGGGCGACGGCGCGCAGTCACGGCAAGGCGCATCCCGGCGGCGAGCAGGGCGGCGATCTCTTTGAAGGCTACCATCGTCAGGAGCAGACGACCGATCTGACCCTGGCCCACGTGCGGAAAGTGGACGCCGCCGGCCGCTGCACTGCGGGCTTGAACCTTAGCGAGACCAATTTCCTCTTCCTTCGCAACACCAAGGTGCATGGCAGCCATTGGCTGCGCGACATCCGTGTCGAAACCAACCCCAGCGGCATCCCGTGCGAAACCCACCGTGAATATCCCGCGCGCATCCAGATGGCGCTGCCCCCCCAGCGCAACAAGATCATGCCATTTTATGTGCGCATCCAGCCGCGCACGTTTCTGGAGTATTCAACGGCGGAACTGCTGGACCGCCGGGCGTTTGGCCGCAACGCCACGCAACTAATGCTCTATGCCGACGCCAACGAAACGTTCGAAACCGTCATCGTGGCCGAACGCGCCTGCAACATCCGCACCTTCGGCGAATGCCTGCCGCTGTGGGAAACCCCGCACACGGTCGCGCTCCTGGGCCGGCCCGGCGCCACTTTGCAGATCAGCGTGCTGGAACTCGATCAGCCGGTGCGCGTGGCGCACCTGGAACGCGAACTGGCCGGCAACGTCTGGGACATCGAATCTCCCGATGGACCGGTCGTGGGCATTTCCAACCTGTGCCTGCTCGATGGCGGCCGGATTGCCCAGGCGCAACAGTCAGATTTTTACCTGTGGATGCTCACCCCTCGCGAGCCGCGGATTGAGGGCATTGACGGAACGTATCGCGCGGACTTCGGCCTGTACGAGGCCGGCGGGACCCTGCCTCTGCCGCAAAAAACCATCGCGTGGACCAAACGCCGCGAGGGCGCCCGCTTTATCTGGGAGGCGGACGTGACGCCCGAACTCCTCGCCGAAACGCGCGACGTCGTCCTTCGCGCGCACTACCAGGGCGCGTGCGCCCGCGCATATCTGAGCGGCAAATTGATTAGCGACCACTATTTTGGTCGCTTCCTGATGTGGGAGATCGGCCTTCGCGACTGGCTGACCTGCCGCGGCCGGTTGCGGCTGGAATTTGAGGACACGCTGGAGGCCGCTTTGCAGATCATCCCCATCGTCGAGAAACCGTTGAAGATCGAGTGGACGTAACTTGCTCAGATCGTCTCTTCACCTGCTGTCATTCCCTCGAACAGTTGTCAGCCGCTAAACGGAAAAATATGATAATAATTGGATTGACGCCTTTTACGCTCGATGATCCAGGGTATCTTATTTCGCTATTTGGTTTTGTTTTCCCTAGTCCAACTGGATTTGGATTAGTTGGCCATCCGGACGTTTCTTGGGAAAGAAACATCACAAACCCACAGGCTAGCGGGCTAATTTGGGGATTATTTGAACATATCAAGTATTGGGAGGATCCTGATGTTCTTCAAGATCTAAGGAGTAGGTTACAGTAGGGAAATGAAAAAGCGTTTTTTGATTGTTGTAGCTTTCATTCTAGCCTTGAGGCTTGCTTATGATCCCTATACTTGGAGGCCGAATTTCCCTGTAGATACCAGATGGTCATCACCCAAACTTTTTACACGCAGCAAAAGTGGGTTGAGTGACATGCTCCTATTCTTGGTGGCTTGGGCTGGACGGAAAACTGGAAAGGTGGGTAGTTCTCGTTGGTCACCCAGTGACATTTATTATGTAACCAGCAGCGACGATGGACGGACTTGGAAGCCCTCGATGCGGGTGACAGATAACGTTAAAGCTGGGTTGACAACCGGATGCTCCAAGGTTGCTCTCCATGATGGAGTGATTCACCTATTTTATATCGAAGGGCAATATCAAAAAAATAGAGAAGAGTCTCCCGGTTTAAGGAAGATCGGGTTACCTCCATGGGACATTGTCTATCGCCAACGTCCGTTTCCAAGTGAACATGATAAGAAATTACCCGATTAAACGTGAATACAGAAAAAAACGAATGAAACGCGGTAGAATACTTAAAGCTCTGAGATTTCTTGCTCAATCGTTTCTGACAGCAGTGGTCTTTTGGTCGGTTCTCGTTTCGCCGTGCTTGCAGGCAAGTTTCACCTACGACGCCCAGGGGAATCGGCTTTCGGTCACCGATCCGCTCAACAATACCACGACCTTCACCTACAGCGCCACCGGAAGAGTTCTCACCACGACTGATCCACGCGGCAAGATCACGACGAACACATACGACGCCAGTGATAACCTCACCCGCGTCGAGGACGCTCTCCACAATGTCACCGAGATGACGTATGACGCGCGCGGCAACCTCACCCAAACCAAGGACGCCCTCGGTAATCTCTCTCAAAACGAATACGATTCTTCCGGTAATCTCACCAAGACAACCTCTCTCAACTCTCAACTCTCAACTCTCACCTCCGCGTCATACTCGTATGACGCGAATGGCAACCAATTCGCCCAAACCACGACCCGCACCACGCCGACCGGCGTTGAAACGCTCACCACCACCCGCGCCTACGACGCCGCCAATCGCGTCACGGAAACCACGGATCCCGATGGCTCGGTTAGCCGCGTGGTTTACAACGAGATCGGCAAGCAATCGAAGACCGTGGACTTCTCGCACACCTTGCAGTCCGTTCGACACACTTTCCCGGCTCTGCGTCCGGAGCGTGGCCGTCTGCTCAGTGTTCCCCTTGATCGGTCGCCTTCCCTCCACCACCTCCGCAGATGGAACCGGCCCACCCTTGTTCGGCAGTTTCATCGGTACTATGCGACCGTCCGACTTCCCAGGAGCGTTCATGTCAGGCGTATGGTTTGTCACCTTCCCTGACCGGCCTGTTCATCCCTCTCAGGCAGGCACTCTTGGGATCTCCCGGCTCCCGTTCACGGAGTTTCCACGCATACTCAGGGTCTTCGACTGCGCAGGGTTCCCCGACGACTTGCGTTCGGCGTCGCCAGAGTTGTAGCCTTCCGCAGTTGACAACAGCGTCGGCTCCCCAGACATATTTGATTTCGCAGCTCAATGGCTGGTCTGCGTGCGCCCCGATCAACGCTTCGCCGGGCACCTCGCGATGCCCAGCGCATGACTGGGGGTCAGAATGGCTTGCTGGGCCTTTTCTGTACGACTCTTTCATTCGTTACTCCATGCCAGTTTGTGCCGGCGCACCGTCAATCCAAGTATTGCCGGATTTTTTCCGTTTAGCGGCTGACAACTTTTCGAGGGAGGGAAACGGACTTTTTTCACAAACCGGCCGAGTCCCAGGATCGCAGCGGCACAGGGCAAATCAGGAGACGACCCGATTACCGGGTTGGCAGTAGTTGGTCGGCGATCTGCCCGCCCCTGCCCGCCGATTGGCAGGCGGGGCCGCCGATTTCAATTCCCCCACGGGGCGCTCCCCAATCCGGACGGTGGAGAGCAAGGGATTCAGCCGCAACGCCGGCGGCGCTTACGCGGGGCGCTCCCCAATCCGGACGGTGGAGAGCAAGGGGGGAAACGGGGGTTGACAAAGGTGGGAAATCCCACCATCTTGGGTTGATGCAAACTTTGAAAGCGCCCCATCCCAAGACAAGAACCGGAATTGCGGTTGTCGAAGATTACGACGTGGCGGCGGATGCAAAAAAGCGAATCAGCTTGCGCGGGGCCAAGACGAAGTATTTTCACGTCAAGGCGTTTTCCAATGGCTTCTACCTGTTGGAACCGCGCGTTCTGGTGCCCCCGCAGGCGATTTCAACCCGCTCCTTGAAGATGCTGGACAAGTCCGTGGGCAATCTGAGGAAAGGGCTGGTTTCGGCTCCCATTGATCTGACTGCGTTCATCGAGGACTGATTGGCTTCCATGGCCTTCAAAATCCGCATGGGAGTGCCGGAGATGGAAGCGTTTTGGAACGATCTCACGTCCAGAAAACAGCAAGGGCAACTGGATGGGAATGAAGAGAGGTTTTTCAAGAAGCTCGTCAAAGCGCTCAGTTATCTCGGCCAGAATCCCCGACACAACAGCCTGGCATCGCATGAAATTGACGATTTGACCCGGAAATATAAGATCAAAATATTCCAGTCTTATTTGGAAAACAACACCCCGGCCGCCGGCCGCCTGTTTTGGGCTTACGGACCGGATCAGGGAGACATCACGGTGCTCGCGATTGATCCGCATCCCGAAGACCAGAAGCGCGGAGCTTACCAGCGCATCAAACTCTCCAACCTGCCACCCATGAAGGCGAAAAAGGCATAAATTCAAGCATCGTCAGATTTTTCCGTTTAGCGGCTGACAACCGTTCGAGGGAGTGAAACGGACTTTCTTCACAAACCGGCCGAGTCCCAGGGTCGCAGCGTATTGCGCCACTCTCAATAGCTCCAAGACACAGGCGTCATTTTAAAGCAGTTTGCGAAATTCGTCCGGAACCAATCCGGCGTCCCGCGCGATTCCACCCATTGTAAAGGCGTTGATTGGATTGTGACGGGGAATGACGAGGCGGATTTCGCCATTGGACATGATGATATGTTTGCCCTGGCGGATGATCCGAAACCCCAGTTTTTCGAATGCCCGGATCGCCTGGGCCTGATTGACACCGGGAATTTTGGGCATGACCTAAACTGAAACCACTTCTTCGATGACCTTGAAGGTTTTGGCTTCGTCCGCTTCGGCGGCCAGCCATTCACGAATTGCGTCCTTGATGTTTTCCAGCGCTTCCTCCCGAGTGGCGCCCTGGGAGTGGCATCCTCTCAACGCGGGACAACTGACCGCATATCCCTCCTCGGATTCGATCAGAATTACACGATAATTTGCGGCTTCAGAATGAACTTGAGGACGGTTCATACAAATAAACTAGCTCAAAACACCACGCATTCAAGGGGAATCGCCAGCTTGCGGGAGCGGGGCCAGAGCGATGTCGCCTTCGTTCATTGGCGCAGGTCGTCGGTTGTGTATTCAGGCTCGGACTCGCCATAAGCCCGGGACAGATGCTGCGCCGCCAGTTGCGACATCCCTTTCCAAAGGGGCGGGGCTACCCCGAAAAGCCCCGATTCTCGGGGCGATTTCGGCCCTTTGGGTGGATATTTCACACACGGAGTGTGAAATATCCAGGTTTATCGCATTTGGTCGATCTGAACATCGTCAGCCTCCACCATTCCGTCCAGGAACATCACCACCCTGAATTCGCGGATCGGTTGACGATCGATGATGTAACTCGCGCGCACTTCGCGCCAGTCGTTTGTCGTAAGCGGAAACACTCGCGCGCGGTCATAATGCGGCACGTCAAAAAGATTTGCGCCCTGTCCCGCCCAGGCGGTGACCGCGTTGATGCCAAGTGAGACGGCGCCGTTTCCACGCGCTTGCAGCGAAATCCGATAGAGTCGGCCAGGTTCGAGCGCGACGTCCTCGCGCACCGGCAGATAGTAGTGGCAGACGCCTTTCCCGCTCGGTCCGGGATGATGCCGCAGGTATCGCCGGCCATGGAAAGCCTGTCCCGCTATGGCGGCGACGTCCGTCCCCTCGACAATCGAGAGAGACGCGCCTTCGAATGGATTTTGGTAGCCAAAGATGTTTTGGGATTCAAAGCTGTGGTTCGGAACCGCGCGTTCGAGCCGGCGCGGTCGTTGCGTTGGCGCAGGACGCATGGTCTGCAAACGAAGGTCATCAAGCAAAACCTCAGCATCCCCCTCAAAACCGTTTGCAAGCGCAGCGTTAAAAACCAGCGCAAACTGCGTGGCGTTTGGCCATGAAATAAAGTCCAGCGAAACGGTGGTAAACTCCGCGGCCGGTGCCAGCGCCACAGCGGGATAATTCCGGCAATGACGCGGATGGACGATGCCGTCTTGATCCGTTTCGAGCCACGAAACCGTTGCGCTTGCGCCGGGCGTCAGGCGATAGGAAAACGTCAACCGGTGCCAATGCCAGCCCGGAATCGCCAGCGGTTTCTTGAGCCGGGCGCTTACGGAAGATCGCTGGGGCGAGAGCGAAAAGCGCAAGGCGCCTTTTTCGCGCGCGCCGCGGTCCGCATTCAGCGTGACGCCGTCGGCCAGTTCCCAATCCGACATATCTTTCGCCGGATCAAAGGACGGGTTGGGCAGAGTCACATCGACCGGTCGATCTCGCGGCGGCGCGGTTCGCGCCATTCCATCCCGCGAATCAGGAGACGGCGGTTTAGTGCAGCCGCTGCCTGTGATGACGCAAAACACGACGATCCCAAGTCGCGCCAGGGCAACCCAAAAGGCGCGCTGCTGTAAAAAGGTTCGCAGGGGTCGAGTTGACATGCGTCGTCAAGCGTTGTTTGTAGTGGCGCCGTCAGGCGCTATACTACTAATGTTCGAAATCTTGTTTTCCGGAGAAGATTTCTCGGTTGTTGTAG
>JACQHZ010000470.1 GCA_016198745.1 Verrucomicrobiota bacterium
GACGGACACGTCGCGGCACTGAAACGGAGCGATGTGCCAAACCCTTGGAGCGGGAACCCGGCTGACGTTGAGGCTTCCATAGACTTCTGGAACCGTATTCCATGATGCGAATCTCGATCATCGGGTTTTGGGTTTTCCTGGCCGTTTTTTGGGAAAGCGCGGGACCGGCGATCTTCGGCGCGGATTTCGCCGCTGAATTCAAGCAAGCGACCGAAAAACAAGAGGCCATTGATGAGCATAACGCAAGGGGAGAAGTCCTGGTCGAGGATATTAAATACACGTATGACCGGGAACCCGAGAACGATCCCGATCACACCGCGTTGATCGAGGGCAAAGGCGTGGGGCCGTGGGCGTTCACGCTGACTACGGATGTGACGTTCGATTTACGGACAGCCCACGAGTTGTCGAGCATCGAGATGGACATCTCCCGCGGCAACCTCAACTGGGGTCTGAAAGACATGACCTTGTTCATCATGGATCGCGCCGGCGACTTCAAGGAAGTCGGCAAGGTCGCCACGGGCTGGAAGCTCGGTTACCCGGGTGAGCCTGGACCAACGTCGTTCGCGTTCACCAATATCAATAAATCCGCCCAACAACTGCGCCTCCGCTTCAATAATGACGGCTGGTATTTCGGCGTCAATGCCGTCCGAATCTATGCGAAGAAGCCGCAACCGATCGCTCCGCCTGCCGCAATTGATCCGAAGGCCGACGCGGGCGCGCTGACCCCATACAATATTCCCGACACGGGCGACGCGTTGGTGTTCAAGAAGGGCAACTTCGACAAAGATCCCGAGGACGAACTGCTGCTTGCCAACAAGTACGTGAAGCTGGTCATCAAACCGTCCATCGGCGGCGTCATCGCGAGCTTTCGTTATAAGGGCATGGATTTCACCCAGCCGAAAGTTCCGTCCGCGCCGGGCGGCGGCGGTGGTTTCCTGGCCGACAACATCAACGCGCAAGGCGGCGGCGATTGGTGGGAGGCGCCCTATCAGTACAAGCTCCTTGAAAACACCGCCGACCGCATCAGTCTCCAACTTTGGGCCACGGGCAAAACCGGGCCCTGCGCTTACCTGACGGTTTATAAAACGATCACGCTCCACAGAGATCGCAGCGACGTGCAGGTGGATTGGGACTACCAACTCTCGAAAGGCGCGACGGCCGCAATTCCGTTCCGCCTCCTGTATCACAATTTCGTTGGCACGCGCGAAGGCATTATGAAGAGCAAGAACTTCAGCTACTTTGCGCCTGGCGATGATGGCGTCGTCAAGCTCGATTACGGCAAACCCGCTGGCATTGAGACGTGGTGGAACAATCCCGCGCGCGGATGGGTCGGTGTGGCGGACCGCCAGCACCACACGGGGATCGCGTTTCTGATGGATTATCGCTACCTGAAACTTTTCTACAGTTGGGGCAGCGGCCATCACAACGGCCTGCCCACGCTGGAGTGGTTGTTCAACGACATCACGATTCCCGATGGCGGCTCGTTTAAGACATCCGCCGCCATTGTTCCCTTCCAGGGAATGGATGAAATTGCCGGCGTAGGCGGCGGCGTGGTTGCCAATCTCAAATGGGCCGACAACAAAATCGCGGCGATGCTCCTTTCGGGCAAAAATCAGGACGTCGCGGCGATCCTTCGCGCGCGGGTGCTGCCGTACGGCGAGTGGAAGACGATCGCTGACGAAAAACTGTCGCTCAAGACCGACGAACCACTGCCATTGGCGGCGGCGTTCACACCCGCGCGGAACGGCACGCATGTCTTTTCGCTTGTGTTAAAAAAGGACGACAAGGAGTTGCTCAACACGGAACTGGCGCGGGTGTTCGGCAAAGCCAGCGGCAAATACGTGTTCAAACCGACCGAGGAACGCATCGTCGAGGCGGGCGCGAAGGTGAAGACCAACTACACTTCGATGGATTGCGAGACGCCGCACGTGAAATGGGCGCGTCCGTATCACGGCGGCAAGACGAAGGCGCTGATCCTCGTGGATGGACGCTACGGGCGCGAGGTGATCGAGCTGGCTCAGCGGATGGATCTCGATTTTGACACCACCTATCTTTTTCCCACGGACACCCGCGAATCGATGTCCGATTATTATGGGCGCACCTCGGTTGGCGATCTCAAGGCAGGCCTTGCGCGATTGCTTGGCGATAATCCTGACTGGGATGTCTTGGTCATGGCAGGGCACATGTTCAAGTATTTCACGGCTGAACAACAGGCCGTCGTTCAAGAGAAAGTACAGGCAGGGAGCGGACTTGTCGTGGTACAACCTGATTCTACTGAACCTTTGCCGGGTCTTTCTCCGCTGCTGAAGCGGGGAGCGATGAGCCGCGTGCCTTGGAAAAAGAAGAAAGATCATTTTATCACAAATGGAATTCCTTTTGAAGCGCTGCCCGCCACCGACGTTTACTCCTATCCGGGAGCTGAAGGAGCTGAGGTGCTTGCGGACGCGGGAGGCAATCCGTTGGTGGCAACTCGCTCGTGTGGAAAGGGGCGAGTCGTGGCATTTGGCTATCGATCAGGCGACCCGCGGGACGCCGCTGGGCAGAATGAATTTTTCGGCCTGATTCCGAATATGGCCGCGGTGGGGAGAGGAGAAGAAGAAATTGCTCCCCCGCCTATTTTTTCGCATTGGGAATACCATTTTTCGCTGCTCTGTAAAGCGGTCTTGTGGGCGGCGAAAAAAGAGCCTGTCGTGATGATCGAGAAGATTGACGCCTCGCGCGACACGGTAAAAATCGTGTGCAGCCGCGCTTCCGCGAAGCGCGGCGCGGGCGGCGAGGATGCGGATTCCGCGCTTCACAAAAGCGCGGCCGCGCAGCCGGTGACCGTTGAAATGAAGATTCAAGACAAATATGGCAACGCGCTCGGCGGTGAGACAAAGAAGGTGGATCTGAAGAAGGACAAATCGGAGATTGTGCTTCCAATCAAAAACTCGTTGCGCCATGGGGTGAATCTGTTCGACATCTGGCTCCGCGATCCGCGGGGCAAGGTTATCAACTGGGCGTCCGCTGCGTTGCAGGTTAATCAGCCGCTGAAGATCGCCGAAGTCAAAGACGGCAAATCCTCCTACAGCGAGGGCGACGCGATTGAGCTCGACGTGAAGCTGGACGGCGCGATTTCAAAAGATGGCATGCTCACAACCCGTATTCGCGACGGGTTCGACCGCTTGCTGATCGAAAAGGAGACGCCCGTCGCCTCCAACGTTGAGAAACTTTCTTTCATGCTCAAACACCCGGTCAACCGCCTCATGATAATCGAGACTGAGTTGACGCGCGGCAAGGAGCGGCTCGACATCCACGAATTTCATCGGACCGTGACTTTTCCAATTAAAAAGCGCGCTCATGAAGGCGATCCCATCAATCTGGCTTGGAATAACTTGACGATCTACGGATTGAACACCTACTTGATCGAACCGTTTATTCGTTTAACCGAAGAGTTGGGTTTTAACTCGGCGCTTTCAATGCAGGGTGACGTTGACAAGGTTTCCACGTATCACGATGCGGTGCGGCGGCGCAATATGGTCATTGAAGGGCGCTCAGGCGGATTGGGCAATGGAGTGCCCGCTGCCGACAGCAAGCCCGAGCACCCGACCATGCAATATTGCGTCAATAACCCCAGGTGCCTCGCGGATGAGTCGGCGGCAGCCCGCGCCCAGGTGTCGGCTCCGGGTGCGGACTCCACTCAATACGGTGATGAATATGTCCATAGTAATGGCACGGATTTCTGCTTTTGCGGGTTCTGCCTGCCCAAGTTGCGCCAATGGTTAAAAACTCAATACGCGGATCTGAAGCAACTCAACCTGGTCTGGGGCGCGCGGTTCGAAGCCTGGGATCTGGTCAGGCCGCTGACCATGAAGGAATCGCTCGCGCGCGGGGATAAGAATTTCGCTTCATGGGCTGACCATCGCGCCTTCAATGACATCTCCGTGGCTGAATACTTCAATGAAATGCGCCTCGCGGTGGAACGGGAGAAACCCGGCGCGCGCTTTGGGTTGTGTGGGAATTTCGGTCCGAACGCATACTCGGGCGAAGACGACTGGCTGCTCCGAAAATCACTCACGCTCCTTCAGGCTTATGGAGGTTTCGATGAGCTGAACTGCTGGCAGGATGAAAGCAATGATATCGAGATGCTGAAGTGGGGGCAGTTCCAATCGTTCAATAGCATGCGATTCAACATTTATTACCACATGTTTTTCGGCATGAATGGCATGGCGGTCTGCGGCACCCAGAGGCTGCCAAATTTCGACTGGACGCTGTCCGGTTGCGCCAAGGGTTACAAGGAATTCCTCACGCAACTCAATCGCGGAATCGGTCGTCTGCTTAACGAAAGCCGCCGTACGCCGCAACCGGTGGCCATGCACTACGCGCATAACAATGCCGCGCGCGCCGCGCTGATTCTTGGACAAGGGGATTTGTGGGCAAACGGTCGCTGGCAATGGAGAAATGTTATGGATCATTGCGGATTTGACAATGGCTGGATTTCCTATGAGCAGCTTGCGGCTGGTAAAACTCAAGCCTACAAGGTCATCTACCTTCCCATGTCATGCTCTCTTTCGGATAAGGAAGTTGCGTCACTGAAAAAGTTCGTCGAAGAAGGCGGCATGCTCATTGGCCAATTGGCAATTGGTCTCGTTGACGGGCACTGCAGATTCACGACGGAGGGCAGCCTTGATAAAGTCTTCGGAATTCATCGAAAGGACAGCAAAATTGCGAAGACAGAAAGCGCGAGTGTCCGAAAAGAACATCATTTTGGCTCATCCTTTCCAGAGATGCCTTTGGCATACTTGGAAACAGGTTTGCATGCAACCTCCGCCGAAGTGCTGGCCGTCGCGAACAATGAAAAAGTTCCCGTGGCATTTGGAAACAACGTTGGCAAAGGGCTCGCGATCTACCTTGCGTGCGATTTTGCCCAGAGCTTCGAGAACCTGCGTAACACTCGCGATCTTGGCGATCACGCGCGAGCCATGGATGAGTGCTTGCGGTTTATCACTCATCTTCACGCGAAAGCAGGAGTGAAACAAGTGCTCGACATCGTTGATGAAAGCGGACATTTCCCACCGCATCTCAAACTTGTGGACTTCAAAAACGGCGACATTCATTATTATGGCATTCTTCGAGAATATGACCTGGCCAAATCTTCCGCCAAGAAAATACAAAAGGTGAAGATCAAATTTCCTGTGAAGGGTCGCGTTCATGAGATATTTTCCGATCGCGATTACGGCTTGACCGATGGCGTGGACACCGCTTTCGTGCCCACGACCTTGCAGCTCTACAGCGTGTTGCCATACGAAGTCAGCGACGTGGCGGTGAATCTGGCGAACACGGAATACGCCGCTGGCGAGGCCGTCCGTTATGACGTGGAAGTCAAAGCCAAAGGCAAAGTCGGAACGCATATATTGCGCCTCAGCGTTATCGACCCGAGTGACGCGGAATCCAAACCCTACAGCGTAAACCTCACATCCAGAGACGGCAAGGCCAGCGGCAGCTTCCCGCTTGCGTTGAACGATAAGAAGGGCCGCTGGAAGCTTGTGGCCAAAGACCTGGCCAGCGGCAAGGAAGGCGCAACCTCGTTTGTCGTCCGCTAACCGATATGCATCTTCAATACTTGAAAACACCGATCCTCGCGATGCTACCCTGCGCGTTTGCGTTGATCGTTCTCCGAAGCGAGGCGAACGCAGATGCTGAAAAGCCGCCGGAGCAGGCCCCTGGTGGCGGCTCGTTTAACGTAAGAGCCTATGGCGCCAAAGGGGACAGTAAAACAGATGATACGAAGGCAATTCAGGCGGCAATCAAGGCCGCCGATGAACTTACGCAAGACACTTTTCGCAGAACAAATTACCTGCCCAATGACAATAGCGGCCATACGGGAGGAGTGGGTGGGACCGTCTATTTTCCACCGGGCATCTATCGAACGACCGATACGATTCGCCTGAAACCATACATCAAATACGTGGGGAATAATTATCGCGGCTCGGTCATCCGTCTCGAGAGCGAAAAACCGAACACACCCGTTCTTCAGGGGGATGATGCCCGCTGGATTCATGTTCAAGACCTGGGAATTGAAACCGTCGTTGAAGCAAAACCGGGCCAGAACGGGATCAGTTTGAAGCGGCTTGGCACTTTTGGCGTCAAATTCACGTTCGAACGCCTGGCGTTTTCGCATACCTATGACGCAATATCAATCGAGGGAGACACGACCGGATCTTCCATGCGCGATATCTATATCCGAAGCGCCGGGCGCCATGGCTTCCGATCTTTTCAGGGTTCCCTGGCCATGGTTACTTTTGAATCGATTTACATCGCCGGGAGCGGTTCGCATGGATTCGTGATTGAGGGGAGCGCAGGGTCTTGCCTTTTCAATACGATTGCCACCGAGGCCCCCGGCGGCGACGGAATGCGCCTTGTTGGCGTCGACCGGTCCGCATTCAATGCCATCTATCTTGGAGATTCCATCGCCAAAAACGGCCTCTATTTGGAGTATTGCTCCAATAATTCCTTCAATGGTTTGTTTTATGATGGAGGGAAAACGGCGGAAAGCGCCATCGTCTTGAACGGATCTTATAATAATTGGTTTAGAGCTGCGACCATGGTTGGACCGATTAATCGTTATGTGATCGAATGGAAGGATACGATCACCGGCATAGGCAAAGACAAGCTTAATCCAAAATATCTCCGACCGAATGTGTTTGACGGAATCGCCACGACGGCCGGCGGCATTCTCGGATATTGCAATAATTCAACGCATGTCGCTCTCAAAAATGTTCAAAGCAAGCAGGGTTATCTGGATTTTGACGTATGCCAGGAACCGTTCTTCAAGTCGGATGAAAATATCGATAAGTGGTCATGGTTGAGCCGGGATACGGTGAAAGAGGATCTGAAGGGCTCCGTTGCCTATGGCGCTCCCGATCCCAATGAGCGCTGGTCTTTTCTAAGAGATTTTCCGGGCGTGCCTGCTTACAGCTTTCTGTCACGTGGACAAAACATGATTGGAGTTTTGCCCGTGCATGAAACATTGGGAAAGGATCTGATCACCGGAGATGGCTCGCTTTTTGAGGAAGGCATCGGATCGTGGCGGCAGGCGACGCCCGGCTGTTTTGAAAGGCTCACTGACCCGACGGACGGAAAGGTCTGCAGATTGAAGAATGCCCCGCCTCAAGATTCCTCGGCCATCTTGACGATTTCGACGACGCCCGGCGCGCTTTACAAGCTGACCTTTCGGTGGAAGCAGACGAAGGGATGGCAGGCCGTGGTGGTGATTGAAGACGCGCAAGCCTCCAGGAAGCAACTGTCGCAAAGCGGCCTCGTGTTTGATCGTTGGGAAAAGGAGACGATATACTTTGAGGCCGCAAGTGCTTCGAGCAGCGTAAAGGTCTGGATCCTCGGGCGCAAGAGCAACGAAGCTCAGGAGCTTTTCATCAAAGATGTCCATCTTCAGCCGGTTTTAAGCGATTCTTCGCTGACTTTAAGCGGGGGGCGAGTCGCGGGAAAGAAGACGGGGGGAGGTGGAACCATCGAGCTTTTCGGGAATGATCATCCAAACAATCCAGGAATGGTTCGAATTATTGGCCGGTTGGACGTTCAAGATGGCGACATCAAACTAAAGCACGCGCGGTTGATGGATGACGGCCATGGCCTGGCGGTTCCCGATCATGTTTTTGAGAATGGCTACAAGCTCAGGCCGCTTGAAGAAGTTGAGCGGTTTATCAAGCAGAGCCAGCATCTTGAAGGAATTCCCAAAAAGAATGATGACAAAGGATGGTCTAAACTTAGTTTACAGGACAGGGACATGAAGTTGTTGGAAAAGATCGAAGAACTCACGTTGTATGTTATTCAGCAAGATAAAAAAATCAAGGAGTTGGAAAAAGAGCTCAAAAAACCAGAGAAGGGAAGGGAGACCTGAATAGTTACGAAAAATGAGGCTGTTTTTATACCTATTCAGCGGTTGCGCGCTAATTTTTGGGAGTCGTTGTGTTGCGGAGACGCCGCCCGAACGGCGCATACCAATCTATTGCGACGTTCCGCCATTTGCCGTTCAAGGAAGATGGCCGGTTTCCGTCTCCGTCCCGTTACCCGAAAATCTCCTGAACGATCCCGCCAGAGTCGTTCTTCAGAACAAATCAGGGGCTGCGGTTCGATGCCAGAAGGGTGTTTTGGGCACGTGGCGGCCCGACGGAGGGATCAAGTGGTTGAAGTTGGATTTTCCATGGGAGTCCGGCGAAACGTACTCGGTTTTGGTAAATCCGGCGCAAGATCCAATGGAACATGCGCCAAGGACATCGGAGGAGCTGCGTGTCTCTGGCGACGGGAATGCCATGCAAATTGATACAGGTGCGCTCAAGGCAACCCTCACAAAAGATGGAAGCCTTCGCCTCAATGTCGATGGCAGCGATGTTGTGGAAGCGCCGCATGGGTTTCTTTATTTTTCAGCTCATGACGGACGCGAGTTTCGAGCAGCGGGAGCCGCGGCCGAGACGGAGATTCTGGTCGAATCCAAGGGTCCGGAGGAAGCCGTCGTTCGCGCCGAAGGCTGGTATGTTGACGCGGCCGGCCAGAAATGCGGTCGTCAGATCACACGGCTCCATTTTTTCCGAGGGCAACCGAATATCAAGATTGTCCACACATTCGTCATCACCGACGACACGAACAAAGTGTGGTTCCGCGATATCGGCCTGCAATTCCCGTTGCGGTTGAAGGGGCAGGTTTCAGCGGTGCTCGACAAGTCCCATCAATTCAACGCCGAAGTGTTCGCCACGCCATTGGCCAAAGGCGAAGCGGCGAGCCTCTTCCAGGAAATGTACAAGCACCACGGCGTCGAGACGACGCGTGGTGTCGTGGGAATGATCCGCGACGGAAAACTGGATGTGAAGTCCGAGACGGATCGCGTTGGAGAATGGGCGACGGTCCGCGGCAGCGCCCACGCCGTGACCTCCGTGGTGCGCGATTTATGGCAAAGTTTTCCCAAGGAAATCGAGGCGCGACCGGAAGAATTGCGGGTCCATTTGTTTTCCAATCGCGGCGGACTCGAACTCGACTTTCGAGCGAGCGCGCAAGTTAAATATTGGGGGCAGTGGGGATCGCTGTTTGTTAAATCATCAGAAAAGGAGCCGAACCTGGCGGAAAAACCATGTGACGCGGCGGGCTTGGCGCGCACCCATGAGGTTTGGCTGCTCTTTCATCATGGCGATGCCTCCGTCGAAAGCATCGCGCGCGCGGCGCATGTCATTCAGGAACCGATCCTGGCGATCGCTGATCCCGAGTGGAGTTGTGCGACTGGCATTTTGGGGCCGTTGTCACCCTGCAATCCGAAAACATTTCCACGAGAGGAGCGCTTGGTTTCAGATTATTTCGATTGGATCATCGCCATTGGCGAACGATTCGGACACTGGGGATTTTTGGAACATGGCGTGGTTCATTCCCAGCAATATGTCCGCGGCGATGTCGGGGGACAATACCTGGCGGCCACCAAGGACAGAAAATGGCGTTCGGAGTATTTCCGTTACGGCCGCGAACGCTACGGCTTTATTCAAAATGCGTGGCATCTCTTTCTCCGGTCAGGCGGGCGCAAATATTACAACGTTGCCCGGATCATGTCCGATCATATGATGGACGTTCAAATGGTCCACTGGGATCTGCCGCAAAAGCGGGCCGGCTTCTATGCCACGGGCGTGTGGAAGCATCTGCACTACAATACGCCAATGTTTTGGGGCGCAAGCGAGCCGGATGAGAACCTGCAGAAGTTCGGTTCATTCAATCAGAATGTGAGCGACTACCTCTATCCGTACTACATCACCGGTGAGCTGCGCGCAAAGGATGTTGTGACTGAACGACTTGATGCGGTCAAGAAGCACTGGAAATGGGAGGGTGAGGGCGGAATGATGAATTACGAGCACCGCGCCACTTATGCCGAACTCGTGAATCTGGCAACCCTCTATCAATTTTCCTGGGATACAAAACTCATCGAATTCCTCGATTTGCTCGCGCCATGGCAGATTGATCGCCATAGCCCATACGGACTCCGTCATCGTCCAATGGACAGTTGGTATGGCATGCCTGAGATCTCTCGCGCGATTCATTATCTGCCACGCAAGGCGGCCTGGGCCATGCGCTACGCGGATATGATGAGGTCGTCCGAGGATCGAGCGGCCGGGCTGAAGGCGATTCGTTTTGCGTACGAAACCAATCAAGGTGATTTCTCCTTCGCCGCCTTGGGCGAAAACTACGCCCGTTACTATTTGGCGACAGCCGATGCCAGCGTCCTCTGGCGACTGCGTGAACTTGTGGACGAGGCGCTGCGCATGTACTGGGACCCCAAGCAGGATCGCTTCAATGCCGTCCCCTTGGAGGAGTCGGGCCGGCTTAGCCCGCTGGACCGCGCGGGGTCCGTGATGGCCACCGTGCCGTACGCATTGGCCGCATTATCGCGTGCTCCCGAGGCGGCGGCGGCACGAGAGATGATTATGGCCCGAGAAGCAATCGAGCATTATGCTGGCGTGGCAACAAGTCCCCTTTACGTGAAACCTCCGCCCGGGGAAACAACAACCGTCGAGATTTTTGCCGGCGGGGACATGCCCTGGGGCTCGGGCGCACCCCTCGATGTGAGCAGCTCCAGGTCAGCCAGGCCGGGCGCTGTGTGGGTGGATACGCATTCCTCGCCGGTTCAGCCCGGGATCGATCCGTACTATCACAAATACTATCATCGCGCCACGTTCGGCCCGGGCGAGTCGGCGGAATGGTATCGCCTCATACCAGGGTATGGGACCGCATATCGCGCCGTCGGTCCCGTGGACCTTCCGACGGTGGTCCAAATACCGGTGGAAGGCTTCGTGATCGGTAAAACGAACTATCAGATACCAGGGCCGGGGGCGAAATGGTTCTTTTTCGTTCCGAAAGGAGCAAAGGTGTTTGACGCGCAATCAGACGGCCCGATTCAAATCGACGCCCCGGACGGATCGCTCGCACGCTCCTTCGAGGAGGCAGGCGAACAAAAAACGGTTCCGGTGCCTTCTGGGATGGATGGAAAGGTATGGTCGCTACACTCTCGCGGCCAACTCACGCGCGTAAAGCTCGGCGGCGTGCCGCCTTTCCTTGCGTTTGGCAGCGAGAATCGCTTTTTTCTGCCCGAAGGGTGGAGTGAAAAACTCAAGCCTGATTGGCCGCGGTCCGAGGCGAAGGGCGCTGCCTATTGGGAGGGGCGAAGCGAGAGCCGGACGGACCAAGGGCTATATCTCGGCAATGGAGTGTCGCTTGACATTCCGCTCACTGACTCAACGGCGATGGGAAAGGGTGGGACCATTGAATTGTGGTTCCGGGCGAATTTTGACAGTGAATCCGTCCCGGATTGCAACATCCCACTCATCAGATCCGCTGACAATAAATCGTTTGTTCTGAACACGAACTGGCAGAGGGGCGACCGGAATATGTATGCCTTTATGGCGTCTGGGCATAACCTCAACCTGGGGATCAGTGGTGAGGGTTCGAGCCTGCTCGATCGCGTTGGCATGTCATTCGTCGCGGGGAGATGGGTGCACCTCGCCGTCACGTGGAATATCGAGGCTGAAGCTTATGCTTTCCAAATGTTCATTGATGGAAAGAAAGTGCGCGCCTCGCGCCTGGGTCAGTGGAAAGCAAATCTTCCAATCAATTTTGGCGATCATCTGATCATCGGTTGTCAAGGTCCGCAAGATCGTCTGAACTGTGAGGTGGACGAGATCCGCATGAGCGATGTCGTCCGTTACAAAGAGGATTTCATCCCGCAGGCTGGTCCGCTCACCTCTGATCCAAACACCGTACTTTTGTTCCATCTGGATGGCGACACGAAGGGAACTGGTAAAGCCGGCGCGCCCGTCCAGGGGGCGCTGCGGCCGGATGGGCGCGTCGTCGCGCCATGAGAATCTTGGAGCGCCAGCAGGAAAATATGCGCAAGAATTATATTCGAGTTGGTCTGATTCGCATGGACACGCACACGATGTACATCGGAGTCCTCATGCAGGCGCACGAGCCGATGCTGTTGCGCGGGCCGTTGCCCTGTCGCGATGGATCTTTCAAACATGGGTGGCAGGCAGGCGGTGCGTATTTGTATTTCTACACGACCTACCGTGAGCCAGATCGCATGACGATCCCAAAAGTGGAAGGCTTCGAGGTGGTCAAGGTTTGGGATGAAGATCGGGAGCTTGCGGAATTGGCCGCCAAAGTATTTTATTCAAAGCCGCGGGTGTGCGACACGCTTGACGAGGCTTCCGACGATGTGGACCTGGTTGTTATCGGCGACTGCAAAACTGAAGGCCAAGACCATGTTAAGCTGGCCTCGCCTGGACTGATAAAAGGCGTGCCAACATTTATTGATAAACCATTCGCCTACTGCTTAAAGGACGCGCTTGCGATTACCGGCCTTTCAAAAAAGCATCATGCTCCCGTCCTGTCGTTGTCCATTATGCGGGAAACGCCGGGGTTGACGCATTTTCGGAATCGTTTGGTTGAAATTGCGCCGCTGAATCTCGGTGTGATTTATGGTTGCGCGGTTGTTCGATTGGACGGTTTGATTCACGCGATCAGCGCCGCGCAACATGTTTTTGGTCATGGTGTTAAATCGGTGCAGTGCTTGAGTAAAGACAGTGATATTGATGTTGCAAAGCTCTATTATGGCGATCAACCGGACAAGCCGGCTGGTGGCGTTCTTCTCACCGCCCAAGGTGGCGGGGGTGCTGGTGTCTCTTTCAGTTTCCACGCAGCCGCCATTGGTAAATATGGCGCAATCCAGAGCGAACCGCAGAATGATGATTCGCACCCGTACGGAATGCGCAGGATCGTCGAAAAAATCCGCACCATGGCGCGAACGGGAAAGTCGCCCGTGCCCATGAGCGAGATGCTCGAAAACATCGCCGTCGCCGATGCGATCCGCAAAGCTTATCGCACCGGCCGGTGTGCGTCCGTCGAAGCAACGGAGGTTCCTTAAATGACCAGCCGAGAACGATTCTTGAACTCGATCCTGGGGAGACCGGTGGATCGTTTTTTCCGCTACGAACACGGTCCGTGGCCGTCCACTCGGCAGCGCTGGCTCGGTGAAGGATTTCCGCCTGGCTGTGAGTTCGGGGAGTATTTCCAAATGGACCCGATCGAGCGCCTGCGCTTGAACTCCGGTTATTGCGACTCGCCGTATCACCCGAAGTTCGTGGAGCGCACGATCGAGGAAACCGCAACTTACCGTGTATTTGTGGCTTCCAAAATAAGCCAATCAAACTTTATTGCAGTGGACCCGGAAGAACCACAAAAGGTAGAAGCATGAAAACTCTTTTCCGCGCGACCCTTTTTGTTTGCCTCCTCGCTTCGGCTGCTTTGGCGGCGCCCTTCGTGTTGGTGCATGACGGCAAGCCACAAGCCATCATCGTCATCCCCAATGACGCCGATCCGTGGACGAAGATGGCTGCGGGATGGGTTCAGGACTATGTCGAGAAGGTGAGCGGAGCCAAGCTCGCGATTGAACCTGAGAGCAAGGCGTCTAGCGCTGCGCTGATTTCCATCGGCCACACGAAGCTGGCCGAGAAAGCGGGCATCAAGACGGATGATTTGAAATACGACGGCTGCAGAATGGTCGTCAAAGGCAGCGTGCTCTATCTCCTCGGTCGCGACATCGCGTCCATTGGCGGTGGGCCCATCCCGAACCCAACTCGCGACCCGTGGGATTATCTGCCGAACTCGCTGCGCGGCAACTCCGAATATGCGATGCTCGGCGCGAAAGGGACCTGCCGCGCAGCCACGTTGTTTCTCGAAGAAATCTGCGGTGTGCGTTGGCTGGTACCGACGCCGGAGGGCGCGTACATCCCGCAGAACAAGACGATCAGCGTCGAAGAGAAAACGGATCGCACCTTCGAGCCGTGGATGATGTACCACAGCAACCGCGACATCTATGGCGATCCGCGCATCGAGCCAGCGGCGTACGCAAACAATTATCGGCTCGCCATCAAACTGTACACGGCTGGCGGACACACGTATCCGCGTTGGGTGCCAACGGAATCCTACTTCAAGGATCACCCCGATTATTTCATTTTGATCAATGGCCAGCGGACCGGCGTCGGCAATCACCTCTGCGCCTCGAACAAGGAAGTGCGCGAGATTATCAAGAAGAACATTGAGTCTCTATTCGCATCGGGCTACGACCTCGTGCAGTTGGGACAATCAGACGGCTACACGCCCTGCGAGTGTGACAAATGCCGCAGGCTCTCCAACGTCAGCGGCGCGAAGGACGCAAATGGCAAGCTCCTCAATGAATTCCCTGGCGAACCGATGCACGATCTCGCGCGTGGGGTGGCGGAGCAATTGGTGGACAAGTATCCGGGCAAATTCATTCACCTGCTTGTGTACTCCGAAACGTTTAGTCCGCCGAAGAAGTTCCAGCAGTATCCGAAGAACGTTGTTTGCGAGTTCTCTGGCAGTGCCGGCCCCGAACTGATCAGTCAGTGGGAAGGTCGTACGGTGACGGGTGGCACGGTGTACGCGCCGTGGCATTGGGTGGACTACGGCGTGGGTATTGGCGTGAAGATGTCGTACCACGAAGCGGCGGAGACGATGCGGCACTTCAAGCAGGCTGGCATCGTGGGCATCCACAATGGCGGCGGCCAGTGCTGGGGTTTGCAAGGGCCTACCTATTACGTGTTCGGCAAAATGATGGGCGATCCGTCGCTTGATCCCAAGGTATTGCTGAAGGAATACTGCCATGGACTCTACGGTTCCGCTGCCAACGAGATGATCACCTTCTTCGACCGCTTGCACGAGCAATCGGACAAAAACCTGGTCCTGTCGGGGCGCACAATGAACGAACTTCTCATGATGTACTACCCGCCGACGCGGCTGCAAGTGCTGGACGAACTGCTCAAGCGCGCCGAGGCTGCGACGAAGACCGAGCGCGAGAAGAATTGGGTCAGGATGAGCCGCGACGAGTTCGATTACATTCGACTGACCACCGAATCGCTCTGGATGTACCGCGCCTATCAAGTCAACAAAAGTCCCGCCGACCTCGCGCAACTCCAGAAGGCGGTCGAGGCGTTCGATGCCTATCGCAAGCGGATCGTGAACTACGATGGCCAGTACGAGCTGCACTGGTTCCCCGGCCACAGCGAGTTGTGCAACGTGCTGACCTCCGGCCAGAGCGGCGCCGGCTATGGCGGCGACTGGCGGGAGGCGCGGAAAAGTGTGAACCTGAACGATCTCGCGGGCACATCCATCGGATTGGGGCCGTGTTCGATTGACAAGCCGTTCACCTTGGACTTTAAGAGCAAGGACCTCGAAGCGTCCTTCCACATTCGGTACACCAAGAACGCTCCAAAGCTCGACGGCAAAGCGGACGACCCCGAGTGGCAACAGGCGACACCCGTTATCATGGGCGGTGCGTCGAAGACGGAAATTCGTGGTCTGTACGACGCCGAAAATCTCTACGTCATGTACATCTGTCAGGAACCGTCGAAGACCGGCCCGCAGGGCGTTGACATTGTGCGCGACAGCCCGATCTGTTTCATGGACGTGGTGGAGCTGTTCCTCGATCCCGACGACACGATTGAAGCCAGCCGTTATTATCACTTCCTTCTCGGTGCCACACAGAACGCGATTCAGGACCTTCGCGAAGGGTTCGAGGGACCGGGTTCGCAGGATAAATTGTGGAATGCCGCGGGCCTGCGCTACGCGTTTACCAAGAATATCGAGAAGGAAACGTGGACGATTGAGATGGTTGTTCCTTTCAAGGACATCAATGCCAAAACACCCAAAGGCGGCGACGTATGGCTTGGCAACCTCGCGCGCGAAGGCGGCGCGGGCGGATTACAGCAATGGTCCAAGAGCGGCACGCCCGGCTTCTGCAACCCGAAATCGTTTGGTAGGATCGTGTTCGACGAATCGTCCGGCTCTCTCTTAGTAAAGTAACTCTCGAGTAAGCAGTCGATGCTTCACATGTCATATGCGCAAGGAAATCCTGATTTCCGATCTTTCGATCTGCGAACCGAAGTCCGCGCTCGCGGACCGTTACATCGCGGGCAAATGGAAGCGCCTGGCCTACGAGGCCGAAAACTTCAAGGGCGTCATGCTGTACGCCATGGGAAAGCTCCCGCCCGCGCCGATCAAGCTGCCGCTGCGGCTGCGCGGTTGGCACGAGATTTACGTGGCGTTTTATCGCTCCATGGATATGAATCCCATCGCCCTTCGACTGCGCCTATCGTCCGACCGCGCGCACCGGAAATTCGTCGTGGAGGGATTTGACTTGAAAAAGCTGGGCGCCTTCGTGGACGACTGGTTCTGGAAGGCTGCCGATCTCACGGGTGAAGCAATTCACATCGAAGCGTGCAAGCTGTTGGAAAAGATCGCGGTGGATCACTCGATCGCGTATATCCGTCTCGTTCCATTGTCGGCGGCGAGAGTTCGCGCGCTCAAGCGGGAACGCGCCCGGGCGGACACCAGGCGCCTGCTTGGCAAGGTGGATGGCAACGATGTCATTCATTTTGGAGCGTCCACGCAGGAAGACATCGCGGCGGACGTGGACGTCTATAAGGAAAGCGATTGGCGCGGCCTGACGTGGGAGATGATCAACGGGGACGATCCGTTGTTCCCGGTGCCGGGGATCAAGCCGTTCATTGCGCCGCGCGACACGGTGTTCCCGCATCCAGGCTATGAGAAGTACCGTCGCACCAGGGAGGGGTGGACGCGGGAGGGCTTTGATTACCTGCGCGTCGTGCGCGATCTGACGCGGTCGGCGGGTCTGGAGTTGTACGTTGGCCACCGCATGGGGCATTTTTCACAGCCGCCATTCGAGGAATGCTTCCCGCACGCTTTTCTCAAAGGCGATTACCGCGACTACTGCCGTCTCGCGGATGGCACGCCTGTTGCCCGATACAGCTACGCCAAACGCCACGTGCAGGACCGCATGCTGCGCATCTACAGCGCGGCGGCGAAATACGGAATTGATGGCGTTCATCTTATGAGCGTGCGCGGCGGGCCGTTCGTGATGTACGAGGACGAAATGGTCGCGCGCTTTCGCGAACGCCATGGCGCGCGGCTTGATCCGCGCCAACTGCCGCTCGATGACAACCGTCTCTGGCGCATGCGCGCGGACATCTTTGGCGAGTACCTCCGCCGTGTCCGGCAGACACTCAGCGACAGTGCGCGCGAGGCGGGTTGCAAGCCGCCGCTTATCGGCCTGTACGGATTGGCAACGCGCGAAGCTTGCCGTACCTTTGGTCTCGATTTCAAAAGTTGGGCGCAACAAGGCCTCGTGGATCGAATTATTGCTTCGGTGTGGCCGGGCGAAGAATTCACCAAGCGGAAGGTGCATTGGCGCTACCTCGACATGAACCATTATCTCGACTGCGTGAGGGGAACCAAAACCGAACTGGTCGCTGAACTCTGGCAAGCAAAGGCGGCGCAGGAATACGGCCAGTACTATCGCGCATGGGCGGACAAATACTACAAGCTTGGCGTCAAACGTCTGACTTTCTGGGACACGAACGCATGGCATGCCGATGCGCCCCATTGGAGTGTTTTGTCGGTGCTCGGCCACAAGACTGATCTGCGCCGGCGCGTCGAGGAAGCAAACAGGCATTTTCGCCCCGTCCTCGTGAAGCGGATGTCGGGCTTCGAGCTGGCAAAGCATCGTTTTCCGCCGTGGACGTGTGGATAAGGAGATCGCCCTGAGCGGCGCCACGATCGTAACATGTTCATTCGATGATCACGGGGAGACACCTCTGATGCAAGATTACGAACCGATTGACCTTTTCCCATCGTGCAACGTCGGCACGGAATGTTTCGGCGCCCACGCCAAACCGCCGATCGGCAGGCAGTGGTTCCACGGCCTGCCATTCGCGATTGGCGCTGATCCTGCGCTTTGTTTCATCGGGTTCGATGCCAGCAACAACCGCCCGCTGAGCATCCCCATTGCCAGGACGGCTCGGCACGTCCTCTTTCTCCATGCCATGCTGGAGTCGAAGATCCTGGAAGGTGGACCGATCGGTTGCGTCGTGGCCCACTACGTCTTCCGCTACGATCCGCAATCGGCAATCGGCAATCGGCAATCCGAGATCCGTTTCCCCATCCGCGAGCGCTTCGAAATCGGCGCGATCCCGATGGAGTGGGGGCAGATGACGTTCCGCGCGCAGTCCGACCGCAAGCATTCGCTCGAACCGCGCGACGCTGGCTCATGGAACCAGACCGGCTATCGCATGTGCGAAGTGCATCAGGGGGCGCCCAAGCATTATTACATTTGGGCGTGGAAGAACCCGCAACCGAACCTCCCCATCGAATCGCTCACCATCGAGCCGGGCGGCGACAGATTCCTCATCGCGGCCATCACGCTCGGCCACGTTGACGAATGGCCTTTTCCCCGCCGCGGCGCGCGCGACGTGAAGATCACGTTGAAGCAGGCCGCGGACGCGAACAAGCCGTTCCAGATGGAGGTCGAGGTCAATCGCGGCGTGGCCGCGTATCCGTACGCATTGCCTGCTCGGAGCGCGGACGAATTTATCGCCGATCCGTTTCGCGGCTGGGGCGAGCCGTTGAACACCCGCTCCAGTCCTGCGTATGTGAAGATCGCGGCGACGCCGTCGGCGACGGTCACCGTGAAGCATGCGAACGAGGAACTGGCAAAGGTCAACTGGGGCGAGTTGGAGCGCCGCGGCAAGATCGAGACGGCGCGCGCGCAAATCGAAATCGTCAATCGCGGGCGCAACTGGGTGCATGTGACTGTCGTGGACGACGAAACGCGCAAGCCGATCCCGTGTCGCGTGCATTTTCGTTCGCCCGAGGGCATCCCGTACCAGCCCCACGGTTTCCACAACCACGTCAACTCAAATCTCAACAGTTGGCACCGCGACGTTGGCGGAGATGTGCGCCTGGGACAGATCACATACGCGTACATCGACGGCACGTGCCAGGGCTGGCTGCCGCGCGGGGAGGTGATCGTTGAAGCGGTTCGCGGCTTCGAGTACGAACCATTGCGCGTGAAATCCCGCATCGAGCCCGGGCAACGCGAGTTGACGCTGCATCTGCGACGCTGGACCAACATGAACGCGCGGCGGTGGTTCAGCGGCGACACGCATGTGCACTTCCTTGGCACGCAAGGCGCGCATCGAGAGGCGCAGGCCGAAGACCTCAACGTCGTCAACCTCCTCCAGTCGCAGTGGGGGCATTTGTTCACGAACCTCGAAGACTGGATCGGGAAACCATCCGTGAGCGACGACGGCAAGACCATCGTCTATTGCGCGCAAGAGAACCGCCAACACATCCTCGGCCACCTCTCGTTGCTCGGCTTGAAGGCGCCCGTGATGCCGATCGGCTCTGGCGGGCCCGGTGAAGCCGAGATGGGCGGCACATTGGAAACCACGATGTCGCACTGGGCCGATGCCTGCCACGCGCAAGGCGGCACGGTCATCCTTCCGCACCTGCCCAACCCCAATGGGGAACCCGCTGCGTTGGTGGCCACGGGCCGCGCCGACGCGGTCGAGATGCTGCATCGATACATGTATGGCCACAGCGAGTATTACCGCTATCTGAACTGCGGTTATCGACTCCCGCTCGTGGGCGGCACCGACAAGATGAGCAGTGAGGTCGCGGTTGGGATTTGCCGCACCTACGTCCAACTTCCCGCCGATGAGCCGTTCACGTACGACAACTGGTGCAAAGCCCTTCGCGCGGGACGCACGTTCTTGAGCAGCGGCCCACTCGTGTCGTTCACCGTCAACGGTGCGCGCATCGGCGACACGGTGCGACTCACCGGCAACGGCGGCACGGTCGAAGTCGAAGCCACTGCCGAGTGCGTGTTCCCCATCCACTGTTTGCAGATCGTTCAGGAAGGCCGCGTCGTGGCGGAGACGGAGGAAGCGAAGGGCGCGCGCCGCTTGCACTTGAAGGCGCGTCTGAAGGTTGAACGTCACACATGGCTGGCGGCACGATGCGCTGGGCCGACTTACACCGCGCTGCCGCCGAGCGATCCTTGGGGCGCGCGGGGCGGGTTCGCTCACACCTCGCCGATCTACCTCGCGGTCGGCGACGATTGGCGGATGTTCGATCAGGAGACCGCACAGTATATGTTGACGTTGATTGAGGGCAGCCTCACGTACATTCGCGAAACGGCGCTGCACGAACCCGACGATCACGCCATGCATCATCATGGTGAGCGCGATCATCTCGCATATCTTGAACGTCCATTTCACGAGGCAGCGGAGGCGATCCATCGGCGGATGCATCAACTCGTGATCCCGCATTGAAACAACAATCCTGCAAGCCCGTCTGTCAGGTTGTCTCTCCGGCCTTTTATTCTTTTCCGTCGTGTGCTGACGCTTCGTGGCGCAGCCGCCGTTTGAGGACATCTGTACGAAGACGAAATGATCGAGCGATTCCGCAGGGGATTCGGAACGAAGATTGATCCTCGGAAGTTGCCGCTGCACGAGGAACGCGTGTGGAGCGTCCGCGCCGAGTCGTTTGGTGAATCTTACAGCTTCCGGATGCCCTTGCGCGCCGCGCCTGCGGTCACATCGCGTTTGTGGCGCGGAAATCCTCATCGCCGCACATCGCGCATTACTGTGAAACCTTCCAGCGCGCCTGCCGCGAGTCGCCGCGCGGATCGGTCCTGGGGGAAGTCTGGCGGCCAACGCTGCATCTCGATTCACAGGTCGCAGTCGCCAACCGCATCGCGGCGCGGATCAGGAAGCGCATGGGCATCATCCTCAAAGGACCGTTGGCGCCAAGCGCATTCATGACCGTGTTGCTGCGGCGCGACATTCGAATCCCCGATCAGGCCGAAATCGTGTTTGTGAACAGCTTGCCGGAGTTGCTGCTGGTTGATCCCGTGCCAGCGTATTATCCCTATCCTCTGAAAGCAGTGGTGAAGACTTTTTCAAAGGCGATTATTCAATATTTCGCGACGGGAAAGGCGCCGCGCATCCGGAAGATCCTCTCCGTCGAGATGGTCAACCCACGCCCTGCGAACTGATGCCGCGAGTTCAGTTGGCTCTCGAAAAAAGCCAAGCATCAAAAATTGACGGATGACCCACACTGAAGTTTAATTGAGCTTGGGCAGTCATTCAACATGGATATTTCCGGCAAGACAAACCTTCCCCCCAATGGTTCTTCTGCATGTGGCACAGCCGCCCTCGGCTGTGCACCCACCGGAGAGACACAGGCGGGGGCGCCTTTGACCGTGATCAGTGATCCGTCTCGCCACACTGATGGCGAGCAAGCATCAGTCATCAGTATTTTACCATGAACGATTCACGAACGAGACCGCTTTGCTGCGGGTCACGGGTCACGATTCACGTGTCGTCATTCATTCGGCACTCGGCATTCGGCATTCGGCATTCAGCATTCACGCTCATCGAGCTGTTGGTTGTGATCGCCATCATTTCCATCCTGATGGCGCTTTTGTCGCCCGCGTTGAAGAACGCGCGGGAGAAGGCCCGCCAGGTGCAGTGCATGAACACGCTGAAAACGTGGGGGTTGGGGATGACCATCTATACTGACGACAACAACGACACGTTTCCCTTCTACACGGCCTACGGCGAGCAGCAAGACAAATGGTGGCTGCTTCTTTATTATGGAAAGTATGCGCCATTCCCCAACAGTCCCGGAAACTATGGTATGTATTGCCCCAAAGCCCTCGGAATATCACCACCCGATTATGTTCAGTTTTGCTATGGCATGAACACCCGCATGAGCTGGATCAAGCGAAGCACATTGTCGTACCCCAGCGAAGCAGCGCTCCTGGCCGATGCCTATGATTTTTACATGGCGAACTGGCCCGATCCGAGCAACTACGACGATTATTACACGCGGTATCGCCACAACGGCATCGCCACGTATCTTTTCGTGGATGGACATCTCGAAGCTCGAAAACGTTACGTGCCCTTGTGGCCCGGTCTTTCAGCTACACCGGAAAGCAAACATTTCTGGGATGGCACGGACTGATGTCACTCGTGAGTCCATTTAGCCCGCATATTTCACACTCCCGTGTGAAGTATGCGCCGAAGGCAGCCCATCCGCTGGATGGGCTGGGCTACCCAGCACTTTGCCGCTCCCGCTTCGATTCCGGCAGTCTGCCGGA
>JACQHZ010000473.1 GCA_016198745.1 Verrucomicrobiota bacterium
CGCAAGATCACCCAGATCGAATTGGCGCGAAAGGCCGGCGTCTCCCAGACCGCAATTTCGCTGATCCTGAACGGCGAATCGCGCGCGAGTTTTTCGCCGCAGGTTCGCGCGCGGGTATTGGGCCTGGTCAGGAAATTCAACTACGTGGCGGCGCGGCGTTCGCCCGGTCGCCGGAACCAAAATCTGGTCGGGTTTCTGTATCCGCAACGACCGTGCGATTTCTACGAGTTTGAGGGCGCCTATGGCGACATCCTGAACGGCCTGCAAATTGCCGCGCAGAAGAAGGGAACGCACATTGTGGTCTTGGAGAGCCGGCTTTTTGAGCAGGCCCCCGCATTGCAGGCGATCACACGCTCAATTCGCGGGATCATCGTGGAATCAACCGACGCCGATTTGGTTCGGCGTCTGGCGGCGAATTGTCCCCTTGTTTCCATCGGATGCAGGCCGCCCGGCCTCGCCGTCAACCATGTGCGCCGCAACACAACCGCGGCCGCCGAGGCCATCCTCGGCCATTTGCGCGACCTCGGACATCAACGGGTGTTGCTCGTCCGCGAACAACCGATCGGGCCTTATGGCGCGGAACGCCGCGCCGCAATCCAGCAGCTTGCCGCCGGCTATTCGATCCACGTCATCGGTGAGGCGGTTCTAAAGGAAATTCGCGCCCCGCTGGTGGATTTGCGCAGGCAATTCGCGCGTCTGCTCGGCCCGAAGCGGAATGGACCGACCGCGGTCATTTGTCTGGTGCCCGGCGCAGCGATTCTTCAGATCATCTATTCCCTGGGATTTCAGGTTCCGGCCCATCTCAGCGTGGTGAGTTTCGATCCGGCGCCGCATGCGGAGCTTTGTTTCCCTTCGCTCACGAGTGTTCATGAGCATCTCGAACTGGTGGCGACCAAGGCCGTGGAGATGCTCTTCGAGCAAATTCGAACCAGGAATCACATTCCGCAAGAAGCGATCATTGCGCCTGAACTCATCGTTCGCCAAAGCACATCGGCGCCGCCGGCCGGACATTGAGCATGGCTTCATCCACCGGAGCTGCGCCGATCATCCACCCGCCGTCCACCGTTCATCCTCCTTAACTCGCCACCTCCGCCTTATTATCCTCTCAGAGTCGTTTGACTCGCCACATGCCGGAGGAGTAAAGTAAAGTAATGAAACTCGAACTGCCTGATTTTCCCTTGACTGAGCGTCTGACGCCGGAAGAGGTCCGGCTGGAACTGGCCTGCGCGCTTTACGCTCGCGGACGGATCGGCAAGGTGATGGGAGCGGAAATGGCTGGGGTGGACTTTTTCACTTTTCAGCGTGCTTTGGGCGAACGCGGCATTCCGCTCTACACGGAGCAAATGCTGGCAAACGACATCCAGACGCTCAAGACGCTTTTCCCCGAGTGATTGTCGTCGCCGACACCTCTGTCCTGATCAACCTCTGCCGCATCGGCCAGAGCCACCTCCTTCAACAACTTTTCCATGAAGTCCTCATTCCGCCCGAGGTAGCGGCGGAATTTGCTCGTCTGGTCTCCTTTGTCCCACGATTTGCGGGTCTGTCGCTCCCGTCCGGCATTCGCCAGCAGTCGCCAACCGCCGTGCCTTCCCGAATTCGTTCCGCCCCCGGGTTGGACCGCGGCGAAATTTCCGCTTTGTCTTTGGCCGTTGAAATTCATGCCGACGCGGTTCTCGTGGACGAACGCCGGGGTTATCAGGTCGCCTTGGAACTGGGACTGCTTGCGATTGGCGTCCTCGGCATTCTGTTGCGTGCCAAGTCTGCGGGATTACTTCCTGCAGTGCGGCCGCTACTCGATTCTCTTCAGCGCGATGCGGGGTTCTGGATGTTGGAGTCGTTGCGCCAGCAGGTCCTCCATCTGGCTGACGAAGATTCATGATCCGCGACCAACTCCAGCAATTTCTCATCCAACCTAACAGCAGGATGGTTGGTGGCGAACGTTGCGGCTGGCGCGACTCAATATAACAAAACGTTGCCTGACCCTTTTCCTCCAACAACCAAGGGCGCAGGCCGTAGCGACGCTCAAAATCCTCAGCCACACGTCGGGCGCACAGCCCCAGAACATGCGAGGCCAGATTCCGGCAATGGATGCTGGGACGAATGAGAAACCGATTCATGTTGAGCACCCGCCCCAGATGTTCTGTTCGCTGCAAAGCACTCCACCCAATCCAACTATCGCGACTCTCCAAATAGAGCGCCGCACTGCCGAAGCCGATCCCCCCAAGCCATCCGTGTTCCGAAGCAATGAGATAGCGCAACTGTCGGCCAACCAACCGACAATTGCCCAAGGGATGCTCTCCGATCATGAGCTCATTTCAGAGCTGCAGATACTCTTGATCGGTCACCTCGATCAACCGCAGTCCTTGGATATCCTGGAGCTGTTTGGGAACCCTGACCGGTGTTTGGACCGGGTGGTTTAACCGGGTCGGGTTCCACTCTCCCGATCCTCGGATCATGGTCTCTGGCAGCTTCCAAAAGTTCTGCTCCTCCAGGTCGCGCAGGGCCTTGGCGGTGGTGGCAATCTGCCAGTCGCCTTTGGGATCGCGCAGGTCCAGATGACGGCATACTTCTCTGGTTAGGTGGGCACGGGTTGGAGTCGGGTCGCTCTTCAACAGTTTGACCACGAGTTGAACGTTATGGGGTTGGGCCAGTCGTTGCTTAATTGATAGAGAATTGTTCATACGCACTGGGATACACCAAAGCGGGGAGAATGTCCGGTCTTTTCTTGTGGGGCAAGGGCAGGGCTAACCCCGAAAAGCCCCGATTTTCACTGCGATTTCGGCCTCTGGGCGGATATTTCATCCCGCCACGGCGGGATGAAATATCCGGGTTAGCGGTTTTTATCCGCAGTCAGCAACTTCGCCACCGGCCGGACATTGAGCATGGCTTCATCCACAGGGACGGGCGCCACCACCTGACCGCCGTCCGCCGGCAGGCTGACCCCCGTGATGCAACGCGCTTCCGACGAAGCCAGAAAGGCGGCGGCGGCGGCGATGTTTTCCGCCAAAATGCCGACCGGCAACGGCTGCAAGCGCTGGTTACACCCGACCACCGGGCCAAATTGCCGCGCAAACCGCGCGGCAATGGCCCGACCGATGCCCATCCCTGCGGCGGAGATGATGGAGACTGGCGGTTTCATTTTTCGATTCGTTCCCGATAATACTCGTTCAGCTTCAGGTGCATCTCGCGAATTTTGTCCTCGTCTTTCTTCTTCCAGTACATCCCGACGTACCCGAGCTGAAGGCGGGGATTGGTTGCCAGGCGATCCAGGTCGCGGCGAATGAACGACTCCTCGTCGCCTTCGGGCAACTCTGAACCAATCCTCAAGATGATTGGCCTGGCGCCAATCTCCGCCAGCGCAACATCCACGTCCGTCCAACCGGACGTCGCGGGCGGGATGCGGCCTGCCTCAGTGTCAATCACGTGCGGCAGGTGTCGCAGCGTGTTGAAAAAAACGTGCGGCCCAGAGCAGGTGTGAATGGCAATCCGACCCCAGTTCTCCGCCACGCGACGGTCGTGCGCCAGGATGTGCTCGCGGTAGAACTCGGGCGAGACCATGTTGGTCGAGCACTCCGCCACCGTATAACGGCGCGCCAGATACGGATCGAGTCGCTCCGGACCGATCCATTCGCTGACCATTCGATGCGCGGCAAGGAAAAAATCGGTGAAGACCGTCATGCCCTGACGGAAGGTTTCAGGCTCTTCCTGGGGCAGGATGAACACGTCGTTGCCGACCACCATGTGGATGATGTTGAACGGTCCTTGCAGATCGGGCATTGAGATTTTCACCCAACTCGGCGTGTGCGCCTTGATCACTTCGATCTTCTCACGGATCGAAGGCATGATCCCCGATGCGGCGGGATCGGGGCAACCCGTCGCCAGCAGTTCCGCGACAGAGATGTGATTGGAAGGACAAAAGTTCGCGTCGGGATCGAGACGACAGCCGAAACTGGCCGTCGCCGTGCCCGGCCCGACGCCGAGGCCGAGCAACGGACGAATCGGGTTGTGAAGCTTCAACGGCGCAAGCAGTCCGCACAGTTCGACTGCGAGACGCTCGGGCGTGTAGGCTTCCAGTTGCGTCCGCCGTTCCTTCTGTCCGCCCTTGGGGATGCCTTCGCCCGCGTTGGGGTCGGCCTGGCGATTGAGATGAAACATCGGGTGCGGCCGCGGCCGGCCTTCTTGCGCCGCCAGGTCGGCTGCGAACCCGTCGCACGCGGGGTTCGCTTTCAACGCGGACGCCAGTTCCGTCAGCGCATCGTCAACGGGTTGGTTCATACGAATCAGAAGAATCTAAGAAATCCACAAGCATTCCACAGAAAAACGGAGGAATTAGCCACGGATGAAACCCAGATTATCACGGATACGCTGTTTTGGCACAGCCAAAACAGCGTGATTTTCACCCGCCTCAGGCGGGCAAGCTCTAAAAAATGGCTCATTCCGCGTGTACTACAATAATGAAGAGTAAAGCAATTTCGACAAGATTTTCCCGATGTTGTAGCTGCGCTTCTATGAAGCGCAGGTCCGTCTGCAGACGGCGCTTCACAGAAGCGCCGCTATATCTTTTGGTTGCGGCTTCGCCGAACTGGGTTTCATCCGTGTTTATCGGTCCGCCACAGCGCCACGTGGCGCGTTTAGCCCGCATATTTCACACTCCCGTGTGAAGTATGCGCCGAAGGCAGCCCATCCGCTGGATGGGCTGGGCTACCCAGCACTTTGCCGCTCCCGCTTCGATTCCGGCAGTCTGCCGGA
>JACQHZ010000474.1 GCA_016198745.1 Verrucomicrobiota bacterium
CACAAGATTGTAGCCGCGATCGCTGATCGCGGTGGGGTGGGCACGGCCGCGATCAGCGATCGCGGCTACAGCCTGAAGCACGATTACGAGACAGTGTGAAAAATCCGGGCTAGCTCCACTTGTTGCCAGGTTCGGCGGACATGAGTTTTCACGTCTCTCATCTGTCCAGGGCAAGGACTTTTCCCAACGCCCTCGGCGCCAGCTTCATGTCGGATATCTTCCTGCCCGAGATCTTTTCCAGTTCCTTCCGCGATTGCATCATGTCGAGTATTTTGACGCCTTGCAGGTGATTGGCGGTTGAAGGAAGAATGGCGAACGTCAAATTCACAGGAGAACCGCCGGCTGGCTTCCGGGCGGTGTGTCGTGCGCGAAAATCTTCGAGCAGCGCATGGACCTTGCGTTTCAACTGATGGATTTCCCGGGGTTTTGCGAATACTCCAAAAGACCCGGCAATAAAACGGCTCGACCTGTCCGCCTTGATCAACTGAACCCCCACGCGGTGACACTCATGGATTCCGTCCAATGTGAGATCGAGCATCCAACACCCCCGCTCTTCCTTTCCCATGGCGTTCTTGACCGGGTCCCATACTCCCCGGTTGACCTTGTACAGCTTCTCGGTGATTCCGTTCGGTCCGGGCCGCGTGGCATGAAGCGCGACCGCCTCGCGGGCCAACAGCCATTGGATGTGATGATGGACGGTTGCATTCGACAACAGCAGGGACCGTCCCGTTTCTCTTGGCGGCCAATCAGATCGCCGCCGGCGAGGCCATCGAACGCCCCGCCTCCGTTCTCAAGGAATTGGTGGAAACCGCCATCGATGCCCATGCGGCCTCCATCCGCATTACGAATGAACGGACCAACGCGTTCTGGAAACGTGTTTCAAACGTTGATGCAAATCCTTATGACGATCGTTACACGAAAATGCCACTTTCAGCTTGCCCCAAATCGCTCCAACGCGGGAATTACGAGCATCTGATTCATGCGGCGCATAAGTTTGCCTCCAAGGAACAACTGAAATGATATTTGGGAGCGGGGGGTGCAAGTTGGGCTTTCCTTTTCATCCGTTCCGTTTCATCCTTGATGCGTGAGCCGAATCCGCATTCTCCCCGATCTGGTGGCCAATCAGATCGCCGCCGGCGAGGTCATCGAACGCCCCGCCTCCGTTCTCAAGGAATTGGTGGAAAACGCCATTGACGCCCATGCGACCTCCATCCGCATCGAGGTTCGGGGCGGCGGCCGCAGCCTCATCCGCGTCAGCGACAATGGACACGGCATGGGCCGGGACGACGCCATCCTCTGCCTCGAACGTCATGCCACCAGCAAAATCCATGAGTCGGCGGACATCGGCGCCATTCAAACACTCGGTTTCCGGGGAGAGGCGATTCCTTCAATCGCGTCGGTCTCCCGATTCCGGCTTCTCACGCGCGAGGCGGAGACGCCGACCGGCGTGGAAGTGGAAATCCACGGCGGCAAGCTCCTTTCCGTGAAGGAGGCCGGTTGCGCGGTCGGCGCGCAGGTCGAGGTGCGCCAGCTTTTCTACAATCTGCCCGCCCGCCGCAAGTTCCTCCGTTCCGACGCCACGGAACTCGGCCACCTGCATCATGTCTTTTTTCTTCACGCCATCGCCCAACCCCGGATCGGATGGACCCTTCAACAGGACGACCGCCTGATTCATGAACTGGCTGCTTCCAATGCGGAGACAGCGTCCGATTTGCAAGCGGCACTTCTCCGCCGGGTCCGGGAACTGCATGGAGCGCAGTTGGCCGCGCAACTTCTGACGGTGGATTTCACGCGCGACGGCGTGCATCTCCACGGCCTGATCGGCAAACCCGGCCTCAGCCGATCCAACCGCAGCGAACTCTACGGCTTCGTCAATTCACGGCCCGTTGACAGCCGCGCCATTTACTATGGCCTGATTGAAGGCTATCACACCGCCCTCATGCGGGGGCGGTATCCGGTTTGTTTTCTCTTCCTCGAAACCGACCCGGCTGCGGTGGATGTCAACATTCACCCTGCCAAACGCGAGGTCCGTTTTCGCGATGACGCCCGCGTCCAGGGCGCCATCGTGGCGGCCGTGCGCGGCGCCCTCGGCCATGCGCACAGCGTCCCGCATCCGCGCGCTTCGCTGGAGATCCAATTGCCATCTGCGCCCGCGCTTCAACCGGCGTCGGCATTTCCCGTGACATCGCCGCAGGATGCGCCGGGACAGGGGCGGCCTTCACCACCATCCGCCATTGCCGCAGGGGCGACATCCGTTGTGTCATCGGCAGCAGGATCGCATGCCGCGCTCCAGGCTTCTTTTTCATCGGAAATCATTCCTTCACCCATCATCCATCATCCATCATCCGGTATTCAGCAACCCGCAACCGGCAACCTTCATCCTTCAACCCGCATCCCGCATCCTTCCAATCCCAGCATCCTCGGTGTGTTTGCCAGCCTTTATGTCATCGCGATGGACGACGATGGATTGATCATCGTGGACCAACATGCGGCGCACGAACGCATTCTCTTCGAGGAGATGATGTCGCGCCTGGCTCAAGGCTCGGTTTCTTCGCAACGGCTGTTGCTTCCGCAGACCGTCGAATTGTCGCCAACCGACGCCCTTGACCTCCGCGCGCGCATTCCGACCCTTGAAAAAATGGGGTTCGGCATCGCGGAATTCGGCGAACGCAGCTTCATCATTGATGCCGTGCCGCCTTTTGTCGGAATCGCCGCCGTGCAGCAACTGGTGCGCGCCATTCTCGACGAATTAAATGAGGCCGGACGCGGCGTCAATCGCGACCGATTTGCCGAGGAAACCGTCGCCAGGACCGTCTGCCGCCACGCCGTGAAGGCCAACGACCAGTTGCATCCCGAAGAGTTGCAACGTCTGGTGCGGGACCTGATGACATGCGCCCATCCGTTCACATGCCCTCATGGACGCCCCACGATCCTTCGTCTCACACGGACAGAACTGGAAAAAAAATTCGGCCGCCGGCCCATGGATGGCAATTAGCGGCATGGTTCAACGGTTCCAGGTTCACGGTTCAACGGTTGCGATTTTTCAGCTTAATTCGTTCGTAACTGCTCAGGTCATCACTTCGCCTGCGGTCATTCCCGCGAAAGCGGGAATCCAGCGATGCACAGACCGGGGTTGAACGAACTGGATTCCCGCTTTCGCGGGAATGACCTGAGTAGTTACATTCGTTCAACCGTGAACCGTTGAACTGTGAAC
>JACQHZ010000471.1 GCA_016198745.1 Verrucomicrobiota bacterium
GAGCGCACGCGTCCCGCGTGCTTTAAATTGGCGTCCCGCCAATTTTCCAGAGGAGAATTGGCCATCCAGAGGGTGGCCAAAACACGCGGGACGCGTGTGCTCCCCTCGCAAAAAAAACTTAAATTCAATTTTCGGAAACTCACTCTCTTCCCCTCTGAAATGGGTTGAAAAACACGCTCTTTTCAAACTTATGAGACGTCTCCGCAAAGGTTCCGACTCGTCATGTCTGGAAATGTTGTCAGGGGAGAGGCGTGTCGGAAACCGGCGCCGCCGACGGGTTGTTCCGGGCTTTCTGCGCCATGTCGCGCAAAGCGCCTTCGAGGGCCATGATCGCTTCGGCGATGCACAGAAACGTGAACCCCTTCTGAACGAGGCTGGAGGGATCGCCGATCATCCACATGTTCTTGCCGGCCGCCCGCCCCGCCTCCCGGATTCTCTGGATGGCGGCGGTCAATTTCGGATGCTCCGCCTGCCAGCACGCGCCGAGGTCCGCCGAGAGATCATAAGGGCCGATGGCGATTGCCGTCGTGAGCGGGTCCTTCGCGATGGCATCCACGTTATCGAGACCCAACTGGCTTTCAATCTGCGGCAAAATGATGAGGTCGGCTTCCACCTCCGATTTCCACGTGGCGTACTGATAATTGGGGACCCATCGGTTGCCGGGACCACCCGGGCGGCGTTTGCCGCGCGGTTTCATATAGACCGCGTCGCGGATCACGTTCATCGCGGCGAGGTTTTCAATGTAAGGGACCAGGAGGCCGCAGGGACCAAGGTCCATCGCCAGACGAATCGGCGTCAACTCCGCAGCAGGCGGCCGGATCAGGATCGGAAAATCCATCCGCCGGCCGATGGCGCAAGCCTCGGCGACCATCTCGGCGTTGAACGTCAGGTGTTCCAGATCGATGATCAGATAATCGAGTCCCGCTTTCATGGCGATCTCCACCAGCCCCGGCCAGAAATGAAACGTGGCCAGAGCGCCAAGCGTGAGACGATTGCTGTCAATTTTTTGTCTGAGAATTTTTGCGGCTTTCATGAGGGACAAAGTGTGAAGGAACGAAATGCAGGCTGATCGCTCAAAAACCGTTTTCGCCGGCCCGTCCGGTATTTCATCCGATGGAAATGCGAGACATCCCCGAGTTCATCGTGGCGAAGACAGGGTGTTTGGCATGAACAAACTCGTATCCTAATCATCATTGCGAACGCAAGGGAATTCAGGTCTCCCAAAGCCGGACGCAATCTGCCAATTATCACTGAAAAATCCTCGATGGTGTATCGAGGACATTGGAGAAGAAATTTCGTGTGACCAACGGTTTGGGAAATTTCGACATTCCCATTGCTGAATGGAACATCATGATGATGTTGTGGTGGCGCCGCAACATGCTCGATGCGCAAGCGAGTCAACGGGCCATTTTGTCTTCCGGCGGCAAAAATCGCGCTTGCCAGAAGCGGGAACAAGCTCTTTGCTACGGCAACGGCCATTTGCCTGCCAGCAACCGGGCATATGCCTCTTTATTCAACCGAAAGGAAATTACATGAAACTTCCCACTTTGAACCATCTCTTTTGCGCAATCCTCATTGGACTGCTGCCGATCTTCGCCGCGGAAACGGGGGCCACGTCCACAAGCGATACAGCGACGTACAAAGATCTTGAGCAGCAACTCAAGGTCGCGGAGGGCAAGGTTGCGATCTTGAAGGCGGATGACAAAAAGGCGTCCGATAAGATGAAGGACGAAGACCGGGTGTCGGCGCTCAAGGAAATCAATGAGGCCCTTCAGGCTGTGGAAAGGAATGTTGGAAGCGCCGAGACAGCCAAGTCATTGACCGCGCCTCATGCAAAACAGCTCAAGAGACGGATTCAGGAGGTCAAGACCTTTCTGACGGCTTACAACAAGAAGCACCCGCCAAAGACCGATGACGCAAAGTCCGATGACTCCGACAAGGCACCCCCCCAAGCCGCTCCCGGTTCGTAAGGAAAATCGTCTGTTTTCATCGCCCGCGCGACGGGTGGACGCTTGGGGCTGGCGAAATGGGCGTCCTGCCCGATAAGATGGTGAGGCTGTTCTGCCAGAATCGGGTCTGGACCCAACTCATGGCGGCAAACAACATGATCAGGCCAACCCGAGCGCAAGGAACACGATCACCCGGACATGACGATCCAGCCGCGGCACGGCTGCGTATTGCAAGTTCGCCTGTATGGTCAAAAGAAAAAACAACCCGCTCAGGGTGTCTTTGCGCTCCACGACCCAGATGTGGCATGCTTTTCCAGGGGTCTGTCAAAACCGGGTTTCACATTTGATCTTAAGGGAATGAATTTTTTGGTTCCGCCCTTCCGTCTTGCAATCCAGTTCGACAAGGAGTTCGCGCGCAAGTGAGAGATCGGCCCTGGAGGGGTTCTGCTGAAGCAGAATCCTTTCCGCGCAGGCAAGCTGAACGCGTGATTGCCGGGTGGTTTTTGCTCCCTCCTTGAGAATTTCCAGCGCCTGACTTCGGTTGCCTTGTTGATCGGCCAATTTACTCCACGGGATCCAGGCGTCGGCGAAACCCCGGCGGGCCGCCTCCTTGTAATGTTGAATGGCGGCAGCAGCATTGCCTTGAAGTTCAAAACAGGTTGCCATGTTGAATTCAATTTCCGGCAATCGGGCAAGTTTTTGAGCTGCCTTGAAATGCTCAAGCGCCGGCGCAACCTTCTCGATGTTCAGCAAAGTCATTCCCAGATTATTGTGCGCCCCCACATGAGACGGATTATTCTTCAGCGCCTGTTCGTAGGCGTTCACGGCCTCCTGATGGCGTTGCATTTTTTCCAGCGCGATGCCCAAATGGTTCCAGACTTCTGCGTTTCGGGGGGCAAGGCGGAGGGCCTCCTCGTAACTGGAAATACAGCGTTCGAGGTCGCCCTGTGTTTCCAATGCGTCGCATAAATTCAGCCGCGCCGTGAGGTTGCGGGAATCCAACTTCAAGGAATACGCCCACAAAGTTTCAGAGTTTTGCCATACCTGCGTTTGTTGATGGGTTCGATAGCCAAGCCACAACAGAATAAAAAAACTGAACGCCAAACTTTGAACTTTGAACTTTGAACTTTGAACTTTGGAAACAGTGCTCCCCGCCAGAATACACAGCGGAATGGTCGAAAGGTAAGTGTATCGGTCGGCGGTGAGTTGAAGGCCGCTCTGGGCAAGCCCGAGAAATGGCGCGATGATGACGCAGTAGGACAGCCAGGCAATCAGCGCCGAAGGAAACCGTCGGCGCAACAGGATCAGCAAAAGAGTGATCCCCCCGTTTACAGCCAAACCGGCCCACACGATCGGCTGCTTGAAATGGTAAAGACCGCGAAAGGGATCCAAGGGGTTTAGATGAATAGGAACAAACAGTTTGAGCAGATACGAGGTGTTCGCGACAAGAGATTGCGCAATGCGGGGCTCCCATCCGACGCGCTGCGAATCATGGGCGAGGTCCGACCACAGGACGGCCTGAACCGTGGCCATTCCCACCAGCAATGAGACAAGAAGAAACGGCGCTTTTTCGCCAAGAACTTTAATATTGCTGCGCCATGATTGAATGTTTGAAAGGGAAAAACGGCGGAAGGGGTGGATATCCAGCAAAAAAAAGACAAGCGGAAGCGCGATCACAACCGCTTTGGAAAGGAGAGCGCAGACAAACAAAAAGAACGCGCCAAGAAACCAGGGAAATGATGACTGCGGACCTGCATAACGGGTGTAGGCAAGCGCGCAAGCGAGACCCCAAAAGCCGGAGAGCACATCGCGGCGTTCGCACGCCCACGCCACCGATTCCACACGCAAGGGGTGCAGGGAAAAAAGAAGCGCGGCGATCAAAGCCCCGTTATGACCAAAGGATGAAGGTGTTGGCGAAAAGACCTGCCGAATCAGACGGCGGGAGAGAAAGAAGACCAGGCAGGCGTTGCAGCAGTGGAGGAGAATTGCTGTAAGATGAAAACCGGCCGGATCGTTTTTCCAAACGGCGTAATCCATTGCCAGACTGAGCTGGCTCAGCGGGGTATAAGCGCCCACTTCAAAGGAGGCGAAGAGTTCCCGGATATGAGGCCAATCAAGAGTTTGGATTCGCGGATTCTCGCAAATGAACAGTGGATCATCCCAATTGACAAAATCATTTTCGAGCGCCCCATGAAAGGCGGCAAACGTCAGCGCGACAATGACCAGGCAACACCAAAGGGTTTGACTGTCGGGATTGGGTTTCAATTGCTTACACAGTCATCCCCTTGCGGAGCAAAACAAGCATTTTTTTTGTTTTTTCCATCGAGGGAAAAGATCAGGGAATCGCGCGGGCGCTGCCGAGGTTCCCAGCCGATGACGACGACTGATGTTCAAGCCGTCCCGCTGCGGAGGGATGCGAAGAACATCGTCGGATGGGGACCACAAATCTGTTGGTCTTGAAATCCACCGGGCATCGTGACTACAATGGCCCTTGATGAATTCAACTCGATCCCTGTGAAGAAAAAACCGCCTGCAAACGGCAAGAAAACCGAGCTTCCCGCCAAACCGGCCAAAAACCATCAACCTTCCGCCACCAACGGAAAAGGGGCGCCACACCCTCCTCCCGTTGAGCCGGCGTCGCGGACGGACCCTTTGACGGAAGCCGACCGGATGGCCGCCAAACAGCGTGAGATCTCGGTTTCCGAGTTCTTCCTCAAGAACCGGCATCTCCTGGGGTTCGACAACGCCAAAAAGGCGCTCCTCACCACGATCAAAGAGGCGGTTGATAACAGCCTGGATGCCTGCGAGGAGGCAAAAATCCTTCCGGACGTTTTCATCGAGGTGAAGCAATTGCAGGAGGATCGTTTCGCAGTTGTGGTTGAAGACAACGGTCCCGGCGTCGTCCGGGAACAGATTCCGAAAATTTTCGGCAAACTGCTCTACGGTTCGAAATTTCATTCCATGAAACAAAGCCGTGGTCAGCAGGGCATCGGCATTTCAGCCGCCGGCATGTACGGGCAGCTCACGACGGGTGTTTCAACCAAAATCACCTCGCGGATTTCGGCGAAAAAGCCCGCGCATTATTTCGAGATTCAAATCGACACCAATCGCAACGTTCCCACCATTCTCAAGGACGAGGTTGTGGAATGGGACCGTCCGCATGGCACACGCGTGGAAATCGAGCTTGAGGCGAAATATCAGAAGGGCCGGCATTCCGTGGAAGATTACGTCCGCCAAACGGTGATCGCCAATCCGCATGTGACGCTCACGAACATCAGCCCCATGGGCGAAAAGGAGGAGTACAAACCCGCCAGTCGTCAGCTTCCGATGGCGCCTCGCGAAATCAAACCGCACCCGCATGGGGTGGAGCTTGGCATCCTGATGAAGATGCTCAAGTCCACCACCTCCCGCAAAATCAAGGCATTCCTGAGCCGCGATTTCGCGCGCGTTTCCAGCCGGGTGGCCGGCGCGATTCTCAAGGCGGCGGAGATTTCCGAAACCGCCCGGCCCAAGGCAATTGCGCATGCGGAGGCCGACAAGCTCTATCGCGCGATCAACGCCACCAAGCTCATGAAGCCCCCGACGGACTGCCTTTCGCCGATCGGCGAAGGCGCCCTTCTTCAAGGGATCAAGAAAAACGTCGAGGCCGATTTTTACACGGCGGTCACGCGACCGCCCTCGGTTTATCGCGGCAACCCATTTCAGATCGAGGTTGCCCTCGCTTACGGCGGGAAACTACCGGCGGAAGAATTGGTGGACCTCATGCGGTTCGCCAACCGTGTGCCGCTGCTTTACCAGCAGAGCGCCTGCGCGATCACCAAGAGCGTCCTTCAAACGAGTTGGAAGAATTACGGCGTCGAGCAAAGCAAGGGCGCGCTGCCCGGCGGCCCCCTGCTGATCGCCGTTCACATGGCAAGCGTCTGGGTGCCGTTCACTTCCGAGTCCAAAGAGGCCATCGCCTCCTATCCCGAAATCATTCATGAAATCAAACTGGGCCTTCAAGAGTGCGGCCGGCGGCTCGACGCCTTCATTCGAAAAGGCCGCCGCGAAGCCGAGGCGCTCCGCAAGAAGGATTACATCCGCTCCTACCTGCCACACATCGGAATCGGTCTGCGGGAAATTTTGCGGTTCAAGCAAACGGACGAACAAAAGGTCCTGGGACTTCTCACCGATATCCTGGAGAAATCACGGGTGTGACCCGACCACTCTCCCCGGACCACTGTTGCGATCCCGCCTTCTGCGCTTTCACCATCCGGTTGCCGGTCAGGAGTACGCCCCCCAAAAAGTATCGCCCCCTGTGGATTCCGAGAGCGTGTCCTTGGTGGCGCTGGCAACCCGTAATCGCGCTGAAATGGCGCCGAGGGTGAAGGAATTGCCCAGCGTGTCGGCGCCGCCGTTGTTGGCCAGCCTGCTGCCGGCCTTCAACCATGGCGTCAGGTCCTCAAAAGCGGGCGTGTTGGAACCGGATTTGTTGGTTTCCAAGGCATACTGGTCCTTGGCCCCATCCATCTGCCGGCATTCATTCAGGATGGTCGTGGCTTGGGACTTCATCCGCGCCCGAATGAAACTTGGCACGGCAACGGATGCCAGCAACCCGATGATGGCAACCACGATCATGATTTCCACAAGGGTGAAGCCTTGACGGAACAAACGCAAGTTTTCTGCCATAATGACTCCTTCGTTCACGGGGAAACACCCGCCATCCTCTTGGAAGAACTGCTTTTCTCCATAAAACCCGTTCCCTTGGAGGCATTGGCGCAAGCTGATGTTCACTCGCTCGGAATGAACACCCCATTTTTTCCCGCGCGTTTCCTGGAAAATCAAAACCCCGCCCCGATATCAATCGGGACGGGGTTTGATGTCATAGTGACGTTGAGTTCAACGTCCTGATGGGCCGAATTAGGAGTACGGCCCCCAGAACGCGTCCCCACCCGTTGCCTCGGACAGAGTCGCCTTGGTGGCGGTGCTGACCGTCAACCTCGCCGAAATGCTGCCGAGGGTGAAGGCATTGCCCAGCGTGTCGTTGCCGGCGTTGGTGGCCAGTTTGCTGCCGGCTTTCAACCACGGCGTCAGGTCTGCAAAGGCCGGCGCGTTGGAGCCGGACTTGTTGGTTTCCAGGGCGTACTGATCCTTGGCCGCATCCATCTGGCGGCACTCGTTTAATACGGTGGATGCCTGGGCGCGCATGCGCGCACGAAGGAAGCTCGGCACCGCGATGGCGGCGAGCAACCCGATGATGGCGACCACGATCATGATTTCCACGAGCGTGAAGGCGCCCTTGCTGTTACGGAGTTGAGCTATCATATATGATTCCTCGATCTGTTTTATGTTTTAACTGTTCAAATTGGGATGGCCTGATGCCATTCCAATCGTCCGACAATATAAGCATGGGTGGCCGTTGATTGCAAGCTTTTTTTTGAATTTTTTTCCGGGGGGTATTTGTCCGAATTTGGACAGTGGGAGTCTGGTTGCATCCCGCTTCATTGTCCTGATAAACTGGCTGTGATTCATGACACCTGCAGAATTTTCACGTTGCCTCCTGGAATGGTACCGGCGCACGCATCGGCGGCTGCCGTGGCGCGAGACGCGCGATCCCTACGCCATCCTGGTCTCCGAGACCATGCTGCAACAAACGCAGGTGAAAACCGTTCTGCCGTATTTCCAACGTTGGCTGGCGCGGTATCCCACCGTGAAATCGCTGGCGGCCGCCCCGGACGCCGATGTGCTCAAGGCATGGGAAGGCCTCGGTTATTACCGCCGAGCGCGACTGCTTCATGCGGCCGCCAAATGCATCGTCACCGAGTTCAATGGTGAATTCCCAAAATCCACCGAGGACATCTCGTCGCTCCCCGGCGTGGGGCCGTACACGCTGGGGGCTGTCGCCAGCATTGCGTTTAATCTGGCCATGCCGGTGGTGGACGGCAATGTGATGCGGGTTCTTACCCGCTGGTTCGGCATCCGCGAAAACGCAACCCGCGCGGAAACGCGCAAACAACTCTGGGACCTGGCACAGTCGCTCATTCCTGAAGGTTGCGCGGGCGACTTCAACCAGGCGCTCATGGAACTGGGCGCCACCGTGTGCGTTCCGCACAGGCCATTCTGCCTCCTCTGCCCGGTGCGAACCGGCTGCTGGGCGTTCGCGCACAACGCGCAGGAGGAATTGCCGCGCGTTGCGCCGCGTCCCGCCACGGTCAAGGAATTCGAATACGCCGGCCTCGTTCTTCGGAGCGGCTACGTCCTCCTTTGCCAGCGTAAAGGCGGCCAGCGAATGGAACGTCTCTGGCAGTTTCCATCGGTCACGCTCAAAAAACCCGTCGAACAATGGGACAAGCGATGGAAGGAAACCTTCGGAGCATTCAAAACAAGCGAAAGACTTGCGACGCTCAATTACAGCGTCACCAATCACCGCATCCGGCTTGAGTTTTTCGCAATGCGCGATTTCACCCGTCGCAAGGCGCGGGGAACGGAATGGATGAGTTTCGCTTCCGTTCGCGACCTGGCGTTCACCGCCGCCCACCGCAAACTGGCGGATCGGTTTGTGGAGAAACCTCCCGCGGCCGCAGAGGATCAGGCAAAAGACGGATGAAGTTCAAGGCAAGGATTTTTTCGCGCGCGGCCTCGGAGATGTCCGACTCCAGGACGCGCCCGTAGTTGCACCAGAAGTTGGCGGGACCGTCGCTCCCGAATACCACCCGGTCCTCGCCAAGTTCGCTCACGGCCATTTCGTAGACGCCCCATTCGTTCGGCGTTCCCGCGTAATCCACCCAGACATTTGACAGATGCCGGATGGTTTTGATGCCGATTTCAAAATCGCCGCCGATATGTGCCATGATGAATTTCCCGTCAGGATACCGGCTGGCGAGCCGGGCAGCATGTTCGGGCGCGCTTTCGAATTCGAGATTGCCGGTGGCCTTGAGCCAGGTGTGGACCAGGATGGGCGTCTGCCGTTCGATTGCCATCTCCACCAGCGGAAACACGCGCGGATCATCGCAGAATGTCGCCACCCAGAGTTTCAATCCCGCGAACCCATCTTCGGCGCACCGGCGGAACGATTCGCGCGCATGCTCCGGGTGCCGCGGATTGACGTAGCAAAAACCGAAGAACCGGCCGGGCGCAGCCCGCATGAACTCCAGTGTCCGGCTGTTGGAAGCATCCACTTCTTCCGTGGCGGGACAAGCGCCGCCGATGAGCGGTCCAAGCAGCGCGCCGCGTTCCACGCCGCAACGGTCCATGCACCGCAGCATGCGATTCACATCGGCATACTCATTCCAGTTGTGCAAATGCGCGTCAATGATCTTCATGATGCAACAACGACGGCGGCAGCGCGCGATCCGTCCAAAACAATCGCGCCTGCCGATCGAAGTGCTTGCAGCAGGATGCCGACACGGATTGGAAATTGGCGGTTGTGGCCGTTCACGATCCAACTCCCAACAAGATGGTCTTCAAACCTTCGAGCTTCGCGAGCTTGTTCGCCTTCTGGTCGAAGCTCCAAAACGTGTCGCAACGCAGCAACAGCGCCGAGGAAACATGCAGCAAGTCGTAGATGCGGAAGCCGTGCTTGGCCGTGTGTCGCAGACTCAATTCCTCCAACTGCCCTTCCAGGTCCGCGATCAAAACGGACACCGTTCGCAACATTTCCCTGCGGTTCTGGTCTTCACGAAATAACGCCAGTGCCGCCGCCGCCTGTTCAGGCGTGACCCGCTTCGCGACGGGCGTGCGGCTCTGAAACACGTGCAATTGAAGCGCGTTGCAAAGCTCCATTCGGTGCAGCCAACTGACCGGTAGGGCCGGCGCGCCGTGTCGCTCTGCATCCGCCGCCAGTTGATGCACCAAGTGTGACTCCGGCAGTTCCAGATACCAGCGCGTGAAAAAGTTCGTGTCCGCGTAAGGTGTCATTCGCCTGTGATCAGTTGGTCCACTGCCTGCGTTTGCGCTTGGGTGAGGCGCTCAGGGAATATCGCCGTTACACGGGCGCGATGCTCGATGAGGAACTGGCGCCACGCGACTTTTCGTGTCGGGTCTTCCTCTGGCTGAAGCATGTAACTGTGCCCGTTGCGGCGGCGGATGCGCACTGCGCCATCCTTGTCGCAGGCGTCCAACACCAGCGCGGGTTTCCGATCCAGGTCTCTCACCGTGAATGTCTTCATGTCGGACATTATGTCGGATATGGCGGCAAATGCAAGCCGCCAATGGAATTACGCACTTGGTCGCGGTCCGCCACGCGAAATATTCAACAGTTCCATCAAATTCTTCCACGCCACAAGTTCGCGTTGCCCGTCCTCGATGCCGCAGTTCTCCAGCGCCATCCAGGTTCCCGTCGCATAAAAGAGGGGCGCGCCGCTCCCGAAAATCCAGCGGTTGATCGGCGCGATGTCGCTCATATTATCCAACGTCGTCATCGTCAGCCCCAGACATCCCGCCTCGACATAAACATGCGCGTGTTTCTGGAGGGACGCAGTCAGCGCCTGCAGTTCCGCCGGCAAAAACTGGCTGAGGATGATCTTCGCACGAGGATGCGCCTCCAGAAAGGACGCGACGTCGCGCGATGCCACCGGCGCCGAAGCGAGAAAGCGCGGGTGCAAACGGTCGTCCATCAGTCGCGCCGCGAGACAAACGACCAGTCCGCGACGGACGGCCTCATGCGTCATTTCATTCACGCCAATGCCATCGAGCGGATAACCGTGGTAGCGCGGGTAGAGGCGGATGCCGACGACGCCGGGCAATTCAAGCGAACGCTGCAAATCCTCCCTCCAACCTTCGACACAGGGATTCAACACCGCGAGGTGAAAGACGCGATCGCCGCATCCCTCCGTTTCCGCGATCGTTCGCCGCAGGCCGTCAAAATGATCCTTGTAAAAAATGGACGGAAAGGCAGTCGCCACTGCCTTGTCGATCCGGAGCCGATCCATCAATCGCAGAAGCGCGTCGCCGCGGGTAGGACGCAAGCGGCGAAATGGGTATTCCCCCGTGAAGATATTTGCGTCAAACCTCATAAGTGGAGATCTTGTTTCGGCATGATCCAATACACTTGCCACGCCTTCAGTTCAATCCAGTCTGAACCGGTGATGGCAACCGGCTTCCCTCCATGCACATGTATGGATTGGTTCATGGGGAATCGGAAATGCCTGTCGCACGAAGGAAGTCGGCGAGGCAGTTCGTGGGGATGAATTCTCCGAAGGCATCGCTAAGAAACTCCGGCCCGCGAAAGTTCAGGATGTGATCGCCGTTTCCGGCGCAAAAATTCACCGTCACCGCCGCCGCGCGCCGTATCATCGGCGCATAGTGATCGTAGAACGCGCGCACACCCGGCAACGGCTCGTCAAGCGCATCGAAAATCTTGGGCGTGACCCACAGGCTGATGTGATCGCGGACAGACATCGCTCGTGTTCGATCAGTGGTTACAAAGCGCGTCCATTGGCTTCTTCGAAGACGGCGAGAATGTTTTCAATCGGCGTGTCGGGTTGGATGCAGTGCGCCGGCGCAAAGATGTAGCCGCCGCCTTTCCCGATCACGTCAATCCGGTGCCGGGCCTCCGCTCGACATTCCTCCACCGTTCCATGCGGTAAAGTCTGCTGCGTGCTGATGAGTCCGCAAAAGGCGAGTTTCCCATAGCACATCTTCCTGATCTTCCCGGGGTTCATGCCCGGCGGTTCGGGTTGCATGGCGTCCAAAATGTCCAGTCCCATGTCAATGAAAGTTGGCATGATCTCATGGGTGTCCCCGCAAGAATGCATCATGGCAGGGGCGCCAAACCGGTGCGCCAAATCATAGAATTTCTTGAGTCGCGGAAGGAATACTTGTTTGAAGAGTTCCGGCGAAACCAGCCGTCCTTTCTGGGTGCCGCAGTCCTCTCCCAAACAAACGATATCGATCCGCCCCTGGCCTGCCTCCAAACCTCGTCTGAGATATTCATGGTAAAAATCAACGCGCTTGTCGATGATGGCCATGCCGACCTCGTCTTGAATCGCTATATCCATCATAACCTGCTCCATTCCACGCCCTCTGGAAACGCCATTGACAATGTCCGGCATCCCTGCGCCTCCAAGACATATTGCGAAATTCTTGTATCGCTCAATCTGCTCCCGGACCGTTGAGAAGTCATAGTCGTTGACCGCCGGCCAGGGATACCGGTCCACATCATCCATCGTTTTGATTCTGCCAAGAGCCAGGTCACATGCCTCGTCATACGTTCCGAATTCGGTTTTCATCTGCCGGTATCCGGCGCCCCAGATGTCATAGGTGATGCCGTCCCGCGGTTCCCTGCAGCCGCCTTTCCAGAGCGCATTGACGGATCGGAAATCAACTCCGAACACCTCCAGGAGGTCGCGTCCGGAGAAATGACGTTGTAATCGGGCCTCGATTTCCGGGGTCAGGTAAGTTTGAATCGGAGGCCGGTCAGGTTCTTTCCACGCCAGGCACAATTTTACTCGTTCTTTCGGTGTCATCTTTAGTCCTTGTCCCATAAGGCGGTTCCAGGCGCCACTTCAAGTTCCTGATACTTCTTTCGATCCACGTGTCCGTCCATCCAAACGACATTGGCAAAACCGTTGTGCGGATAGCTGACGGCGCGCAAGGATGACGTTGCCGCAACACAGGGCCAGTATCCGCCAAACTGGCCTGGCCCGCTGTCGGTGGCCCAGACGGTTTGACTGGGATTGCGCACGGAGTTGAATCGCAGGTCGCCATCCTGATAAAGAAAGAAGTAGTTAACGCCAAAATCATAGCCGAACCCCGGGGCGAGGGGCCATTCTCCATTGACAGCCTTGGACGACGGGCATTGGAGAGCAGGCTCAATGGAGAAAAATTTGTCATCTGGGTATTTGGCGGGATCAATTCTGAGATAAGGCAACAGGAACTTTCTTCCATAACACCATTCCGGGGCGTATTCGACGAGCAACCCATTATTGTCGTCAATATACATGAGGTTCGCCAACCCGATTTGCTTCAGGTTGTTCATGCAGCGCACGGTCCTGGCGCTTTCCTGCGCGTTCTTCAGGGCCGGTATCAGCATGGCGGCCAGAATCGAGACAATCGCGATGACCACCAACAGTTCTATGAGTGTAAAGGCATTGCCGCGTCGGGGTGAATGAAGTGGTTCCATTTAGGCTCCTTTTTAGATGGAGATCTCCGCTTTCGCCGTCTTGCCGGATAAGAGTTCCTTGATGGTGAGCAGCCACTTGCCCTTCGGACTGTTCTTTGCCGGAATGAAATCTCCGAGGAGTCGTCCGCCTTCCGCCGCCTCGGTGGCGGAGAACTCCTCCTGGACCTTTCCATCTCCATCCTTCAACTCGATTTCAAGTGGGACAAGACCGCGCATCAGCCGGCCATCGGCGCCCATGACGCGAACTTCGTACAGCACCGCTTTGCCCGGTTCAGGTTTGCGGGTGTGCACTATGAGGCGAACTTCCTGCACTGCCGAAGGGTAAATCCCCACGAGCGTTCCTCCCAGGCGGTCCATTTTGACCGTACACTTGCCGCCGTCCACCGGCAACCGGCCGCCTTGTGACAAGTCATAGACGGTTCCGGTTTTCGGCGGCAGTTTCACCGGACACGCCAACGGCTTGTCATACACGCCGCGCGCTTTCAGGAAATCAATCACCTCCTGCTGGGCCCTGGCCGGATCAGCAACCTTCAACCCGGCCCGGGTTCGGCTGCTGATGTAAGCGTACTCCTCGGCATCGTGAATGTTGACCAGCCACGCATAGCGCACGCCGGTTGCCTCGAAGGTTCGGACGATCACGGAAGGCGAGTCGGGTTCGACGGCTGACTTGAACTGGCTCAAGGCGGATTCCGCCGTCGTCTGGACGCTTTCCGGCACGAGATAATCCTGGAGTGACGGTCGGCCAATCAACGTGTCATTCGGATGACTCTGGGTTTTCTGCGTTTTCCCCATAGCCAGGTCGAAATCAAGCCGTTGCGCCCCCGGGATCACCGCCTCGCAACCGGCGTCCTGCAGCACGGTTCCGCCCCGTTTCATGTAGGCCTTGAATCCATCCACTTCCGACTCCGTCAGCCAGTCCGTGTTCCAGAGTACGATAGCGTCATAACGATGGATTTCCGGCTCGAACAATTCCTCCCGGCAGGTCGGTTCGACGTCAATGTGAGCGCCAAGCAGGTTTGCATAAGCGTAAATCGCCCGCAAGGGGTAGTCCCACTCGAATGCCTGATGCGCCACGGAAAGATACAGACCAACGCGCCGCGTCGCGGGCTTGAGTCGGCACAGAACCGGCCCGAGACGGCGAACGATCCGACTCGCTTCTTGCGCGAGGACCTGTTGTCCCTGCGGTTTCATCTCGCTGTAGGCGTAGTAGTGCAGCCCCTGGACGCCACCAGCCAGCGTGAGGTAAAACGTGTTCTTGTAGTAGGTGGTTTCTTCGATGGTGTACACGTCCGGTGTCACCCATTGCGGTTTGCCACGGTTGGCCATCCGCACCACTTCCGGCCACCAAAGGTTGCCGATGAGCGGCTGCCAGTACATTAAATAATAGTAGTAGGAAAGGAGATCAAAACCGCGGTAGTGGACGGGCGGATAGGTCCCCTCGTACCAAAAGGGGACCTGCATGCCGGTGACGGGGCCGATGCGCGCAGCAGGCATCACGCGGTCCTTCGCCTCCTTAAGGGCCCGGTTGTAGCCGCCGTTCACCTGGTCGGCGATGAACAGCTTCCACTGGAACCAGGAGTCGTCATCCGGGATGATCCCCTTGGCGCGCTCGGCTCGTCCGTCCTTGTCCAACTTGGGAAACGGCGATTCCTGGCCGGTCAGCGCCTTGAACCATTCCCGGCAGTAGGGGCTCCAGTTCAGCTTGTAGTATTCCTGGAAATCATCGTTGGTGGGAATGAACCGAACCAGGTTCGGGTAAGCGGCAAGCTTCTCGATCTGCTCCTGTGTGCCGTCGGCCCGCCCGTGCCAGACCCGCGGATGCGCCAGGGCGACGTTGCAAAGCGTGGGACTCCACGGGTTGGGCACCGGTTTCAACTTGCTGTCGAGAAGCAGCAGGTCCCGGTCCTCGCTATTCGACGGCAAGGCGGTCGGGAATCCTTCCGGCCCTTCAATGCGCTGGACAAAACGAAGGTTGTAACGCAACGCCATGTCCGCGAGGTTCGGCGCGCAGACCGCCTCCACCCCCATCGCGCGGACCTCCTCCATCAGAGTCATCTTGCGATGCTCCTTCCACGCGCCCGGCAGCCACAACCCAAGAAAAAATGGGTTGCGTGAAATTAGAAAGGCAACTCTCCCGACCAGACGACGCGTCCTCCCGTTTCCATGTATCGACGGACGAGGAGCTTGGCGCCCGGTGCGCCGCGATGGACCCGCGTATCCTCGTCAATGTCCAGGAGTCGCATCGGGCTTAACCCATGGGGCAACACCACCACGGTGTCGGCAGCTTTTTTCCGTTCCGTCACGTCCGTCACCCAGCGCCCAAGCTCATCCGCGTCCACCACGCGAAAACCGCGTGGCGCCAAAAATTCCGCCGCTGCGCGCGGATTGGCCCACGGCTCGTCGTAGCGGTCGTCCCAGAAGACCAGTTTATCGCGCCAGCCATCCGATCTCGTGGACAATGTATCTGCGGCCGGGGAAAAACTTGCCGCGAGTCTCCATAGTGTCATGGCAACGATAAGAATCAGTTTCTGCGTTTTCATAAAACAGCCATCCTCAAGCGAACATCACCCGACAATCCGCGCGTCAGACGCCGCTCGGCCGCTTCTTATGATCGACGCTTCAGACTGGCGCGAATCAAGCGAAACACAATGGATCATCATGACACGCGGTTCCTCCGTGAATTGATGCGTGCGCCACATGAGGCGCGCACGATCAGTTTGGGCTTGACGATGACGTTGCTCCCGCGAAGACCCTGTTTGGCGGCGATGATGTCGGCGACGGCGTCTGCCAGCCGCCCTTCCTCGATCGAAACGGAAGTCAGAGGAACGTCAAGGTGATCGCACCAAGGCGTGTTGAAATAACCCACAACCGCCACATCATCCGGTATGCGCAGATTCAGGCGCCGGGCAGCCGCAAAAACTTCGCGCGCATGATGGTCGCCCAAACAGAATACCGCCCTGGGTTGATCGGGACGCGCGAGGACATCCGCAATCATTTCCTCGTCCCGCTTTAAATCAAGCGTCCACTCCGTAGTCGAAAACAGACGATTGAAATCCAGATGGGCCTCGTCGTATGCCTGACAGCAACCTCGCAACAGCGAATGAATGACGTGATACGGTTCAGGTTCGGGTGGATGCGCGTGAAGGAGAATCCGCCGATGTCCCAGGCCAAGAATGTGTTTGACCGCCGCATATCCCCCGGCATGAAAATCGGTCAAAACCTTCCGCGCGCCCGGAAACGAAACCGGCGTTTCACAGTATGAAAGAAAGATCAAACGGCGGAAATCCCGCGTTTTTTCGCGCAGGAGATTGAAGGGAAACGCAGCAAAACCATAAATCACCACCCATTCGAAATCACCACCAAGGAGGGCTTCCAGTTTCTCGTGCAGCATGGTGGCATCCAACAATGTGGGATCAAACACCACCGGGTAGTAGCCGCGGGATTGCAGGTTGCCGATCAAAGGTTGCGAGATTTCGGAATACAGATGGCCGCCCGTCTGCATGCACAGCGCGACCAGCATCTTGCGGGGATCCGGTTTGCGTTCGGTAACAAAGGTTCCTTTGGGCACCACACGAATCAGCAGCCCTTCCCTGACCAAATCTTTGATGGCGTTGATAACAGTGATTCTGCTGACGTCAAACTGTTCCATGATTTCGGTTTCCGACGGGATTCGATCTCGCGGATGATAAGTGCCCCCCTCAATCTGTTTCCGAAGCGTCTCTCTCACGCGAACGTATCGAGGCGCAAACTGGAGTTCCTGTCCAATATCAGCCATATTAATATATCAATATATACATAGAATTTGGCGCGGTCAACTGTTTTTGAGAGGTGCCCAAAAAAAATAACATCACAAAACGTTAACGACCCCTTCTCTCCTTTTCAGGCGCATCCGAGACGTAAGCAATTCCAACAGGCTCTCGCCTCTGCGGCCGGCATGGGGATTCAACCGTAACAACCGCGGATTCCACGCCAGCCGATAGTGAAAGAGACATGAATCAATCGCGGGAATGCGCACCTGGACAAATGCGCTGGAACCCTCTGCGGGGCCGAGAAAGTCCGGCAGAAAGGCGGCCAGCCCCTGCTGTTTCAAGGCGTCCCTTGCTTCGAGAAAATTGTTGCAGGTCAGCCGCGGCTCGCAGTCCTTGAATCGGGCGTGATCCAACAGCGGAAACTCACGCGACGGAAGAACGAGCGGCAGCCGACCATCTTTGAACGCCGCCACAGCGTGTTTTTCGCTTTTGAAAAGGTAAACAATGGGATTGGACGGAGTTGAACTGGCGGCGCGAGGATGTGGCCGGCATCGTTCGCCGGATTATCATTGAGCAGATGGGAACCGAGAAGTTCACGGAGGATTCCCGCTTTGTTGAAGACATCGGCGTTGGTTAGAATGGAATACCCAAAAAGAGAGAACCACTGCCCCCTTTCCCCCAGTGGCGCCGACACAGTTTATCCACATTTCCTCACCCGACTCCCAAAATTTCTGTGACACGTGTCACA
>JACQHZ010000472.1 GCA_016198745.1 Verrucomicrobiota bacterium
CGGCGCCGTTCCTGGTCTGTTTTGCGCGGGCGCCCGACCCGGAGTGTCACCACGTTCTCGGGTTCGGCAAAAATATTATGCTCGCGCAGTGCGCCGGGGGTTGTGACCAGGAGTCGCTTTCGGTCCACGTTGGAAAACCAGGGTGTTTTCGCCACACGCGAACCCGAATGCGCCCACTCCGGCCGTTTCAGCCCGGCCTTATCGGCCAAAAAACACACGTACCCTGCCAGGTAGGCATCCGCAATGCCTCCATCCTTAAATGAAGCTTGCAGCCTCCGCGGCGAAGCTTCCAATCTCTCGGTCAATTGCCGCCGACTGGAGACCTGCTTTAATTCATGCTGCCAATCACGGAGAGCGCGTCCGAACTGTTCCAGGGTCTCCACTCCGGTCACCACTTCAGCGGCGGTTTTAGGCAGTGAAATACGGGGTGTCGTCATTTTCCTTTTCCTCCTTTGTACTACTAACCTTTGGAATCTTGTTTTCCGGAGAAGATTTCTCTGTTGTTGTAGCTGCGTTTCTATGAAGCGCATCCCTCCCACGGCGCTTCGCAGAAGCGCCGCTACATGGTTGGCCGACGCATCGGGAAAAGATCGATTCCTTGGCGGCGGTTGGAAAACATTGGAAAGACTCGGAAAATGATAAGAAGTGGATTGACACCTTTCCGCAAATGGTCCCCCCCGACGAGCATTGGACCATTGATCGTTTTGGGTGCACGCTTCGCTATCGAATGTTCCGCGAGGCCGTGCGGAAATACTATCGAGATCATTACCCGCTGCTTCCGGAGGTTCGGAGCAATCCCCGTCTGAATCCCGGTGGCGGCACGGTCTCGCGGCTTTGTTTCGAGCCACGGGTTGGCGTGGATGTGCTCAATCAGATGTTTGCGCCGTATTTGATGCGCGGGCGGTTGGAGATTTTAATGAAACATTGCCCCATCGCTGCGGAAACGCAGTCGGACCGCATCCAACGGGTTTGTTTCCGGGATCACGAATCCGGCGACGCCGTGGAAGTTTCCGCCGCGTATTTTCTCGAGGCGTCCGAGCTTGGAGATCTCCTGCCTTTGGCTGGCGTGGAGTACGTAACGGGCGCGGAATCCCTGGCGGAAACGGGGGAGCCGCATGCGCCGGCATCCGCGAACAGGGAAGACGTGCAGGCCATCACATGGTGCGCCGCGCTGGCTTACGATCCAAAGTGCGAACCGGAGTGCGACAAATACCGCATTCCCAAGCCCGGAAATTATGGGAAATGGCGTGATTTTGCGCCGCAGCTCGAACCAAAATGGGGTGGCAAACTGATTTCCTGGAAGCATCCTCATCCGACGACGCATGAAATGGTCGAGAGAAAGCTGTTTTCGTCCCAGCTTGCCAACGAGACAGGGGCGCTCTGGCTTTACCGAAGAATTGTTGCCGGCAGCCATTACCCATCCAACATGGAAGTGCATGACGTGACGGTCGTCAATTGGCCGCAGAACGACTATTTTTGCGGCAATCTCATTGACAAGCCGAAAGAAGAGGCGGCGCGTTACCTGGGTGAAGCGCGGGAACTGACGCTCAGCCTGATCTACTGGCTGCAAAATGAGGCGCCGCGCCCGGATGGAGGAACGGGATATGCGGGACTTTACCTTCAACCGGGCGTCGCCGGGACCAACGATGGATTGGCGAAAGCGCCTTATATCCGCGAGGCCCGTCGTATCCGGGGATTGTTTACAGTCACGGAAAATCACGTTGGCAAAGAGGCGCGCGGCATCACGATTTGCCCGCCAGAAATCGGCGATTTGGCCGAGCGGTTTACCGATTCAATTGGCGTTGGCTACTATAATATCGATCTGCACCCGAGCGGGGCGGGGCGCAACTACCTGGACATTGCTTCCCTGCCTTTCCGAATTCCCATGGGAAGCCTCATCCCCCAACGGGTTTCCAACCTTCTTGCCGCGGGAAAGAGCCTGTCTGTCACTCACCTTGCCAACGGATGCTACCGCCTTCATCCGGTGGAATGGAACATTGGGGAATCCGCCGGCGCCCTGGCCGCCTTTTGTCTTGCGCGACATTCCCAACCGTTGGCGGTTCACGCGTCGAAAGAGATGACGACGGAATTCCAAAATGCGCTCATGGCCCAGGGAGTGGAGATCGAGTGGCCATGTGTTCCCTGATTTTAAACTGAATGCAACAAAAACAGAAAGAGCGCGCGAATGAAATCCAAAGGATTGGTAAAAACATTTTTCTTGGGCATGAGCATGGTGATGACACCCCATTCCCACGCGCTGGATTTGATGAGAGATGGTCGCCCGGTCGCGGTGATCATATTGCCGTCTGAAACCGAATCCGACCTTGTTTTTAAAACCCAGCCGGCGGCCGTGCGGGCGAAAGCCAAGGTGCTGGGTGATGACGAACAATTGGCTGCGGAAGAGCTTCAGTCCATCATCGAAAAGATTTCCGGAGCGAAACTCACCATCCAGCGCGGGGGCGCCCTTCCCTCCGGCCCGTCCATTGTGCTGGGCGCCACCCTTGCCCGCCAGAGCGGACTGGGTGGAGAAATCGACAAGCTCGCGAAAGATGGTTTGCTCTGTTCCGTAAAGGGAAACGCGCTCTTCCTGTCGGGACGGCGCGCACTTGAAGCAGGTGGCCATAGGTCTGCAGCTTCTCGCCGACGACAACGACGACTGGCTCGATAGCTCTCATCTCGGCACCAACTGGATGGTGGCCATTGTGCCCTATCTGGGCGGTAACAAATTGATCAAAAGCATCAGCACAAGCCAGCGTAGCGCAGGTTGTCCATCAATGCGGCGTGGCGTGTCAGGTGCGTACCCGTATGGGATCAACTCGACTTTCTACTACACCAATGCAGGTCAGGACCTGCACTCACTCAAGGAGGTCGTGCATCCCAGCACCACATTCCTCGTCGCGGAAGCGTACAATGGCTATGGAGTGAATACGCCGAGCATCTTCGACAATACGCTGTATGGAGTGAACACGGACCTGGATCCGCCGGTCGTGTACCCACGTCATACAATGCGCGGCCTGAACTGCGTCTTTGTCGATGGCCACCTCGAAGCGCTCCGCCAGCATTGGGACTGGGCGCTTACCTACGGCGGCGCCTCTACACGCTGGTGCGGCTATGGAAATTTTGTGATCTATGGGCCATAGTCCGGCCGCGCAGGGACCCGCGAATCGATTTGAAGAAAAACTTCACTTTAGAGCCGGAGGCAGTCCTTGAATTTTGGAAACGGCGGGTGTTGAGCGGCGGGCGTTGCATGCCGGAATCCGGGCGCATGCTTCATCCCTTTGGTCTTCAGGGATTCAGTGGGCATGTCGGAACTGAACTTTTGCGATGCCAACCAACGTCTTCAATGCGGAATTTACCGCCTGATCATCGGGAAAGTATTTCGCGACGTCGGGCGATAGGAGGAAAAGGGTCGTTCCCGCCTTGAAACGTTGCGCGTATTTGCCTCGAACACCATCCTTGAGCGTGGATAGGTCGTACGCGGGGCGCAAGTCGTCATTGAGTTTGGTTTCAAGTTTCTTCTTCATAATGCGTTCTTTCTTGGCGCGTTGTTTTTCGTGCGCTAATGATTCGGATATTCTCTCCACGATCTGTATGCGCGACAATCAGGACTCGTCCGGATCCCACTCGAAATTCATGCGATCACTCTGCTCCTGAATTTCAGAACTCGCAATCCCCATATCTCGCCCTGGATTCGGACATAACCCGCCAATTTCCCCTGAA
>JACQHZ010000477.1 GCA_016198745.1 Verrucomicrobiota bacterium
AACAAGATTGCGAACGTTAGGAGTATAGGGGAGACGCGGGCCGGATGTGATTTGCCGGCTTGAAACGGAGGGGCATCGCTGGCAGCCTGATACCCAACGCGCAGTGCCCGACCTTATGCAAGCCACCCGCCAGAGCCTGCTGGAACGCCTTCGGGATCCTTCCGACCAGGGCGCGTGGAAGGAATTCTACGAAATGTACTGGGCCGTCATTGTGCGTTACGCGCAGAAGCAGGGGCTCGACGAGACTTCCGCCTACGACGTGCTCCAGGAAACCATGGTGGCGCTGGTGTGCCGGCTGCCCACCTTCCGGTACAATCCCAAAATCGGGCTTTTCCGCAATTACCTGCTCACCATCGTCACCCGGCTCTGCCGCAAGGCCCGGCGCCGCGCCGCCCGCCGGTCGGAAGTGCCCATCGACGATGATTCCCGCGACGCCCTACCCCTGCTTGGGAGCTTCTCCGACGAAACGATCCCCGGCCCTGATGAAGCTGCGGAAACCCAGTGGCGCGAGAGTCTGTGGGAAGAGGCGCTCCGCCGGGTGTGCGCGGACCCCAGCCTCCAAGGGCGAACGTTCGCGGTCTTCCGCGCGTACCTGCTCGACAACCTGCCCGCCGACGAAGTTGCGCGGAAATTTGGCATCGAGAAAAACGCCGTCTATCAAATCAAGAACCGGATCATGCGCCGGTTGAAACTGGAGATCGAAAGGATGACCAAGGACATGGAAGGCGACCCAGACGCGTAAGGCCATGCCGCCAAGTGTCAATACCTTGAACCTGCAACCCCGCTTCCCACCCGGATGTCGATCATGATGCTCTCAAAATTTCTGGCGGAATGGTTCCCCAAGGCGGCGGCGACGCTGGACGCCGGCCCGCGGGCGCCCCGTGAACTCTACCAGCGGTTGACGTATATCTGCGATCTGCTGAAGGCCATCGGCACGGCGCCCGACCGCGCCATTTTGGCCTGGCGTCAGGAGGATGACCAGGCCCGCTGCCACGTCACAGGCGAAACCCTGGTGGTCGGGCGGGCCGCCCCCTCCGAACTGATCATTCTCGATCCCAAACTCTCGCGCTGTCATTTCCAGATTGATGTCCGCGGCGATCGCGCCTGGATTCGTGACATCCATTCGCGCAACGGCACCTATGTCAACGGCAAGCGCGTCCAGCAGCGCGAGATGCTCCACGGCGACATCATCGAAGCCGGCGCACTGGCCTATGTTTTCTTCAACCGGATGGTTTGAGACTTTCGAAAAAGAAAATGGGGTAAATTTTCAATCTTCAAACCGATGCTGCGGATGGAAACCGAGGAGTTTTCTGGCTCGCGCGATGGAGGTGATGCGGCCGGGATTGTCCGACGCCACGTGGATCAGGGTGAAACCGGAGACCTTCGCCGTGAGCGCAAGGCGGATGGCGCGCGCGACGTCCTCGACATGGGTGGTCATGTTTCGTTGACAGCGCCCCATTTGCGATTTTGGCCGCCATCTCCGGCACACGTCCCATTCCTCTTGCGTCCGGATATGACAAAGACGCAGACAAACCACATTCAGACCGTAGCGGCGGGAGGCGAAGCGGCAGGCCTCCTCGCCCAGATATTTTGTAAAACCGTAAGGTTCCGCCGGACGCGGCGTCGTCCGTTCGTTCAGCCCCTGGGATTCAGCAAGGTCCCTGGAGCCGCCCAACGCCGAAAGGGAACTGGTGTAAATGAAACGTCTCACCTTGTTCCGCGCAGCCGCGCGAAGCAGATGAAACGTTCCCTTGGCATTCACATCGAAGCAACGTTGGATGAGGCCAATCTCGCCATCCTCGCCCCAAAGCCTGCCGTATGCCAGGTGCACCACCGCCTCGATTCGGCGCATCGCCTTTCTCACCGCCTGTCCGTCGGAAATGTCGAGGATCAGGCTTTTGCCCTCCGCCTTCGGGATGGGAACAACGTCAGCCAGGACCAGCCGATGTCCCGCCGCCGCCAGTTCGCGGCGCAACGCAGTTCCGACCCTGCCTGCAGCTCCCGTGATCAGAATTCGCATGCCAGGGTGACTAGCGGGATACCGCCCGCATGTCAACTGCGAGCCGCTTCCATTCGCGTTCTGCAAACCGCGCCCCACGAAATGCTGGGATGCCGGTGTGGGAGGCGGAACCGCCCCGAAGACCGGTTCCAGCAACCGGCGATGCAGCCCTGTGTCACCCGATGAATCAAGGTCCGGATATCGAACGTCCGAACCGCGATCATGCAAAATATCAGCATCGCTCGGCGGAATCCGCGCTCGAACAGCACGTGTTCGCGGGCACGGCAACCACAGCGTCGGATTCGACAACAAATCCTTTCGATACCAGGTAGGATTCCACATCCTCGCCGCTGACGTCCGCGAGGATATGTCCGTCCACTTCGACGCACGGGGAAAGTTGCTGGCCGGATTTTCGCACCATCTCCTCCCGTTGCGACGGATCATTGATGATGTCCCGATCTTCGTAGGGAAGATCATACTTTTGCAGGACGGCGCGCACGCCATTGCTCCATCCGCACTGGGGTTTCAGGTAGGCGACGATTTTGGGTGACTTGCTTAAATTTGTCATGTTTACAACATAATCTGCTTTGCCGAAAAATCAAGCGCAAGCTTATCACCTGGCTCTTTCGTGCGCCGTGAGCAGGATGAAAAGCCCGGCGGTCTGTGCGCGGCGGGGCGGACGGTCGAATTCAGGGGTTTGCGGCCTTGTCGTTTCGGCCGAAGATGACGCGCTCAATTTCGGCGTCCTCGGTCTGTCCCAATTTGAGGGCGGTGCGGTAATGTTTGCGGGCGAGTTCGAGCGACGGCGGGTTCTGCGAGGCGAAGAGGACGGCCAGATTGAAATGCGCTTCCGCGAAATTCGGATTGAGTTGAATCGCCCTGAGCAGTTCCTGTTCAGCGGCATGAAAATGGTTTTTCTTCAGGTGAAAGATGCCGAGATAGACATGCGGTTCCGGATGGTTTGGCGTGATTGCGACGGCGAGTCGCAGAAGTCCGGCCGCCTCGTCGTACATCTTCTGACGGCACAGGATGATGCCGAGAATGGAAAGGCTGAATCCATCGTATGGATCCAGCGAGAGAACCGCTCTGAGTGTGGCCTCGGCCTCCTCCAGACGATTCTGATTGAAACGCACCACCGCCAGGTCCGAGAGGGCAAAAAAATTGCGGGGATCGGTTTCCAGGATTTTCTCGTAACAATCGCCCGCACCCGCAATATCGCCATTCTGATAAAGTTTTCGGGCATTTGTGGCCAGGCGGGCGTTCTCGCTGGAAAACTTTTTGCGCGAATAATTCTGCAATTGAGATTGCCGCTGGTCTTCGGCAATTGCTCGTTGTGTTTCCACCCGGCGCGTCAGTTTTTCAGCCTGGTTGGCGGCTTTTTCCGCTTCCTCGGTGAGCCGTTGAATTTCGGGCCGCCGCAGAGATGTTTGGGCGTCGAGGGAGAGCTGACGGCTGAGCGATTCCAGGCGCGACTTTTCAGCCCGAAGGCCGGCCTCCACCAAAAAACGGGCGGCTTCCAGGTAAGAATAAGACGCCTCGGCAATATATCCCAGACGGACGGCTTGCTCGGCCGAGTTTTCCGATTGAGACATGGATTTCCATGCTTCCCCGCCGTTTTTCGCGAGTTGCTCGCGGTTGTGACGCCGCCATTCCACTTGATGCGCTTCGCGCGCCAAACGCAATTGTTCCTGATCTTGAGAAGGTTTGGCCTCGCGCGCCGCATCCAGAAGCCGGCTTTCCGCCTCCTCGAATCGGGCCATGGCCTCGGAGTATCGCCCATCGTTTTCAGCCTTTCCTGCCGCGTCCGCCAGTTGAACGATTTTCCTCCAAATTTCACCGCCAAATCTTGCAAACCAATCCCGGTCATATCTATCGAGCTGTTTCTCATAAGAAAGACGGGCCTTCCCGGCCGTGTCGCGCGCCTGAATCGCTTTCTCACGCGCCTTTCCAAAAAGATCGGACGCCTTTCGCCAGCGGAGCGGGGCGTTTTGAAAATCGGCGGCATCAAAACAACGGTTTGCATGTTCCTGAATTTCCTCCGCTTCCGACCAAAGCGATGCGCCCTCGATCACAGCCTTGACCTCCTCCGCCTTTTGACGGGCGCTTTCGGTCTCCTTCCGGACCTCAATGGCTGCCTGCCTTTGCTGCTGAGTTTGCTGGATGGGTTTGACTGCCGCCAGCGCCTGCACGTAGAGCGGCAGGGCTGCGCCATAATTATTTTGAGAGAAATGCTTGTCCGCATTGCGCATCAGGCCGGCGACGGAATCCAGCCGCAGCCCGAATTCCTGAGCGCGATCCAGGTCTTTGATTTGTCCCCATTCGTCATCTGCTTTGCGCTTTGCTGCTGTCGCCTCGGTGAAGATCGAAGACGTGGGGTGATCTTCTCCATGAAGCGCGCATCCCAACATCAGCGCGATGACGCCAACGGCGCTGAGAATGGGGTTGTGATTCTGCCGGAACATAAGTTTGACCCGTGTGGGAAGGGGAATGACTTTCAGTCCCGTAGAATAGCGCGGGGGCAAAAGAAAAATCGAGTCCAAAAAGAATTTACCGATGTCCCCGCCCTGCGTCGGGATTGTGCCTGTGTTCCGCAAAAGCGCGTGTCATTGCCTGCATCAGAATTTCCTCCGTCACGGCGCCGGCGTCAAATTCGCCCGCGGACGATCCATCGGACAGAACCAGGATTCGATCTGCCAGTCCCATCAGTTCCAGCAATTCGGAGGAAACCAACACCACGGCCATGCCCTGGCCGGCGAGATCGCGGATCAAACGGTAAATTTCGGATTTGGCGTTCACATCGATTCCGCGCGTCGGCTCATCCATGAGCATGACTTTGGGCGCTGTCATCAACCACTTCGTCAACACCACTTTTTGTTGGTTGCCGCCGGAGAGATCGCTCACGCGCGCCGACATGGACGCGGCCTTCACCGCAAGACGCGCGCACGAACCGCGTGCGGCCATGGCCTCCTTTTGCCGGTCAATCCACTGGCAAACGCAGAATTGAGGCAGTGCGGCCAGAGTGACATTCACCAGAACGCTGTGAGCGACCAACCCCGATCTCTGGCGATCCTCGCCTACCAGGGCGATGCCGCACCGGACGGCCTGCTGCGGATTACCTGGGGAAACCTCTTTCCCATCGAGCCACATTTTCCCAGTGCGTTGGCCGCACGGCAGGCCGAAGATTGCCTCGAGCAATTCCGTGCGGCCGGCTCCAACCAAACCGGCAATTCCAAGCACCTCGCCCGCGTTCACACGGAAGCTGACGTTCCGGACCCGCATGCGTCCTTTGCCACGCGGATCAGCAACCGACAAATCCTCGACACACAAACGGGTTTCACCCGTCCCCCCCATCCGCCTGGAGAAAACATCCTTGATCTCGCGGCCAACCATTCGGGAAACCAGCATGGACTCGGTCATTTCCGTTGTCGGGGATGTCCCGACGGTTTGGCCGTCGCGCAACACCGTAATCTGATCGCTGACTTGAAGCACTTCGTTCAACCGATGGCTGATGTAGATGATGCCGACGCCTCGCTCGGCCAGACGCCGGAGCAGGGCGTGCAAACGGGCGGCCTCGGTCTCCGCGAGCGCGGACGTGGGTTCATCGAGCACCAGAATCCTGGAGTCGCGGCTCAATGCCTTGGCGATCTCCACCATCTGCCGTTGCCCCATCCCCAAATCTCGCACCGGACGATCCGGTTCGATCTCGACATGAAGCTCTCGGAACAGCGCAGCCGTATCTCGCCCCATTCGTTCCTGATCGATCCATCCGAATCTTGACGGCTCGCGTCCCAGGAAGATGTTTTCCGACGCCGACAAATCCGGCGCCAGGGAGAGTTCCTGGTGAACAACTGAAATCCCGGCCTGCGCGGCATCACGCGGATTTTGAAACCGGCATTCGCGGCCTTGCACCACGATCCGGCCATTGTAGTTCCCAAAGGGCCAGACGCCGCAAAGCACCTTGATGAGGGTGGATTTTCCGG
>JACQHZ010000478.1 GCA_016198745.1 Verrucomicrobiota bacterium
AGGATTGAAATGAAATTGTTTTGAAGATGTCGAATGATTTATGCGCGTCCATATTGTTGTGGGCGCGGGGGCGAGTCATCCGTCATCGGTACACCGCAGAGCGGGATGCCCGTCGGATCGCGCTTTTGCAAAGTCCTGTCTTGGCGGGGCCAGAGTCGGGGAAAAAGGCCGAGATGCAGGTAATGCACCCCGCTGCGGCTCGCCACGGCGAGTCCGGCCTGTGGCTGGCGGATGAACGATGCGGGGTTGATGGGACATGGTTCAACGGTTCCAGGTTCAACGGTTAGCGGTTTTCACCTTCAATCCGGTTGTGGCAAACCACCCTGGGAAGGGGGCGTCAACCGTGAACCCCTGAACCGTGAACTTTGAACCATGCCGTTGTTGGCATGGAATTGGTCAACTCATCGCGAAACCGGCCGGGTTTGCGCGAGACGGGCCGCAAACCACGAGTCAATCAACAACTGGGTGATGTGATAAAAAACGCAGACCGCCAGGGCGAGGCCGTGGGCGGGGAAGAAGGTTGTTTGCAGCCAGATGGACATCGGGAGGGTCTTTTGAATGCCCATGAGGAAGACGCTCTCGCGTCGGCCCGCTTCCCAACGGAGAACGCGGATGATCGCCCAAAGAACGGCGGCCAGGGATAGATGAAGCATGACCACCAGGAACAACGCCGCCGCCACCTGACTTCCGCCGCCGAGAATGCTCGCCCGCCCTTCGGACGCTCCGATGAAGAACATGATCAGAATGATTCCGCGCGAGAGCACGTTTAATCGAAAGGGCAGGGCGGTGATATGCCGCGCCAGGCCTTTCCGCAAACCCATCCCCGCCAGCAGCGGAACCAGCACCAGGATAAAAATGTCCCAACTCATTTTGGAGCGGGGAAGCACGATGTTCAGCCCTTCGGATGCCGTCAGCAGCGCGAGTTCAGTGGGAACGATGACGATGCTGAGGCAGTTGGCGAGAATCGTGATCAGCAAGGCGTGCGCGACGCGCCCCCCGGCCGTGCTGCACATGACCACTCCACTTGCAAGAGTGGTCGGCACGACGCTGATCAGGAGCAGTCCCAGGCGGATGCCCTGCGAAGACGTGGCATGGGCGAGGAGCCATGCCAGAAGCGGCGCAAGCGCGAAAATCGCTCCGAGGGACAGCAGCGTTGCTTTCCAATCGCAAATCGCCTCTCGAATGTGGTCCCATTCAAGATCAAGTCCTGACAGCAGAAAGATCGCCGCAATCCCAAGTTGCGTTCCGTGGTTGCGTTTCAAAACGCCGGCGGCAAACGCGGCAAGACCGGTTGGATTCAAGAGCGCAAAAACGGCGACAACAAGCAATCCGACAAGAAACCATTGGTCGCGAAGGATGCGATAGGGCATGGCGAAACGGCAGGGTCACAATTGCCGGTAGCCGAATTTTTCGCAAAGCCCGAGCGTTTCCGCGAGCGCCCGAATCCCCTGCGTCGCCGTGGCATGAGCGAGACATCCCGCCGCGTTGCACACTGCCAATTTGAGGCAATCTTCGATTGTCCAACCTTCGTGGAGACCGTAGAGCATGCCGCCGCAAAAGGCGTCGCCGGCGCCCACCGTTCCCTGGATGTATCCATCGGGAAGATTCAACGATCCCCGGAGGCATTCGCGTCCGTCGGCAGCCAGGGCGTAAGCGCCTTCGGGAAAATGGATGACGACGAGTTCGTGAACCCCCATGTCCAGCAGTTTTCGCGCGGACCCCCTGGCCGCGTCGATCCGGAGCGTCTCGTTTTGGCGGATGACGTGGCCGGTGGTGTGGCCGGCTTCGAGTTCGTTGAGGATGCAATAATCCGCGTGCTTCAGGGCGGGCGGAACAATCTGCACAAAGCGGTTTGAGAGTTCGCTGACCACATCTACGCTTGTTTTGATGCCGACCGCCCGGTGCGCGGCGAGGACGCGCGCGGCGCGAGTGCCGAATTCCGGATCGGGCAGGTCCAGCCCGTTCAGGAGGAGCAGGTAGCCGAGGTGAAAAATCTTGCAGGAGGTCTGACGCGGATCGAAATGTTCCGGGGCAAGCAGCGCGTTCGCTCCATGGTTGTGAAAGAAGGTCCGTCGCCCCGTGGAACGAACCGTCATCACATCGGTATAGGATGTGGCGACCGAAGGCGCGATGCGCAGGTGCTGGGTGTTGATTCCGTGATGCTGGCAATCGTGAAGAATCAACTGACCGTTCGGATCGTTGCCGACCAGGCCGAGCGCCGCCAACGGGAGCGGCGCGTGGAGGCGGGCAAGCCCGACGAGCACGTTGTAGGGCGCGCCACCGGTGCCCAACGCCTCGCTTTCGATGAGAGCGAGGGTGTCCTGTTCGGGCCAGCGATCAACGATCTTCACGCGATCGATGACCCAGTTGCCTGCTGCGAGAATGCCTTTCCGGTTCACGATGAAAGCGCAAGGCTACCGGTTTTCCGCCTGGCCGATCAAGCAGTAACTGAGCAATCATGGAATTTTGCTGAAAGCGCGCCGCATTCAGCGTAGCATCTGGTATTGTGGAGATTGAGTCATCCGGAACACTTTTGCCATCCGATGAGGCGACTTTGCAGCAATGGGTCCGCCTGTCGCGGGAAGGCGACGAAGCGGCTTTTGGGCGATTGATCGGTTTTTTTGCGCCCAAACTTCAGGCGCTGATTTACCGGATATTGCTGGACTGGGACGAAACCCGCGATGTGGCGCAAGAGACCTTTGTGCGCGCATACCGCGCTTTGCCGTCCTACGAACCACGCGGTAAATTTCAGTCGTGGCTGTTTCAAATCGGCGCGCGCATGGCGTTGGACGAGCTTCGCAAGCGCAAACATCGCCCTGAACTGATTGATCCCGCCGCCGCCCCGATGGAAACCGGACAGGACGATCCCACGGTGCGCCGGAATGAAATCAGCGCGGCGATTGAACGGGCGGTGGCGAAATTGCCGCCGGACTTGCGGACGGCGTTTATCCTTTCGGAATACGAAGAGCAGGGGCACGCCGACATCGCCCGGGTGATCGGCGGTTCCGCCAAGAGCGTAGAGATGAAGCTCTACCGGGCGCGTCAGGCCTTGCGCGAGGAATTGATCTCTTATCTGGAATAGGCGCGGATTAGTGAATCGTTGCGATTTTTGAGGGTTTGAACAGTCCGGAACGTTGTACGATATGAACGCGCCTTGTTTTCTCCGTGGAGAGAAACGTCCGCCTCATTCGGGGCGGATGTTCAAGGCAAAACCTTCAACCCATCAACAAATTACCATGAAACATGTTCTGACTGTATTGACTCTGATCCTGGCCCTGGGCATGGCGCCCATGATTGACGCCGGCGAATCTTCGTGCGGCGGCTGCGACAAAACGAAGTGCGACAAGAAGCCCGCTTCCTGTTGCCCGCAAAAAACCAAACCGACTGCGCAATGCAGCGCCCGAAATGCGCGCGATTGTGTTCGCAATTCCGTCCGTGAAACAAACCGGGAGATCGGCAGATCACGCGACACCACGACGATTGTCTATTCGGCCCGCGGCGGCGCTGTCCGGAGCGGCACGGTCTCGGTGACTCCGTAACCTGCGGCGCGCCGCATCTGCTGACTGAAAGGAAAATATGAAATCTTCCATCTGTTTTGTTCTTGTTTTGCTCACATTTGGCCTGGCATCGGCGTGCCTGGGCATGGCTCATGATGATGCTGGCGCGAAGGACCTGGTGACGGCGTACGCGCCGCTTCGCGACGCCCTGGCAAACGACGATTTGGATGCCGCCAAACAAGCCGCGCGGCAACTGGCTGACGACAAGAATGAATCCATCGCCGGACACGCCAAGCATCTTATCCAGAGCGACACGCTTGACGACGCTCGCACGCAGTTCAAGGCCATCAGCGAAGAAGTGATCAAACATGCCGGAAAAAAACCGGGCAACTTTGTCATGACCTGTTCGATGGCAAAGGCCGACTGGCTGCAAACCAACAAGGACGTGCAGAATCCCTACATGGGCAAGAAAATGCTTAAGTGCGGCGAGATCAAGTCGGTATCCGGAAAGTCAAAATCTCATTGCGGATCCTGCGAGTAAAAAGTTTTTATCGCCATGAATGCGACGGACCCTTTTTCCAAACTTCTCCAGGGCTGGCGTCCGTCTCATCCGGACCCGGCTGCCGAGAGTCGTTTCGTGGAGGAGACGATGCGGCGGATTCGGTTGGCACCGCCGGGGATGACGTGGGAAGATCGGCTGACGGTATTCCTGGAGGAATGGCTGCCGTCGCCCAATGCGTTCTTGCCGGTTGCAGCGTCATTGGTGGTGCTGCTGGCCGCATTTCAATGGGCGGAAGCCGTTCAGCGCGGGAAATCGCTTGCAGCCCTGCGGTGGCATCAGGATTTGTCGCAACCCACGAGCAAAGGAACCCTTTCAGGCAGTTATGCGCGACTGGTGATGGAGTGACTTTATGCCGAACCTGACGCCAACGGTGAAGAAATGGATCGGCGGTTTTGTGGTGCTGACACTGTTGCTCATCGTGTTTCCGACAGTGATCGCCTGGCGGATGCAGTGCGTGGCAACCGCGATGACCCGCGAGATCAGCGCGCCTCTCGCGGATGTGTCGGCGCAGGCAGACTTGCGATTGACGAAGGAACAGAAAAGCCAAATTCGCGGTCTTGAAGAGAAGTACCAAAAAGAGGTCTGTGCGCTTTGTGAACGCCATTGCGCTGCGAAGTTGAAAATCGGAGAGCTACTCCAAGCGGGGCGGGCGGATGACCCTTTGTTGCTGCAATTGGGGCGTGAGGTGGGCGAGGCGTATTCGGCAAGCGAGGAAGCCACGCTGCGGCATGTGCTGGCCGTTTGCGCGATCCTGACCCCGGAACAAAAGACGGTGTTTCTCAAGAAAGTTGCCGGAAGCATCAGCGCCACATGTCCAAAGGAGTTTGTGCGATGAAACGATTTGAAGGAAGGGTGATAAAGGGAAATGATGGGAGATCAGGGGAGATTAGGGGCATTGGAGTGGGTGCTATTGACATCCAAGAATTTGCATCATCCGACGCCATACCCAAGTCAAACGGCGGTTTCCATTTCCCGCGGTGTACCACATGGGTAAGTGGGTTTATTATTACGGTGATGACCGTAAAAATTGCAGTCGGGATGGGGGCTGACGGTGATTGGCAGCAATGGACGGAGGCGGCGTGGGTACAGAACCTGGGGAACGGTTTGGATGCGGGTTTGCGGATCGAAGGACGATGGGAGAACGACTTCACCGAGTTCGCCTACCTTGAGGTCGAGCCGATGCTGACCTGGCGTCACTCGCCCCGCTGGGATTTCACGATGGGTTACGAACGGGACGAACGAATTGAGCCGATGGAAGAATCTGCAAACGTGCCGAACCTTGCCGCAACACTGCGTCTGCCGCGTCAGCCCTGGAAGCTGATCCCGGTCCTGGATTGGCGATTATCGAACAGGTTCCGTGTTGATTTCATGGTTCCTGAAAGTGCGGAGATGGATTGGCAACCGGTTTATCGAAATCGGACGGATTGCGAAGCGCGCTGGCGATGGGGCGCGAAAGAACTGATCCCATTTATTTTCGACGAATGGTTTTTCAATTTGGACAAAGGCGATTTCGTTCAGAACCGCGTAGGGATTGGGATCGGCATCCCGATTGTGCCGCATTGGCTGGCGCGCATCTATTGGATGCGGTTGGATGAAAGGGTGGGGGACCGATGGGAATGGCATCCCGTGGTTGGCGTGCAAATTCAAACTCAATTTTGATATGAAAACAACCGACCCTTTTCGCGCATGCCTTGCAGCCATCAGGATGCCTCTATTGCTTGCGGTGTTGACGGGGTTTCTTGCCGGTTGTTCAAAACGGGGAACGAAGTCGTCTCTGCCGGAAGGGGTGTTGTACTACACCTGCTCGATGCACCCGCAAATTCGCGCGGACAAACCGGGCAGTTGCGCGATCTGCGGCATGAACCTTGTGCCGGTGCGCACGGAAAAAAAGGGCGCCGATTCGTCGCCCGCTACATCGAAAAGCGCCGCTGTTTCTTATGCGTGTCCCATGCACCCAGAGGTTCGGTCAGACAAGCCGGGCAGTTGTCCGAAATGCGGCATGGACCTGACGCCGGTCGCTGCGTCTGCGTCATCGCAAAGGGGCGATGACGCCGAACTTCACTTGAGCGAACCGGAGATTCGGCAAGCGGGCATTCGGACCGAAGCCGTTGCAATGCGCGCCCTGGCAAAGGAACTATTGATCTTTGGCACACTAGGTTACAACCTGAACCAGCATCGGGATGTCGTTTCGCTGGTTGAAGGGCGGATCGAGCGGCAATTTGTGGATTTCAACCAAACGGAAGTCGAGCGGGGTGATCCGTTGGTGTCGCTTTATTCGGCCCAGGCGCTGGCGCTTCAGGAGGAATATCTCAAGGCCCTGCGCGAACGCTGGCTGAGCACGTTCTACGAGCGCAAGCTGCTTGATTCCATGATCAAACTGGCTGAGGAAAAGCTGTTCCGCATCGGTTTCAGCGCCGATGACCTTGCCCGGTTGCAGCGGGAGAAGCAGGCGCAGGCGGACATCATGATTCGCGCGCCCATTTCGGGAACGATCGTGGACAACCTGGTGCATCTGGGCGAAGTCGCCAAGACCGACCAGACCTTGTATCACATCGTGCCGCTCGACGAGCTATGGTTCAACGCGCAGGTGTTCGAGCCGGATCTCGGCTTGCTGAAGCTGGGACAGAAGGTGCGAATCAGCACCAAATCGTTTCCAGGGCAGGAATTCACCGGACGGTTGGCTTTCATCGGGCGATCGCTTGACGCGAGCAATCGCACAATTCTGGTGCGGTTCATTGTTCCAAACCGCGAGCGGCGTTTGCTGCCGAATCTGAGCGCAAGCGGCCAGGTTGAGATTCCCATTGGTGACGCGCTCAGCGTCCCCAATTCAGCGGTGCTCGATCTCGGCACGCGCCGCGTGGTTTATGTGCAGAAAGAGGCCGGTGTCTATGCAGCGCGCTCCGTGCGAATCGGGCACGTGACGCCGCATTACACGCAAATCCAGGAGGGGTTGAAGATCGGCGAGCCGGTGGTGACGGCCGGCGCGTTTCTCATTGACGCACAGGCGCAACTGCGCGGCGGACAGGGTGGGGGAGAAACCAGCGGCGCGAAAGGGAAGGTTGATGAAGGACCGAAAGCGGAGGATGGAACCACACCGGGCGGAGGACATCATCACTGAGGCGCTTAAAGCTTCCTAAAATGATCCCACGCCTCATTGAATGGTCGCTGCGGAACCGCTTTTTGGTTCTGCTGTTTTATCTCCTGGTCACAGGGTGGGGGATATGGTCGGTTTTCCGCACGCCCATTGACGCGATTCCCGATCTGAGCGAAAACCAGGTGATCGTGTTCGCGGAATGGGCGGGCCGCAGTCCCCAGGAGGTCGAGGACCAGATCACCTATCCGTTGACCGTCAATCTGCGCGGGCTGGCGGGCGTGAAGACGGTGCGGGCGAGTTCGAATTTCGGATTTTCGATGATCACGGTGATTTTCGAGGATCGCATTGACACTTATTTTGCCCGGACGCGTGTGCTGGAGCGGCTGAACACAATTGGCAGTCTGATGCCGCGGGGCGTGACGCCGACGCTCGGTCCCGATGCCACGGGATTGGGCTGGATTTACCAGTATTACCTCGACACTTCCAAAGCGGCGACACTGGGAAAGGGCTACGATCTTGGCGAATTGCGCTCCTGGCAGGATTGGTTTGTCCGGTATCAGTTGAATTCAGTGCCGGGCGTGGCCGAGGTGCCGTCCGTCGGCGGGTTTGTTCGGCAGTATCAAATTGATGTTGATCCCAACAAGTTGCGTTCTTTTGGCACCACCTTGCGCGAGGTCGTCAACGCAGTGGTCGGTTCCAACAACAATGTCGGCGGCAACGTGATCGAGCAGAACTCCATGGAGTTCTCGGTGCGCGGCCTGGGGTTGGTCGCTTCGGTGGGGGACCTCGAACGCATTCTCGTCGGATACAAAAACGGCCAGCCGATCCAGGTGCGCGACATTGCCAGCGTCCAACTTGGACCGGATTTTCGCCGGGGAACGCTGGATCGCAACGGTGAGGAAGTCGTAGGCGGCATCGTGGTGGCGCGCTACGGGGTGAGCACCAGCGAGTTGATCCAGCGCGTGAAAGAGAAGGTCGTTGAAATCCAGAGCGGCCTGCCGGAGGGGATCGAGATCCGCCCGTTTTACGATCGCAGCGAGTTGATCACACGGGCGGTGGGCACCTTGCGGCATGCCTTGATCGAGGCGGTCATCCTGGTGACCCTGGCGCACATTGTGTTTCTTTTTCATTTCCGGTCCATCGCCATTGTGACCATTCCGCTGCCGCTCTCGATCCTGATGTCGTTCATCATGATGAAAGAGTTTGGGATCACCTCGAACATCATGAGCCTCTCCGGCATCGCCATCGCCATCGGCGTGCTGGTGGACGCGGGGATCGTGGTGACCGAGTGCGTGATGCGCGAGGCGTTTCTGCGCATTCATCGCGAGATTCCGGACGGCGACGACGAGATGAAACGACAGTTCTTGGTCGAGCACATCTTTGAGATCACGCGCGACGCCACGCGGCTGGTCGTGCGCCCGATCTTTTACTCGATGGCGATCATCATCCTGGCGTTCATCCCGGTGTTTGCGCTCACGGGACAGGAGGGCAAGCTCTTTCATCCGTTGGCGTTCACCAAGACGTTCGCCATGGTGGCCTCAACCATGATCGCGGTAACGCTCGTGCCGGTGCTTTGCACCATGTTGGTGCGCGGCAGGATTCACGATGAAAACGACAATTGGGTGATGCGTTTTCTGCTGGCGCTGTATCACCCGCTTTTGCGGTTCTGCCTGAACCATCGTCTGTCCACCTTGGCGTGCGCCGCGATGTTGCTGTCCCTTGCACTGGGAACAGCCACCATCAAGCAAGTGAACGAGAAGCGATTTCCGCAGGTCCTCCAGCCGATGCTGACTGCATTGAAGGAAAAATTTGGGATCGGCACCGAATTCATGCCGCCTTTGAACGAACGGGCGTTGCTTTTCATGCCGACCACGCTGCCCAACGCTTCCATCACGGAGATCAAAAAGGTCATGGCCGCCCAGGACATCGTCCTCAGCCGTTTTCACGAAGTGCAGGAGGTGGTCGGCAAACTCGGCCGCGCAGACACCGCCACGGATCCGGCGCCGATCTCGATGATCGAAACCACCATCACCCTGAAGCCCGAACATGAATGGCGCAAGGGAATGACCAAGGATCAATTGGTGACGGAGATGATCGAAGCGATGAGCCAGTTTCCCGGCTTCACGCCCGCCATACTTCAGCCCATCGAGAACCGCGTGCTCATGATCTCCACCGGGGTGCGCACCCAGATCGCGGTAAAATTGTTTGCCGCCGACCTGCGGGGTCCCGACGGGCGATCCATGAGCGTGCAGGAGGCATTGAAAACGCTGGAAGCCAAGGCGTTGGAAGTAGAGCGCGTGCTACGCGCGATTCCGGGCGCAGCGGACATTTACGCCGAGCGCGTGGTCGGGGCGTCCTACCTGGAAATTGACCTCAAACGCAACGAGCTGGCGCGATACGGCGTGCCGATGGAGGAGGTCTTTGACGTGATTGAAACGGCCATTGGCGGACGCACGCTGACCACGACCATTGAAGGGCGGCTGCGGTTCCCCGTGCGCGTGCGATACGCGCGCGAACTGCGCGATACGCCCCAGACCATCGGCAACATCAACGTCTATTCGATGGACGGCATTCCCATTCCGTTGAGCAAGGTGGCGGAGGTCCGCTCCGTGATGGGACCCTCGATGGTCTCCAGCGAGAACGGCCAGTTGCGCGTGTTCGTCCAGTGCAACGTGCGCGACCGCGACCTGGGCGGCTTCGTGGAGGAAGCGAAGGCGCGTGTGGCGGCCGAGGTCAAGATGCCGACCGGCAGTTACATAGCCTGGGGCGGTCAGTATGAAAATCTGATCCGCGCCAAACGCACGCTGCAAATCGTCATCCCCATCGTTTTGCTGGTCATTTTCGTGATGCTTTACATCGTGTATCATTCATTGAAAGAGGCCGCGCATGTGCTGTTGGCCGTGCCGTTTGCGCTGACGGGCGGCGTGTTCCTGCAGGGGCTGCTCGGGTACAATTTCTCGGTTGCGGTCTGGGTCGGATATATTGCGCTGTTTGGTACGGCGGTGCAAACGGGCGTCATCATGGTGATCTACCTGGAAGAAGCGGTGAAACGCCACGCCGCCGCGCATGGCGGGCGACTGAATCCGCAACAATTGATGGAAGCCATCATTGAGGGCGCCGCATTGCGGTTGCGGCCCAAGGTCATGACCGTTTCCACCGTGCTCGCAAGTCTCGTGCCGCTCATGCTGCCAATCTTCTCGGCGGAACGCACCGGCATCGAGGTGATGCGCCCCATTGCCGCGCCCGTCATTGGCGGCATGATCTCCAGCCTGATTCATATCCTGCTGGTGACACCCGTGATTTTCTACTGGCTGCGCGAACGCGAGTTCCGGAAGATGCAAACGACCGGGACGCCGTGAACCGGCATCCAGGATTTCAATCCAACAACCAACCATGAAAGTGAGACCCATGAAAAATCGAATCACCCAAAACTTCAAGCGCATCGGTTGCGCGCTCGCGGCATGTGCGGCGCTTATGGCGCCGGCGATTGCTTCCGAAGGACACCACGAACACGGGAGTGACGGAAAGAAGGGGGATGACGTGCAGACATTGACGGGCGAAGTCGTGGATCTGATGTGCTATTTGGATCATGCCGCCATGGGCGAAAAGCATCGCGAGTGCGCCAAAACCTGCATCGAATCGGGCGGTCCCGTCGGGCTGCTGGTGGAAGACAAGGTGTATCTGGTCATTGGCGAGCACAAGCCAATCAACAACAAACTGGCGCCCTTGGCCGCCCAGACGGTGACGTTGAAAGGGAAAGTGGCGGAGCGCGCCGGCATGCGGATGCTTGAAAACGCGGAGATTGTGAAGAAGTGAAGGGTTGATCTTAATTTGCAAGCAACCGTGCAAAGTTAACCCGTAGCATGGGGTTTACCTCGTGCTGCGGGGGAGGCGCAAGGAACAATCGCTGGCGATTTGCAATAAAGTTGATTTTCACGCTTGACACATTTTGGTGAACAGCCTAAACGGTTCAGGCATGACAAGGAGACGACAGGAGCGGAATAAGGCCGGCCCGTTCCGAACATTCGGCGCCTGCGTTGTGTGTGGGCCGATGCGGAACTGCGAACGACGAAGGGCATCGAAGGGGATGCAAGGGGGATGCAGGGGGATGCAGGGGGATGCAGGGGGATGCAGGGGGATGCAGGGCGGGATGTCTCTCACCAAACAATAAAGTGTCTTTGGGCCGGCGCCGATTTGTCGGCGTCACCGGGTCTTTACAGCTTGCTCAAACGCGGAACGGTGGATTGCTGTTCCATCACGGACGCTGCAGAACGCCGCATTCGACAATGCCGCCTCGGCTTGTCTGGTGGCGATGCGCGGATGCCGCGCGCTGAAGTTCAACGTTCATCCGGAAAGGCGGCGTTATGAACAAGGTCTGGACGTTTCTCATTCTGGCAGTCGCCACCCTGGCATTCGGACTCTGGCTGGCAAGCGATCTGCCTCTGAAAAAACCGGTTCCGGAAAAACCGGCCGCTGAATCAACTCCAGTCTCGCATCAATCGCAACCTGTCACCAGCACAACCAACGGAGAGACGGTCGTCGAATTGAGGACTGCCGGCGAATCAGCAACCGCATCCTTCAAGCCGGGCGACCTGTCCGCCGCAAGACAGGCGGAAGAACGATACGCCAATGGCAGTCTCATGGCGCGCGGCGCGCTGAAATCCCGCAGCGGCGGGACGACTGGCGAATGGGTCAAGCACGGTCCCTGGACCAACTACTGGGCCAACGGCACGATCAACACGTTCGGCGAGTATGCAAACGGCGAGAAGATCGGCGCATGGCCGTTTTGGACGGAAGACGGCCGGTTGATTGTCACCAATCAATTCGGCGCGCCTGTCGTCGTTGTTGCCAGGGACAAAGTGCAATCCACTCAATCGTCCGCGCAACATCCCGCTCCACAACGACCCGCAGAACTTCAACACCGATTCATCCTCGGCGAACCGCTGCCCGCCGACTCTGTGTTACAACGGTCACCCGCTGCTCCGACAGTCTTTCCCGCCGATGCCCTGCTGCTCAAGAAAGCGGATGAGTTTTTTCTGCGCGGTCAGTGGCAGGAAGCCAAGCCGTTTTACGCGCAGTTCGCTCAACGCAATCTTGCCAGCCCGGAACGCCAACACGCCATGCTCCGCAAAGCGCTCTGCGAAGAGCGCCTCGGCAAACCGGGCGAAGCGCGCATCAGCTACCAGGACATCCTCAAGGTCTATTCCAAAGAGGCCGCCGGCGCTCAAGCGCAAGCCGGCATCGCCGCTCTTCTCTGGCAACAAAACGCGCGTCGCGCTCAGGCGATTGCTGAATACGAAAAGCTTATCAAAGAGTATCCCGATTCGCCCGAAACCGCTGCGGCGCTCAAGTTATTGGGCGACTGGTTTCTCGGTCAAAAGGATTTTGGCCGGGCACGCGGTTTCTATGAACCCTACCTCGCACATTTCGCGGCTGCGTCGGATTACAATGAGGTCCAAAGCAAAGCCGAGGCGGCGCAAATCGCTGCCGCCGGCCAAGCCGGGATTTCGCTCTCCACTGGTTTTGCGGAAGCGGTTTCGCACGCGGATGCGTTGGTCGCACGCGGGCGGTTTGCGGAAGCCATCCTTCTGTACAACGAGGTCTTGAATCGTTTCGGCACTTCGGCGCCGAGCGCTTCTTATTGTCTCTTGCAAAAGGGGCTGTGCCGGTTGGGTCTTCAACAGCACAACGCCGCGCTACGAGATTTTGAAACGTTGGCCGCCCAATACCCGGCAAGCAAAGAATCGCCGGAAGCCCTCTGGCGGTGCGCGCAAACTTCCGGTTGTTTGCTCGGCAAACCCGGTGAAGTGCGGCGGGTTGCGCAAAGACTGGCGAAAGATTACGCGCCGACATTTGAGGCGCAAAAGGCAAATTTTTATCTGGGTCTGCTCACAGAGCAGCAAGGAGCGAAACATCGCGCTCAGGCGTACTGGGCGGAATTCTTGCGCAAATGGCCGCAAACGCCGTATCGCCTGACAATTCAACAAAAGCTCGCCCGGTTGACGGCGAACAGCGTGAAAGCCACAAGTCCGGGAGGCAACCGATGAAGCGTGTTTGCTCTTGGTTGGGTTTCGTTGGATGGCTGGCAACCGCCGCTTTTGCCGAAGAAGCGTTTCCTGAGATCGCGCATCCTGAACGCCAGAGTTATGACGAAGCCGCGCGTTGGATGGCGGAGCGGAAATATGAACAAGCCGCTCTCGCTTACGGCCGGTTCCTGGGCGACTACGGACGGGAAAGCGCGCTGGCGGCGCGCGCCGCGTTTGAGCGCGCGCAATGTCTGTTGATGCAAGACAAGACCGAGGACGGCACGCGCGAAATGATCGCCATGGCGCAACGGCACCCGCAGGCCGAAGAAACGCCGTTGGCGCTGTGGATCGCGCTCCAGTTTTTCATCGTCGAAAAAGCCGATAAAAAACAAGCTTGGTTTTATGCAGAACAGATTTTGAAGAACTATCCGAACCATCCGTTAGCGGAACGCGTCAAGCAATACTGGCCGGCCATTGAGAAAATGACAACCGCCGAGATGCTCAAGCAAGCCAAGCTCCTCAAATCGCTTCAAAACCGGCCGAAAAGCCAGCGCAAAAGGGAGGAGACGCCATGAAACGGAACTGCCGCCTGTCGAGAGGATTTCGGCTGCGTTTGTGCATCTGTGTGAGCGCGCTGGCGCTGGCGATTGCGCTGCTGGCGGCGGATTATAGCAAAGAGATCAAGTGGAACAGTGGTGTTGCAGAGACTTTTTCGATTCATCTGCATTTTAATCAACCGGGTCAGTCGCGCTCGGTTGACGTTCAGGCGCAGAACGGTTACAAGTTCAAGATAGATTTCGGCCTAAAATCACCCGTCCCCCTGCCCACGGATATTACTCACTCGGACCTGACGGCAGCCGGTCTGAACAGCAAGACCATCACCTTCACCTGGGCGGGCGTGGATCCGGCGACGGGCGCGGCGCCGGATCATGAAGTCATGGTGACGCTGACCAACATTCTGGTGCCTGCGGGCGTTGGCGGCGGCGGCGCGCCACAGGAAAAACCATTTGATCTGACGAGTCTGCTGGCGTTTATTTACTGCAAGTTCGAGACGACCAGCGGCAATCCGCTCACGAACCTGGTGATGTGCGCAAACAGCACAAAAAGCATCGTCGGCAAACTCGTGCTGGGCAACGGGCGGGTGCCGGAGGTCGCCAGCACGTTGCAACTGACCGTGCCGGCTACTCTCGGCAGCGTCAGTCCAAGCGCCGCGAGCGCGATCAATGGCCAAGGCAAAGTCACTTTCAGCGTGGCCGCGGCCGACCCTGCCGCAGGCCAGATCACGCTGTCGAATCCGGTGCTCAAGGATGAATCTCTGCCGGTGAATATCCAGGCTGTTTCCACCAACCTCTCGATGCTTGTCCCGATGCTGGAGATCACCAAACCGACGGGCGATCCGGCCTTGGCTGGGCAAGCCAACGGCGATAATGAACGCGCGTACAATACGGCTCAACCCGGCGTGTTAACCGTACCCTGCACAGCCGAACACCCTGGCGCTGGCGCGGACCCCAACAACCTGCGGTGGACGATTGAAAACATCGGCAGCATTCAGGCGACCTGGAATCCGTCTGTGTCGGGCGGATCCGTACACCGGAAAAGGGACATCGACCACGGCGACATTCAACGGCCTGCCGGCAAAGAACAGCGATTTCGGGTTGAAAAAGATCACGCTGACCTATAACGGCCTGTCCGGATGTAAAGATGAAACAAACGTCGAGGTCTTTTACGAGCCGCTTGCAACCAATAATCCCGGTCTGCCGCCCGAAGACGCGCCACCAGGCCTGAATGCACCCGAGGTGCAACCTGCCATCAGCGGTTCACCGCAGATCAACAGCAAGCCGAAATTCCGAAAATGACAACCTCTGCCAGAACATTTCTTATCGCTTTGACACTTACCTTGGTTCTCCTGCTGCAAGGTTGCGGTCAAAGACCGCCGCACATGGCCAACTGGTTTTACTACGGTCAGGAAGGCGCGGTCGTGGATGGATGGGGCAATGTCAATCAGCGTCCGTCAGAAATTGGCTGGATCTGGGGTAATGTCAATGTCATGGGAAGCCATTGGCAAGGTCGCATCGGTCTTTCCAACCACACGTTTTCCGACACCGACGGTTTACAAATGACAATCCACCTCATCAGTGGCGGCAATCAATTGCTTCGCATCTCATTCCCCGGTCGCTTTCCGAACGTTCCCTATATCTTGCATCACGAGAAGCTTCATAAGAGCATCTACCTGCAAACGCTGTTTCCCATCTTACCGCCGCCTCCAAATCTTCAGAACCTCAATAGCATCGCGAACCCGAATTATGACAGTGACGGCGACGGCGTTCCGGGCGGCATTGAGCAGCCCCTTCTATACACCTATACCAATCTACCGCATTATGTGCATCCCATTATTGGCGATGTGTCGGACCTTGCGCTGCACCGAACCGACCCAGATACGCATGGTTTGGCCCAGTACTATGGTCTGCAAGTCTACCACTTCATGGGGGACCAAGAAGTGCTCTGCCAGGTTCTTGAAAATAAAATCAACGTCACTTCGGAAACCCATCTCAACCGGGATTTCTCGAAGGGCGGCGCGCGTTGGCAACATTGAACGTCATAACATGTTTCGGGAAGCTCAGTTTATCGTGGTTGCCATGTTCTGCGCGCTGACAAGCGGCCGCGAACTCGCTGCGAATACTAGTTGGGTGAATCCGCCACCCATTCTACAGCTCGAAAAGCCGATACCTGAGGTATGGCAGATGACCGATGTTGCTGCGCTCCAGAAACTGTTGGAGAACGGCACAGACGAGGAAAAACGCAGCGCCGCATTGCGTCTCGGCGATATCGCATTGCCGGATACGGTGGCGCGGTTGATCAAGTTCTATAAAGAACATTATGCGCGTCCTTATTCGACCGACCTCCTTGCCGCGCACATCATTGACGGACTCGGTCGTTCCAAAACAAAAGCGGCGCGCGATTTTCTGCTGGAGTTGACCGATGTGTATATCGCAATTGAGGCGCCCTGGCCCAAGAAAGGTGAAGTGGTTCAGGATTGGTCTGTTTACAACTACATTGTTCCTGCGGCGTACATCATCCGGGCATTGGCGAACTTCCTTCCGGATAAGGACGGAGTTGTTCTTCGGCGATTCGAGCAGTTTTGGAGCGAAATGAACAAACCGGGCACACAGTGGTTTATCAAGAACGCTTATGCGCAGGTGCTACATTTGGAAATGCGCGTCAAAGGAGCGGATGATCCTGCAACCGTTCTTTTGGAATGGGCGACCCGCCCGGAAACAACCCTGATTGATGCAACCAGCCTGGAAACTGCGCCGCCAGGCGGCAACTGGCGCGAGCTGAAACCGGTAGAAGAAGCAAAATACAAGGTGATATCGGATTATACTCTGAATGTCATGGATCGGATCATCGCGGCGAGCGTATTCAGCAAGGCTGTGCTCCGCGCCCATGAAGCAACGAAAAAACCGATCGGCTGGTGGTGGCTTTTGCGCGAAACATTACAGCACGAAGTGTGGATTGCCTATTACGAATCACAATCACTGAACCAAGAACATCTGGCAGCTTTGAAAATCATCATCGACCAGTGGAAGACGGTGCCGAAGAGTATGGAAGAAAAAGGTTTTTATACTCAGCGGGGCGCTTTTTCCACACAGCTCTACCACTTGCTGGATCATATCCCCGATGAGTTCAAGGCGAGTGTGCGCCAAGGTTTGGTGGAAAGCAAGATGAAGGACTATGAGGCCAGAAAGAAATCCACCATGGAAAACGTCGAAGCATACAAGCGGCATGCGGAAGAATACCGACAGTCGCGCCGCGGCAAGTAGCGCCACGCTGTGCCCTTCACAACTGGCGGAACCAAATATTATTATTGCCATGAACGATCATTCACGCGCTCAACGCCAGTGTTTTCAAAAAAACACCTCAGCAATGCGGCCACTCGCGTGTCATATGGGTCTTGTTACGGTCGTTTTCTATCTGGCGTCGCTATGTGAAAGTCGCGCGCAATACATCAGCGAACAATGGTGGGTTCCCAGGGTGACCATTTCTGTTGATGTTCTGTCAATGACGCATCCGGATACTGTCGCAAAGCTGCTCCAGGATAAGAATCAAGTTTGCTGATTACTAGTAAGCGTTCGGTGAACCCATCTTCCGCCTCGGTTTGACTCGTGGGAAACTCTTGGGTGTGGACGATGCCTGGGCATGGTGCTCAGGCGAATGTTCCGCGAGGAGGATTCAATCATGAGCTA
>JACQHZ010000508.1 GCA_016198745.1 Verrucomicrobiota bacterium
CGTGAAAGCATCGCCATCAATTACCCTGCTCACGCTCAGTTTCGGGCGGGCGGATTCCGTGGAGGTGGCGCGGTTCAAATCCCTTCTGGAAACACTTTGAAGAATCCGACATGATGCAGGCGATGAAGGTGATGTTCCTCGACGAGTCCGGCGATCACAACCTGTCGGTCATCGACCCGCAGTACCCGCTTTTCGTGCTGGCGGGTGTGATGGCCGATAAGGACTATGCTGAGACGGCCATGACGGAAAAGGTCCGCCGGTTCAAACTGGATGTGCTTGGCGCCGAGGACGTGATTCTGCACACCGCCGACATCACGCGCAATCGCAACGGTTTTGAGCGCATGAAGGAAACAGACTTCCGCTCCCGCTTCTATGGCCGGCTGAACGATCTCATGCGGGAACTCGACTACAAAGTTGCCGCGTGCGTCATCCGCAAGCAAGCCCACCTGTCCGCCTACGGACTGGCGGCCCTGGACCCTTACATGCTGAGTCTGGACATCCTCGTGGAGCGGTTCTGCTTCGAGATGGGCGACACCGCCGGGATGATCATTGCCGAGAAGCGCAACCCAACGTTGGACCACGAACTGGACCTTGCTTGGTTGAATCTGAAGGTGCAAGGCACGCGCCACGTTCCCGCCCACGACATCGAGCGACGGATCCGCGGTCTTGTGACCCGTCCGAAGCAGGATCGGATTGCTGGTCTGGAAATCGCCGACCTTGTGGCAACGCCCATCGGTCGCTACGCCATGCGGAAACAGATCAAGGAGGACTTCCGCATCATCGAGGGCAAGTTCCAGACAAACCGCCAAGGCAGCTACGAGGGAGCAGGGTTGGTGATCCTGCCAAAAGAATAAGGCCAGGACCCGCTACGCAGTTCCCAGCCTCTGCGTGCAAGGTACGCCCGCTCATCCCTCATGTCAATCCCGAACTTCGGTTTTTTTGCGCCCGTATACCGGGACAACGGGGAGCAGCCATTATCGAGGTCACCGAGGGTTGCCGGGGACGCGTTGGGGTGGCGAGACGATAAATTCCGCGCGTGGATTCCGTTTGGACTGGTCTCGCCGCATGGGGGAGGCCATCCGTTGCGCCCCGGTGGCCTTGTGGCCCGGTTTGCCGGGCTGACGAGAAGTTGGGAGAAGGGTAATCGCGGGAGCCGGTGATGCCTGGAGTTGCATCCCGCAGTTGCATCCCGGCGGCAAAAAATGGGCAATTTGAGGAAACGTCAAGAAATGCCGAAAAGGGGATTTTCCCTCTGAGGGCAAGCCAGGAAATCATGGGAAAACACTGGAAATATCCTCGGCCGGGATTAAGAGTCACTTGCTCTGCCAATTGAGCTAACGGCGCGTGACAGGTGCATTAAAGCGTCTTGCCCGGTGGAAATTCAACCCATTATTACAATGAACCGGCGCGGATCACGGAACTCAATGCGACGGTGGTGTCGTAACGGACGAGCGGGGTGATGAGATAGATGCCCTTGAACCGGGAGAGCACTTCTGCCGCAATCGCGCGCGCAACCGCCACGCCTTCGCGAGCGCCGTCGTCGCCCTCCTTTCCACGCATCCGCTCGCGAACAACGTCGGGAATGGAAATGCCCGGCACTTCGTTATGAAGAAACTCCGTGTTGCGTGCATTGAGCAACGGCATCACACCCACCAGCACCGGAATATTGAAACGCGCGACCGCCTCGCAAGTGGCCCGCACCAGGGCGACGTCGAAAACAGGCTGCGTCATCACAAATTGCGCGCCTGCAGCAATTTTGCGTTCGAGCCGTTTCACCTGGACATCGAGATTCTTGACATTCGGATTGAACGTGCAGCCGGCAACGAAGCGCGTGACGCGCTTGAGGTCCCGACCGCCAAATGTTTTTCCGGCGTTCATCGCGCGGATTCCCTCCAGGAGCGAGATGGAATTCAAATCATAGACGCTGGTGGCACCGGGTGTGTCGCCCACCTTGGAAGGGTCGCCGGTCAGCGCAAGCACGTGGTTCAACCCAAGCGCGTCCATCCCCATCAGTTCCGACTGGGTCCCGATGAGGTTGCGATCACGGCATGCGAAATGAACGATCGATCGCAAACCGGTCCTTTCTTCCACCAGATGGGCGGCCGTCACGCAATTCATCCGGAGAACCGCGAGCGAATTGTCCGCCACGGTCAGAAAATCGGTTCCCGCCTCCTTCAGTGCCCGCGCCGCTTCCATCATCTTGTCGAGCAAAAGCGTTTTTGGAGAATCAAATTCCGTAATGATCAACGTGCGCGTTTGAATGATGTCGAGAAGCGTTGGCCGGGAAGGCGCCGCCCCCAAGAGGCGGCGTTCCGTCGCGGCCTCGGACGGCGCTGTGGGGGGCGGCTCGCGCGCCACGGAAACCGCAGACGGCGATTGAGGAATCGCGACTCGCAGCGTTTCCCGCAAGGCGGCGATGTGTTCGGGCCGCGTGCCGCAGCAGCCGCCGACAAGCCTCACGCCGCAGCGGACCAATTCCACGCATCGGCTGGCGAAATAACCCGCGGTGGTCGGATAAAAATAACGCCCATCGAGAAATTCCGGCCGCCCTGCGTTGGGGTAGGCGGAATAGAAACCGCCTCCGAGCGGCGGGGCTTTCGTCTTGAAAAGCGCGCCGAGCGCGCGCGGCCCGACGCAACAATTGGCGCCGACCACCGTCGCCCCCGCCGCCCTCAGCGCGGCAAAGGCGTCAGCCATCGGCGCGCCGCGGTGGGTGACGCCGTCCTCGGTGAACGACATCGAGCAGACCAAGGGCGTGTTTCCCAACGTTTTTGCCGCGGAGATCGCGAGCTTCAGTTCGTCGAGATCACTGAATGTTTCCAGTAGAATAAAATCCGCCCCCCCCTCGAGCAACGCCCCGATCTGCTCCCAAAAAATCGCCGGCACATGGACATTCCTTTCGCGCGCCTCTTCCATCAGGATTCCCATCGGTCCGACGGACCCGGCGACCAGGACATCCCTGCCCTTGGCCGTTTCCGAGGCGATCTGGGCGGCCTGACGATTGATTTCGACGACGCGATGTTCGAGGCCATGACGGGCGAGCTTCACGCGGTTCGCCGCAAAAGAATTGGTCTCGATCACCTGCGCGCCTGCCGCCACGTAGTCCTCATGGACGCGCCGCACCGTGTCGTTCTGAGTGAGAACAAGCTCTTCGCAACAGCGATCCAGAGACAGGCCGCGTTCGTAAAGCAGCGTGCCCATCGCCCCGTCTCCAATCACAATCCCCGCCTCCATACGCTCCAAAAGGTTCAACTTCACATTTCCACCTTACACTGATCCTTCAGAGACAGGCAAGGTTGGCGTAAAACCCAAATCCAGGGTTAAACCGCACCTTCCATGTTGCGGGGTTCGGCAATGTGTCGAAAACCTCATTCGTCGTGGCGCCCGCGGTGCGCCCGGATTTGGGTGAAAATCCCGACGCAACTCAATATTCCGGCTTTTCTTGTGGCGCGCACATGTTACTCTTACAGGCAAATCACGGTTTTCGGTTTTCGATGCGCCCGTAGCTCAACTGGATAGAGCGTCAGCCTCCGGAGCTGAAGGTTGCCCGTTCGAGCCGGGCCGGGCGCACCACTGCGGTCGCGCGAGTATTGCATGCCGCAGTTCCGCCTTGATTGGTTTCGGTTCATCTTGAAAATTGTTCCCATGAAAATTTACCACGGACCATCGGGCATTCGTTTCGGCATGTTGGGGCGCAAACGGGCGTCTCCCGCCCCCACCCTTTTTGTCTTTGCGTCCAGAATCGAGGAAACGCTCAACAACCTTGATTTCAACAAAGTTGGCCGACTCTTGCGAAAGCGGGGCTATCTTTCGGTGACGCTCGATGTGCCGTGCCACGGCGAAAACGTCATTCCGGATGAACCGACGAGCATCCCCGGCTGGCGGCGGCGGATTGAAACGGGCGCCCCTTTCATCGCAGAGTTCACGACGAAAACCTCGACCCTCCTGGACCATCTGGTGAAGGAGGGTTATACCGATGCGCATCGGGTGATTGCCATTGGCACCTCGCGCGGGGGATTCCTTGCTTTGCACTGGATGGCAACCGAGCCTCGCGTGAAGTGCGTCGCTGCGTTTGCTCCCGTGGCGGACCTGCGTGACCTGACCGAATTCGCTGGAATGGAAAACCATCCCGGCGCCCGGTCGGTCGCGCTCGATCATTGCGTGGAAAGGCTGGCGGGACGTTCGATCTGGGTCTGCATCGGAAACAATGACCTGCGTGTAAGCACTGATCGTTGCGTCGCGTTCACGCGCAAGGTGGTGGCTGCTTCGGTTGCGCAAAAAAAACGGGCTGACGTGGAATTGCATGTCATGGTGACAGAAGGCCACGCAATTCATCCCACGGCCCACGATGAGGTTGCGGCATGGATTCTCGCGCGGATGAAGGAGACCTGAGACCCCGCAAACCGTCCGGCCGAGTACGGATTTGTTTTGTGGAAGTCATGGGCATGCGTGTGGCACAGCCGCCCCGGCTGTATTGCTCCCGGATGCACAACGGGAACTGGCATGCCACACGTTTTTTGGTTCATTGGAAATGCGCGCCGCCCAACCTGCTTTTTGAATTGCGGATGGGATGGGCATCGCGCCAAGGTGGAAGGGAAACGAAACTGGTTCCATGAATTCCGCGTCGCTCAACCGCCTCCGAAAAATCTATCGCCAACCCTTCTTCGATCTCATCCAGCGGGCGCGCGCGGTCTGCCGTGAACACTGGAAGAATGGTGGCGTTCAACTTTGCACGCTGCTCAGCATCAAGACCGGCGGGTGCAGCGAGGATTGCGCTTACTGCGCGCAGAGCGTCCGTCATTCCACCGGCGTTCAAAGGGAAAAACTCATTTCCGTCGAGGCGGTCATGAAAGCGGCTCGAAAGGCAAAGACAGGCGGCGCCTCGCGTTTCTGCATGGGGGCGGCTTGGAAGGGCGTGCGCGAGGACGATCCTCGTTTCGCATCGGTCCTCGAAATTGTCCGACGGGTCAGCGTGCTGGGTTTGGAGGTGTGCGTCACTCTTGGACAACTCACCGGGACTGCGGCGCGCGCGTTGAGAAAGGCGGGTGTCACGGTCTATAATCACAACATTGACACCAGCCCGGAATTTTACCCGAACATCATCACCACCCACACGTTCAAGGATCGGTTGGAAACCATCCGTCAAGTGCAAAAGGCCGGCATGTCGGTTTGCTGCGGAGGAATCATCGGCATGGGCGAAAGCGAAGAAGATCGCCTGCGAATGCTGGAGGCATTGACGAAATTCGATCCGCCCCCCGAAAGCGTTCCCATCAACTGCCTTGTGCCGATGCCGGACACCCCGCTGGAGAAGCAGCCGCCGGTGAACGTCTTTGAGCTGGTCCGGTTGATCGCCGTCACCCGTATCGTCCTCCCGCGCGCGCGCGTGCGGCTTTCGGCGGGACGAACCCGGCTCACGCGCGAAGCGCAGGCGCTTTGTTTTTTCGCGGGCGCCAACTCGATCTTTTACGGCGACAAACTTCTTACCGCGAAAAACCCCGGCCCCGACGAGGACCTGATACTGTTGCGCGAACTGGACCTTCTGCCGTCTTCCGTCACCGCAAGGCCGGTCCCATCCCAATTTTCTGCAAAATCGACGAGACGAGACGTTCCAGCCATCCCATGACGCTGGCCTCGCGTTTCTCGATCGTTTCCAGATAGACAATCTTCTGCTTGTTCACGATCAAGGCGGCCTGTTCATTGGATCGTTTGATCTCAATGAAGTTTCCGCGATTTGCAGTGAGCATTCCCTCCAGCGTTTCCCCGCCTTCGAGATGAAGACGGACGCGTTTTTGGAGCAGTTCGCCGAAAGGATCTGACGGGATGGACCTCGGCTGATATGCCGCGCAGGATGTTCCCTGCTCCGCGTAGGTCGAGCTTGCGGCGGCGATGGATGCCCACTGGCGAGAGCCGTCCTTGGCCACCAACTCGACGGCGTCAATTTCGTTCCAGCCTGATTTTCGTTTTGTATCGAGATAAATCTTCACGACCCGGGTCACAACATCTTCCGTCACCGGCGCCACAAAATCAGCGGGCGCTTCCGACGTCGGATCCTGGCCTTCCCACAACCGGTGTTCTTCATCGTCCTTGAGAACCGCGACCACCTTGCTCACCGCGCCCGGATTGAAGCTCTCCCGGATGCGCACTTCAGCGACGGAAACCGATTTCTCAAAACCGACCTTCAACCATTCGACGCCGTTGTCCGGCCTGAGCGAAGCCCAGGCCGTCGGGCAATCGCCGGCGACTGGCGTGTCGGGCGCGCCGGTTGCTTGTTCCGGCCCCCAGGAACGCTTTGCGGCGGACATGGTTGTACGGGTTTTTTCCGCCGCTTCCGGATCGATTTGCAACCGGCTTCGCGGCACGATTTCATCCCAGGATGCAGCCCAGCCGATGTAATGAATCTTCACGCAGCCATTGGATTCCAGCGACACCACGCTGCCCGCCCACCATCTGCCGCCCCATTCGACCTGCAAAATGTCTCCTGATTTCAATTCCGTCGCAGCGGCGACCGGTTTTCCGGTGGATGCAATGGAGCCGGGATTGACAGACTCCCCCCTTGCATGAGCGCAAACCAGCAATTCCAGACAAATGCTGAACAGCAAAACTCTTGCAGAAAGAGGAATGAGTGAACGCATGGAAACTCCTGCGGAATTCTCATGGCAAAATACCATGTCACAGAAAAAGCGCCAAGCGAATCTATTGGCCCCAAGCCCGGAAATAGAACACAAGAATCCTCGATCCGGACATAATCGCCACCTGCCCCGAACGCATTCGGGGCAGCCGCTAGTGTAGTGTCTCGTAAATAACTTTACAGTGTAGGGGCGGGGTTTACCCCCGCCCGTGGGGTGGTTCGGGATGGGATAAATCCATCCCCTACAATATATGGGAAACGAAACGTAAGGTTGATTGTGGAACACTACACTAGGTTTCATCAATACTCCAGCCAGGCCGAAGAAGATTCGCCTCCGTACAACGCGCAGCTTTCGCTCACCGCCTGACGAATGGTGTCTGCAACCTTGGGTCCAAAACCCGCCCGCGCCAGCGCGTCGGCATCCGCCGTCATGGCCGCCTGCACGCTTCCGAAGGCGTCAAGAAGGACCTGCGCTCGTTTGGGTCCCACGCCGGGCAGCCCTTGGAGGATGTACAACTGGCGCTTGCGTTTGCCTTTCGGACGATACCCCGGACGCGCCACGACGCCATCCGCCTGCCGGTCCAATTGATCCCCGGTGTAACGGATCAACCGGGCGGTTTCCGCCGGGTTAACCGCCCGCAACAAGGGGATGCCCAACAGAATCGTCAACGTGATGAGCGCGCCTTGCACCGCCTCGCGCCGCACCCCGTTTGCCGTGAAGTCGGAAGCCGCGCCTTCCAAAATGAGCACCGGACGAAAAGACCCATTCGCCAGGCGACAGCCTTGTTGGAACAACCGGCCGTCCACCAGCGATATGGCAAAATCCGACACGGTCTTGCGTTCGAACAGAACCCGATCATCCACCAGATAGTCGCCCAAGTGCAACCGGCGGACTTCCGCCGCCACGTCCGTCATGGCGCGCAAATGTTCCAGCACACCCGCCTGGACTTCACGATCGTCAATGATCACTTTCATGAAAGCTGTTTTCGCCCACTCAAGAGGTTTCACCTCGCGCAAGCAACCCCATTGCGCATCATCTGGCTTTTCCGCAACGAGGGATATCCGTTTTCCGTCGCCATCCGCGCGTCTCTGCCGTCTGTCGAAGCCGAAAACCAAGCGGATGCCCGGTCTTCGCGACGATGAGAATTGCATCTCGTGCTTGAATTTGCGGCGATAATCCATGAGGTTTGAGCATGGACCGAATTCTCATCCAGGGCGGCGCGCCGCTCCACGGCGAAGTGAAGATCAGCGGCTCAAAAAATTCCGCCCTTCCCATCCTTGCGGCAACGCTCATGACCTCCGAGCCTTGCGTGATCCGGCGCGTGCCGGAATTGAGCGACGTGCGGTTCATGCTGGAAATCCTCAAATTTCTCGGGACGGAAGTGTCCCAACCCGATCGAAACACGGTGCGCGTTCAGGCTCGTGAAATTCAGGGCGTCGCCCCGTATGATTTGGTCCGAAAAATGCGCGCATCGGTTTGTCTGCTCGGCCCGCTGATCGCACGGCTGAAAAACTGCAAGGTCTCCGTTCCCGGCGGATGCGTCATCGGTCCCCGCCCCATTGATTTGCACATCAAGGGGCTGAACGCCATGGGCGCAGATATCACGGTGGAAGAAGGGTATGTCGTCTCTCACGGAAAGGAATTGCGCGGCGTCACCGTCTCGCTGGGCGGACGATGCGGTTCGACGGTGTTGGGCACCGATAATGTGATGATGGCTGCCGTTCTGGCGAAAGGCGTCACGGTGATCGAGCATGCTGCCTGCGAACCGGAGGTGGTGGACCTCGC
>JACQHZ010000479.1 GCA_016198745.1 Verrucomicrobiota bacterium
CACAAGATTGTAGCCGCGATCGCTGATCGCGGTGGGGTGGGCACGGCCGCGATCAGCGATCGCGGCTACAGCCTGAAGCACGATTACGAGACAGTGTGAAAAATCCGGGGTAGCGGTAGTTGTAGGACGCAAGGGGAGGAGATGCTCACAGATCAAGCTCCAGTTTCATCACAGTTCCGGTCTCCATTGATTTTTGAGCGGCGAGGCACATCTTGGCGCTGATGTATCCCTCCCGGATGGTCCCCGCCGCCTCGTTGGGCGTTCCCCGCAGAAACTCCAGCTTGGCCAACATCACGTACTCGGTGCCATCGAAATGGTTGCGCCCCGCCCAATCATAAACCTCGTGAATCCGCGAGGACGGTTTCTGATGATACCGTGTGATGTCAATCTGACTGTTTCCCCTCAACATTTGTCCGGCCGGGGTTTCCTCGAATTCACCGTAGTACATCAAGTTCATGATTCCCTCCGTCCCCACAAAGCACCCACCCCGCTGCCCTCCCTGCGGGGGCGCATTGAACGTTTGGGAATAGGATGCCGTCACGCCTCTCTCGTACTGGATGATCACCACGTGGTTGTCTTCGATGTCAATCTCCCGGGCATAGACACACTTGCGGACGTGAGGGGGCGGAAGCGGCTTGGCGGCATCGAGGTGAAGTTTGTGGATGCTCATGGGGCACGTCCATTTCTTGCCGCAAGCATCGCACGTCAAATCATTCGGTTGATCACCGCCGTAAACCAGACGGGAACCAAAGGCCGCCATGCTGACCGGGCGAAGGCCCACGATGGTGTTGATAATGTCGAAATCGTGCGTCGCTTTCTGCAGCAGAAGACTCCCGATGTTTTTCCGGGTCCGCATCCATTTGCGAAAATATCCATCCCCGTAATGAACATTGTTGACATACTGAACGGAAACGATTTTCCCGATGGTCCCGTTCCGCACATGCCGTTGCGCCGCCAGCGTCACCGGGGCGCCGCGCATGGTGAAATTGACCGTTGCCACTTTCGGGTAGTTTCGCAAGAGCTGCCAGCAGTGTTCGACATCCGCTTCTGTGATGGCAATGGGCTTTTCGAGCAGGATGTTCACTCCGCGTTTCACGCATCGCGCCACCATTTCGCAATGCGAACTGCACCAGGTGGAAATCACGACTGTGTTGACGTCTTCCCGGTCAAGCATTTCGTCTGGATCGGTGTAGAACGGAATGTCCAGGAGGCCCTTGCGGAGAGCCGTGACATCCGTGGCGAAGTCGCCGGCGGCCCGCGATTGCCGGCCGCGCACAGCGCTGCCGATGATCTCGTCGAACAGATGGCGGTCCCGGTCGCAGAAGGCGACCACGCAACCGGGTTCAAAACGTTCAAGGAGCAGAATATGCCCGCAACCGGATGATCCTGCGCCGATACACCCCACTTTAAGGGGAGGAGATGGTTTCTTCATGGCGTGGTCTTTGATGTAGCGGACAGGTTGCGGATCAGACGGAGATTTACTTCGCTCTGGAACGACTCCCACTTGCGTTCCTGATCCCCTCCCTTGGTGTAATCGGCAGCCGCCTCCGCTCCGCCGGCGATCGGGATGGATTGAAGGGATTTTAGAAATTGGTCGCTCTCCGCCTGGAGCAGCTTCATCCGGTCGGCGTCCGCTGCGTTCGCGACTTTCAGCCGACGGCGAGACCGATCGATCTCCTCCTTGGTCGCGCGAAAAGATGCGGCAAAGTAATTCTGTAGAAAGATGGGATACGGAAAGAAGACCAGATGCCCGAATTTGCTGGGCGAATGGAAGGGACCCTTGGTGTCGGACCAACACGTCCAACCTCCTTCCGCGCTGATCGTGCGGGAGCGGTTCAGGTTCAAACCCCAGATCGTTTTCTCATCGGGCAGACGCTTCGTGACCAAGTTCCACGGGATGGCCGCCTCGACGGTCCATTGGTCCTGGTCCTGGGCTGCGGCACCGGTCCAGCGTTTGTCCATGGTTGAGTCCGGGTCCGGTCCCACGTGGGCATCGCGGTTTCCAAGAAAATCCACGCGGAACTGGATGTAGGTGAAATGATCGTGGTCCGCATCGATGAAAATCTCCACCGACTCGTCAAAAGGCTTGAGCAGACCGTCGGCCTTTTTCTGCTGGATGGCCGCCCACATGGGTTCGGCGCAAACGAGGCCGACGTAAAGGTTCTTTGCGTCCCAGCAGGCCATGCCTTTCGTGACGATGGGTGCCGCCGCGCCGCCGATGCACGTCAACGGACGGGTCTGTTCGATGCCTTGCCAGCACGGTTCGTCGAGACGACCATCGACGACCGGTGCCTTATCCGTCTTGGTCGCCGCGTAAACAAGCCAGGGTTCCTCGGCAGCAGACAACCACGTCGCACAAACCCACATGACGACCCAGATTGTAACCAGGAGTTTCTCCCTGGTCATAGACGATGGAGGGCGACGCTTTGTCGTCGCCTTGGTGGTGAAGATGGCGACGACGAAGCGTCGCCCTCCAATGTTCAGGAATTTCAAAACCGTGTAGGGGATGGGTTTATCCCATCCCGCCTGCGTGGTAGAAGCCACTTCGGCGTGACGAAGGCCCGTTCCGCAGGTCGGGAGGGCGTAAAGCCCTCCCCTACATTTCAGATCCCGCTTCATTTCGCCTCCGTCAGCTTGACGCGCAATTCGGCTTTCACTCCGCTCATCACATCCCACGCCACAATGGCGTAGCTCCCCGGACGGTCGTTAAGCGCCCAAGGGATCACGACTTCCGCCGCGCCGTTTTCGGCGAGCACGTTCGCCGCATAGTGACGGATGTGCTGACCGTCTGGATCAACGACCTCCACGCGAAACACGTGTTTCGAGGCAGCGGCTTTTCCATCCGGACGCACCTCGATGGTGAAGGATGCGCCGGCGCCGGCCACGCACTTGTCCGGACCGCGGATTTGCAGGGCGCGCACCCGGTACGGTGACAGCGCGTAAAGCTGCGCGCGATAGGAAATCTCGCCGGTGATTTCCTTCTTCGATCCGAGGTATTTCCCGTTGAGGACATCGTACAGGTGGCTTTCCGCGGGGAAGGTGATGGTCACCGGATGCGCGTTGTTGTCATAAAGCCAGTAGTTTCGGAGCAGCCCGACAAATTGGATGGACCCCGCCTGAAAGCGGGTGATTTCCGTGGGTGGTATTTTGCCCTCGCTGCGATGCACAACCCGCACCGCCGGCTGGATTCCCCCCGCTTGCGCCAGAAGCGCGGCCAGGGTTTCCGATTGATCGCCAAGGGCCTTCCAACCTTTCACATTGGTGATAGCGGCCGAACCGCAGTCGTTCAACCGATTGCCGATGAGCGCCGTTTTGCCCTTGCCGATGGAATTGACAATGGGGAGCTTGTCGCCCGCCTTCGCCGAGGCTTCGGCGGGTAAACTCGGAAACAGGTCGGCCAGCAGGCTCTTGGCCTGCGGCGTGCCATGTCCATTGAGGATGGCGGGCAGGAGATCGGCAATCACCATGCCGCCATTCTGCGCGAACTCACGGATGGCCTTGCATTCGGCATCCGAAACCGAGCGGCTGTGGGGCATGATGAAGACCTTGTATCCTTGCTTGGCCAATTCGCCCTGGGCCACCTGTTCATAGGATAGGTACTGATACTGCAGGCCGGCATACTCCAGCGCGCGGTTGACATCCGCCAGCGCGTGGGAATAGGCCTCGCACCGGTCCCCACCGTCGGCGGCATAAAGCGCATCCGCAATGCGCGATGCTTCGGAAAAATGAACGGCAATGCCGTCATTCACGCGCTTGGAGTTGAGCAGTAATTTCCCCACGCCGGTCTTGATTGTTTTGAGGGCCTCGGTGCGGGATGCAAAGAAGGGCAGGTTGGTGAGATCAGGCGCGTAACCGCTCAACGGGCCGGGGCTGCCCATGGTCCAGAACCAGGTGCTGTTCATCCCGTGAAAGATCGCGTTCCAGGGGAAGAAGTGGCAGTAGGGCACGGTGTTGGGGCCAACTTGCCAGGTCAACCCGTACGTGCCGTACCACTGGCCCCGAAGCTGGTCCGGGCGGCCGAAGGACCGGATGAGTTCCGTGGATTCTTCGTTGTTGAAATAGTCCTGCAGAATGCCCGCGTTCCGGCTGAGGCGCCACCAGTCGATGCCGCTGTTTGGCATGGGTATCCCGCCGCAGCCGTCGAAACCCGCCCGATTGCCGGGGTCGTGCGCGGCCAGCGCCTCGCTGCTCTTGCGGAAAAAGCTCGCAAAAATCCGGTCGTTTGCCAGGCCATGCTCCACCCACGGCGCATACACCTTTTTCTCACGGGCCTCCTTGAGAGTAAACGGCTTGATCTCTTTCCAGTTGGCAAAGGCGGTTTTCCATTCGGCGTTGAGGGCCGCGAGGTCGGGATAGACGCTCCGCAGGTAGTTGCGGAAGACCTCCAGGCAGGACTCGCACCAGCAGACATCCGGATCACCCGAGTAATGCGTTTCGTCTCCATGTGTCCACGCAAACGGTCCATAGGGGCCAAAGATGGAGCTATTCAACTCGCCCCACTTTTGCAGGTGCTGGAGTGTGGCGGGTTGGCTCATGCAGCCGCCGGCATTGTCCAGGACCGGAATGATGTGGTTGGCGGAACCGCCGAAACAGCCGTAGCGATTCTGGTAGGGTACAAACCACCCATTGGCCAAAGCGACATTGCGCGCGGTGGTCGCGCCCGTCCAGCCGATGTCAAAGGCATCTCCCTCGTCACAAGCGGTGAGCTTTCGCAGCGAGATCTGTGGAACGTAATTGTTTGCGCCTCCGCCACCCCAGATCACTTCACTGAAATCATCCCACCCGCGGCGGCAGCGCACTGGGAATTGCAAAGCTCTACGGGTCACGGTCTGCTTCCCCCGCATCAGCCGGGCCTCGATCCGATGGAGTGTGGTCAGCGGCGGTGGCATCGTCATGGCGAACGCCGTGCTGGTGGCCGGGGCCGCAACTTCCTGCGTCAGGATGCGTCGCCCGAAATTATCGGTAAGATCGAGGAACAGGTGTTCGTCCTCCTTGAGCGCTCGCGGCAGGGCCAACGCGCCTTCCAACTTGTCACCGGTGTTGATGAGAGTGTTTTTCAGGGAAAGCTCGCCCAAAACAAACTCGTCGGTCACGGTAAAGAACGTGCTGCTCCAGGTTTGCGTGGATTTCCCGCCGGGTGATTGGACCCAGATGTCGAGGAAATATTCGCCGCAGGACAGATCCGGCAGCGCAAAGCTTGCTCCGTCGGGGCGACGTTCCTTGAGTG
>JACQHZ010000489.1 GCA_016198745.1 Verrucomicrobiota bacterium
CCTGGGCGCTCGGAGAAGCGTTGCGACTCCATCATCCGCGTTGGAAGCCGTTGACATGTGAAGATGCTCTGACGCGCAAACTGCAAGTACTGACACGTGATATTCCAGGCCGCAACCTGTCCCGCCACGGCGGGATGCATAACTTGCCTGAATCGGCGGATTACTGCCGACAAAGAAATGATATGAGCTTGCGTTATGATACTTGCCACGGGCAATCACCGGGTCGCTGGGGCATTTCATGACCTCGTAGTTTTTGAGATAATTCCGGTGGTAGAGAAATCCCAACCACGGACAATCCCAAGCGCCAGGGGCGGGACCGTCCTCGGGAGCATAATTGCCGGGATAGCTGGTATAGCTCGGCACGTTCGTCCACGGAAAAGCCTGTGGGACAAGGTCATTATGCTCGCCGGCGCAAATCATCAGGGCGGTCCCGATTTGTTTCAGATTATGAACGCATTTGATGCTTTTGGCAGTGTCGCGCGCGGATTTCAGCGCCGGCATCAGCAACGCCGCCAGGATGCTGATGATGGCGATGACCACAAGCAATTCGATCAGCGTGAATGCTGAATGCCGAATGCCGAATGCCGAATGTGGCACAGCCGCCCCGGCTCCCTTCTTCCCTGCCCCCTCCGCCCCCGGCTGTGTCTCCTCCGAACCACAGGTGCCTGTACCACAGCTTTCCCGATCGAGAACATGCCTTTATCTTGAGCTGCTTGCAAAACCTTGTAGCGGCGCTTCTGTGAAGCGCCGTCTACCCCCCTATCAAGCGGGGGGCAGGTCGGGAGCCTGCGCTTCGCAGAAGCGCAGCTACATTTCGCGGCGGAATTTTGCAAGAGGCTCTCTTTTCACCTATTTTCAGAAAATAAGCAATCTAAATATGGGCAAAACATACTCGGTTCATGCGGGGTTCGTCAAGCTGATTTTTGATGATTTTTTTGGTTGCATGAATTGTTGTTTTCATCTAATTTTATGAAAATAACAACTTCATAAGTTCAGGGTTCAAGGGTTCACGGTTCAGCGGTTGGATTCGGCGGTTGGAAAGGCATGAAGAACCTGTCCCCACGACCTGCCCGCCGACGGCACGTGGCCGTGTGCCATTGGCAGGCGGGAAGCGGGGATCAAGCGGTTTCTCCACGTGAAACGTGGTAAACTTCCAACCCTTGAACCGTGAACCCGGAACCGTTGAACCATGCCGAAAACATCAATGATCTCCGCTTCCAAGAGCGATACTATTCAAACCATTGCCCGGCGCGCCAGGGTGTCCATTGCCACGGTCTCGCGCGTGATGAACCATCCTGCCCTGGTGGCGGAGCCGACGCGACGGCAGGTGTTGCAGGTGGTTCACGAGCGCAACTTTTCTTTTGTTCGCCGCCGCCGACCCGCGCCGCGCCGCGCCTCGAGTTACGGCATGGTGACGGGTGGAAGTCGAAAACGGGGCGTGCGGCGGATTGGTTTTTTGGCGCCGCTGTTGACCACGCCCACCGGCCCCGCGCGAAACGTCGAGGCGATTACCGAAGAACTTTGTCAGGGCATCCAGCAGGTGCTGGCGCCGCGCGAAATCGAGCTGGTGCTGAATCATTATCCATTGGACGCCCCGCCCACGACCTGCCCGACGCTTGGCAGGCGGGTGCTGTTGCCCAGAAGCCTCCGTGATTCTGACGTGGACGGTCTTTTGGTTCGGCCGCCGGCGAATCGGGCCACCCTGATCGAGTTTTGTCGCGACCGCAAGGCGGTGGTTTTGGGGAACACCTTCGCGGGCGTGAACATTCCCTCCGTACTGGTGGATGACCTGGCCGGGATGCAGTTGATCATGGATTATTTGTTTGAACTGGGCCATCGCCGGATCGCGTTTGCCGGGGGACCGCTTCAATCATTGCTTCATTTGCGCCGGTTTCAGTCCTATCAGACGAGCCTGCTTGGGAAGGGAATGGTCCCCGATCAGCGGTTGATGAAGATCATTGACGTTCCCATCCTGACGAACGAAGAGGTGGAAAAAATTTTTCGAGAGGCTCTGGATCAATGGTTGAAACTGCCGGAACCGCCGACTGCGGTCGTCGCTTCAGCCGACGGTTATGCCCTGGGCCTGCTGCGGGCGGCGCGCGGGCGCGGGCTGCGCGTGCCGGAAGATCTTTCGATCACCGGTTTCGGCAACATGGAGTATGCGGCCGTGACCGAGCCGCCCCTGACGACCATTCACATGGATCAGCGCGCGACGGGCGCAGTGGCGGCCGCGCTGCTGCTGAATTTATTGGACGGTCTCCCTTGTCCGTCTCAAGCCCTGATCCAGCCGCACCTGGTCGAGCGCCGGTCGTGCGCGCGAATTGGGAAGTAAGGCAGAAATTTAGAATGAAGAAGTCAGAATTCAGAAGTCAGAATTTCGGTTTTGGAGAGAACACGTGGATCGCGTTTAAAGCAGGACAGGCATCCTGCCTGTCTCTGTCAGGTCGGAAGACAGGCCACCCCAGAGGGGTGACAGGCAAGATGCCTGTCCTACTTTGGGGCGCAGTCATCTTTATATTTGTGTTTTTCGTTGCGACCCTCTGCCCGGCCGGCGAGGTCAAGGAAACCGCGCGGTTTTCCATTGCCCCGGTTCCGTTGACCGGCAAGGCGCCCAAGATTGATGGGACGGTCGAAAAACGCGAGTGGACCGGGGCCACTTTGCTGCCGAGATTGATTCGATCCGAGGATGGCGCAGTGACGGACATTCCGTCGCGCGTGTACCTGGCCTGTGACACCAACCACCTCTACATCGCCTTTCAATTTGATCGTCCTCCCAACGCGATCACTCCTGCCATGCTCCACACCGAAAGGGACCAGAACGAATGGGAAGATGATTGTTTCGAAATGATCCTCGACCCGGGCCACGGCCACGCCGCTTGCTTCTCTTTTGGCGGCAACGCGGCCGGTGGATTTTGGGACAAGCTTCAAGGTCCCAAGGAGGACCACACTCAGGATGTGGTAAATTGGGCGTGGAATCCCGAATGGCAGTACAAGGCCCGAACGACGGACAACGGTTGGGAGGGTGAAATGGCGATCCCGTTCGCCACGCTGCAAAGGAGCGCTCCCAAATCCGGGGATGTCTGGGGGTTTGATTTCATCAACCGCCAGCAGACGCCAGTGAAGGAAGTTTCCGCATTTTCATTCGTCACCCAGCGTGGCAGCGCCAACTTGTCCGCAGTAGCCCTGCAGAGCAGGGCGAAGGCGGATGAACTGAATCACCTGCTTTTTACCGGCGAACCGCTGGTCGTCCGGTTTGTCGAGGCCGGTCCATTTTCGAATGTGCAAGGCGGTGGCGCAACTTTGGAGATCATGAATCCCGGCGATCAGGCCGCCAATCCAACTGTTTCCCTTGAGCTTTTCAAAAGCAAAACGGAATTGGGCGACCCCTCAAAGGGGTATCTCCCCGGCATTGGGAATGCGCTCAAGCAGTCGGGGATGGAAATCATTCTGCCGACCACGGACCTGAGCACATTGATCAAGGAACAGCTGGCCCGGTACGTTCCCGTGAGCGGAGAGGGGGCGAAGGTCGCGCAAACCGTTGCCGTGCCGTCCAATCAAAGCGCTCGTTTTCGGGTGGCGACGATCCAAACCGGAGAATACCTGCTGAAGTATCAGGTTCGAAATGGTGAGAAAACTCTCGCGGCAGGCATGCTTCCGTTTGTCCTTTCACCCCCGATCAAACTTGACCTAAAGCCTTTTTTTCTGGCGCCCAAGCTTCTGCAGGTCAAGGTCGATTTGAGACGCACCCCGGACTGGAAGGAAAAAGCGCGCGTCAAGCTGGGCATTGTCAAAAAGCTCGGCGAAAAACCCATCGTGGAAATCGAGCGGCCTTATGCGGAGAAACTGGAGCTTTTCGAGCAGCTCTCGACGGAAAAGTTGGAGGCCGGCGGATATATTGCAACCGTCGAACTGCTGGGCGCCGACGGCGCGCGCAAGGCGTTGGTCAGCGCGGGATTTTCCAAACCCCCGATTCCCGATTGGTTCACGCACCCGGTGGGCGGCACGCCCGCGGTTCCAGAACCGTGGAAACCGATCGAGGTGCTCCAGAAAGGCGACCGGACCACGCTCTCTTTTTTGATGGGTAACTATGCGCTCGCAGACTCGGTCTGGCCGGAACAAATCCAGGTTCGATCCATCTACGACGAAAAAAAGACGCCCATTCTGCGCGGCCCGATGACGCTGAAAGGGAAGGTGGGCGGAACGGAGATCGTGTGGGAGAAGAGTAAGAGCAAGATTACGATCAAGGGCAAAAAGGATGAAGCGGTGAATGCCACGGGCAAGACGGCCGCGGGCGCGTTCACGTTATCAACGGACGTCACGTTCGAATACGACGGCATGGCCAAGGTCGTCATGACGCTCGCGCCCCAGACAGGACAAACGGCGTTGATTGACGAACTCTATCTGGAGGCGCCCCTGACGAAGGAATATTCCGCGCTTTACCTGCGTTCGCCGACGCCCGCTGGGATGAAAAACTTTCTGAGCGCCGGAAAAGTGCCGGCCGAGGGGCTGAAACATGAGTTTGTTTCTTCGGTCTGGCTGGGAAACGAGGAGCGCGGGTTCCGATGGTTTGCCGAGAACATGAAAGGGTGGCGCATCACTGAAAAACATGCTTCCCAGGCCATCGAAGTGCTCAATAGCGATCAGGGCGCCACGTTGAAGATCAACTTGTTCAAGGGCGATGCGCCTTTCCCTCTCAAGAAGGAGCGCACGATCACGATGGGCTACATGTTTACTCCGCCCAAGACCGTGCGGAGGGATTTGATCAAACTCGCCACGACTTTGGACAAGGAATATGAGGGCAAGGCGGGCGTGAATGCAGTGGAAACCTGGTTCTTCGTCCATGATGAATTGCAGGGGTGGCCGGAAATCGTGGATGCCAAAGACCTCCAGGAGAAGCTGGAGTTTTCGCGGAAAACGCATCAAGTGGGGATGAAGCTCACGCCCTACAGCGGTTGGTTTCTTTCTCGCAGGTGCAAGGTGTATCCGATCTTCGGCGGCGAGATGACCACCGAACCGGTCGCCAACGCCTATCTTGCCGACGTCTGCTGCTGGAACACCCCCGTGCAGGATGTTTATGCCGCGCAGTTCCAGGATCGCATCAAAGACCTTGACCTCGACGGCTTCCGTCTCGATGCGGGTTTTACGGCCGAGACCTGCACCAGCTTGGCGCACACGGGTTATGGCTCGACCTGCGGTTGGGTGGATGACAACGGCAATGTCCAACCCAGCCGCGCCCTTTTTGCCGCGCGCCGGGCCGCGCAACGGGTGTATCGGCTTTTCCACGGAGGCGTAAAGACCGGGGGCACTTGCGTTCAACATGTTCACCAAGGCAATCGTTACGATCCGATTCTTTCCAACATGGACGCCGTGTTGTCTTGCGAGGGCGCGGAGCTGAAGATGAAGAACCTGTCGGAGTTGCCGCTCGATTTTTATCGCGCCAATGTCATGGGCGATCAACATGGCTATCAGGTTGTCTATCTGCCCAAGGCGGAGGAGATGGGCGTGGATGTGTTCTACGGACTCGCCCTGTTGCACAACTTCACCCCGCGCGGCGGTTACCCGGTGGCGTTCAATGAGGTTTCCTACAGCCGCGCCGCCAATTCGCCGCGCGAAATCTGGCGCGCGCGCGAATGGATCGGGCCGTTCGACAAGGGGACGGAGTTTTGGGGTTACTGGAAAAACGAGAAACTGCTCCAGACGGGCGACCCTGCGCTGGTGGGGAGTTTCCACGTCCGCCGCGGCGAGAAACTCCTGCTCGGCATCCTCGACACGAGCCGCAAACCCGTCGAGGGAAAGGTCCGTCTCGATCTCAAGGCGCTCGGATTCTCCGGCAAGGTCTATGCGTTTGATCCGATCCTGGGCGAACCGATCGCCGTGGACCTGCCCACCCCTGCCCGCAGCCAGGCAAGCGGGGCAGGGCAGGCGGGGGGCGACGCCCCTGCAGATCGGGGGGCAGGCACGTTAACGCTGGCGTTCACGCCCGAGGGCTACCGGCTGATCCAGATCGCGAGCAAACCGTTTGATGTGTTCGAGCCGCAGAAGGAAAGCGCCAACTTGATCCCCGAATCCGAGCCGTCGAACTGGGCGCTGGATGGCCCCGCGCCCCCGGGCTGGACCGCCGCCAAATGGATTGACGAGAAAAATCCGCTGGAGTTCACCAAGAACGATGTGAGCGTGAAGGGCAGCGTGATGACATTGACGGGCGACGGCCAGACAAACTTGCGCTTCTACAAGACGTTTGGAGCGGAAGGCAAAAAGTTCCTGCTCGAAGTCGAAGCTTGCATCGAATGCGACGATGGCGTCTTCCTCGGTCCGTCGCCTGCGCAAAGCCAGTTTTCCATCACGTTCGGCGATATCTACGTCGGCCACAAGCGCACGATGACGAGCCAGGAATTGCCGGGTCACACGCAGAAGTTCCGGCTCTACGGGGAAGGACCGTGTGCGATTGACATTTGGCTCCGGAAAGCGAAAGGCAAGGCGATCATCAAAAAGTTGGAGATGTACGAAGTAAAGAACCTGCCGCCGGGTTTTCAGGTGGGACGGTATGGACAGTAAGAGAAAGGAGGAAGACAAAATGAAGAAGGCAGAGTTCAGAGTTCAGGGTTCAGGGAAATATCGAATGCCGAATGCCGAATGCCGAATGCCGAACATCGCGCGTCGAACATCGAACCTTTTGCTCTTGTTCCTTTGCGATGCAATGTCGGAAAGTCGCGCATTTTTGGGAAGATTTTCCAACCACGGAGAGCACGGAGGCACGGAGAAAAATCGGCGAACTCTCATACAAGAGGTTTTCGCCACGCGTCCGCCTGGGGCGAACGCGTGGCGAAAACTCTCCTCGGTTGGAGCAGGGGGGAGGAATCTCCGTGCCTCCGTGCCTCCGTGGTTCAATATCTTTGCCACCGGATTTGGTTGCGCCTTCGCCACGCTGGGCCTTTGCGCTTTGGTGGCTTTGTGCCTGCTGCCGAACGCCGCGGCCGCGGACCGGAAATACGGCAATCTGATCTATCCCGCGCGTGGCAACATCGAACTGGACGAGGGCACGGCGGAGATATGGTTGATCAGCGGGTTTGATTCCGAACCGGAAAAAAAGGATGCAGCGTCCGCATGCAGCGCCTTCAACTTGATTTTCCCAAGCAACAATGCGAAGTACGTCCTCAACTTCATCACCTGGGGCAAGTCCTTCGCGCAGGTCGGTTACGGACCTTTGCAGCATTCGTACGTTTGGACGCGGCCCCTGGTGTGGAAACCCGGTGAATTTCATCATCTGGCCTGGACCTGGAGCGGCCGCAAACGCAGTGTTTATCAGCATCCCACCATGGTAACTACTCAGGTTCACGGTTCAGCGGTTCAACGGTTCAACGGTTGGAAAAGCATGAAGATCGAGC
>JACQHZ010000484.1 GCA_016198745.1 Verrucomicrobiota bacterium
AGATGGTGATGCCCTCGAAGCGATTGTTCTTGCCGCCGTGCGCGTAAACGCCGCGCTCGATGCCGCCCCGGTAACAGATGCCGATGACCTTGCGCCAGGATTTGCCGCGTTCGCCCTGGAGCGTAAGATTGCGCACGACGCAGTTCCACGGGCCGGCATCGGGAACTGAAACTCGGACTCGACAATGATGGCCTGGCCTGGTCGTGCGCGCGCATCAATCTGGCAGATGAAACGGAGACGCCCATTCGTTTCGATGAAGCGGGTTATTTCAAGAGCGACGATTTTGCGGAGTTAAAAGCGAAGAACCTGACCAGCCGCTTATGGATCAGCGCGGCGAAGTCGGGCTATATTGCGGCCCACATCGCCGCCTCGGCCGTGTTGCTCGCAGAAGCCGCGCCATGGATGCGCGGCCCAGCGCGCGGGCATTTGACTCGCGTTCTCAATCAAGTGGATTTGCCGCACCTGGTTTGGATGATCGACCCTGATGGCAACCAGGTTCAGCCCGTCCATCGTCATTGGCTTGATTCGCTCACTGCAAAAGGCATCGCCCCATGGCTGGCCGCATACTGGGCAGGCCGCCGTCTCGGTCTCGTGGAATCGCCGCGATGAGTGGGCCGACACGCGCTTATAAGCCGACGCCGGGTGGTTCTCGACTGAAAACGAGGAACGGCGGTCATAGACCGCCGCTACAGCGTTATCGATGGTTCGTTAATGCCGTTTCACTCGAAGAACGGTTCTTCCGTCCGGATTTGGGTGACACACGAAGGGTTTTATGTCAGAGTGTCAGCCATGAACGCTGCCTCATTGCCCTGTCTGCTTCTCCTGCTCTCCTGCATGGCGGGATTGGCCGACGACACTCTCAAGACCGAAAAGAAAAAACCCATGACCACTGCCTCCGAAGAAATCGCCATCATCAAAACCACCCAGGGCGAAATGCGCATTGCATTCTGGCTGGATGTCGCGCCCCAAACGGTCGCGAACTTCAAGAAACTGGCGAAGGACGGTTTTTACGACGGCACCGCGTTTCATCGCATCGTCAAGGGTTTCATGATTCAGGGGGGCGATCCGCTCAGCAAGACCGACGATCCCAGGGTGGGGACGGGCGATCCGGGTTACAAGATCAAGGCCGAGTTCAACGACAAATCCCACGTGCGCGGCGTGATTTCGATGGCGCGCAGCAACGATCCGGATTCCGCCGGCTGCCAGTTCTTCATCTGTCTGGCGGATGCGAAATTTCTTGATCACCAATACACTGCTTTCGGGCGTCTGATCAAGGGTGACGATGTTCTGGGCAAGATCGGTGAAACGCCCACGGCGATCAGTCCCGGAGGCGAGAAAAGCAAGCCGACAGCGCGGGTCGGAGTGGAAAGCATCCGGATCGTTCCGGGCGCCAATCCCTAGCCTGCATTTTTCACCTTGTGAAAAATGCAGGTTAGGCGCGTCACTCGGTTGCGCCTGCTTTTTGCAACAATTCGATGACGGCTGCATGTCCTTTCGACACGGCATAGGCGAGGGCCGTCTTGCTGTCGCTGTCTTTGGCATGAACGGGAGCGTTTTTCTCAAGAAGGAGTTTCACGATGCCGGCATCACCTTTGCCGGCAGCCAGGATTAGAGGGGTGGTTTTTTTCTGAGTTGTGGCATTCACATCGGCGCCGCCCGCAAGGAGCGATTGAACAACGGCCGAATGTCCGCCGTGGATCGCCAGCATGAGGGCGCTCCATCCGGAAGGATCGGCGGCGTTGACATTTGCTTTTCCGACAAGCATGGCGCTCACGACCGCTGCGTGGCCGCCGGAGGCGGCGTGCATGAGCGGCGTCCATCCATCTGCATCTTTTTCGTCTGGTTTGGCGCCCGATGCGAGGAGTGCGGCAACGGCAGGGGCATCGCCCTTGGTCGCTGCGGCAGCAAGCGATGTTGCGGAGGAGGAGGGGGTTGGTTGAGCCTGGGAGGATGGAGTTTTTTCTTCGATGTATTCCATCGTGAATCCCTTGACGGCGGAAGAATCATATGGGGATGCCGGTCCGCCCTTCGCGGATGCCGGAGCCGGGGATGATGATTTGGAGGAACCAACTTCGATGGCAATCGAACCGGAACCAGTAACGGTTGAAGAAGGAGTGGAAGCCGTGGAAGATGAACCCTCGGTTTTGAAACGACGGTTGTCGTCCAACGAGAGCAGACGATTCATTTCCTTGCGTGTGTGTTCGTCTTTTTCGTCCTGGATGGCCGTCTTGAGACGCTCATAGATTTCGTGATTGGTGAGCGCGGCGGGTCGGAGGCAATCCAGGGCGGTTCTTCTAACGTCTTTGTCATCGTCTTTCAGAGATTCGCAGAGGATTCCGGGGACAGGCGCGCCGTCGCGAGTGCGGAAGCGATAGAGAACCTGAATGCGCGCGTCCGAGGGGAGTTTCCGGAAGGCATCCTTGATCTTTTCCTCCTCGCCGGCCCTGACCAACGCGACCATTGCCTCGCCGCGCGCCGCGTTGCTGTCGTGGGCTGGAAATTTTTCGTCTTGAACGATCCGAAGCAGTTTCTCCTTGAGAAGCGGACCCGGATTTTTTTCCGCCGCGTTGCACATTGCCCGTAGGAAGCTGTTATTCCAGCCCTTTTGCGCTTCAGCCGGGAGCGTGGAGATGTAGGCGTCCAGTTCCCGAATGAGATCGTCGTCCATCATCACGCCTTCGGTCGGCAACAAATTGGAGAGGTGCATGCTTGAGGATTGGGGCGCGTTTTTCAGGAAGTGGATGAGGAATTTCCGGTGGAGAAGCGATGCGGATTCCAGTTTCGTTTCCCGGCCTGCGTGAATGAGGGAATTCAGGACGGCGATCTGGTTTTTTTCGGGAAGCTTGGGGAATTGATTTTCAAGGGCGGATTCGCCGCTCTGTTTGAGAAGCTGGATGACGGCGCCCTTGATCCGGTTGAACCCGGCGGACTGGCTGCTCTGTTTCAAATCGCAAGATGTCCAACCGACAATCCGCTCGTTGGGGATTGCGAGTTGGTGGTTTTCGATGGCCTTGAACGCCTGCGAGACAACCTGCTCGGCATCGAAACGCGGGACCTCGATGCTTCGGCACAGGACATCCTGGAATCGGGCGGGGTCGCCCGCAGCAAGGAGTTGGATGGCCTTTTGAAACGTGGAGTTGTCAGCCTCATAGGCATTGCCGTTGCTCGCAAGAACGGCGGCGGCCACTTCGGGAGTGAGCGATGCCGGCAGTTTTCGATAGAGTTTGGTTCGCTCCCAGGAGCCACCCTTGCTGACCGTGATGCTCTTGGGCAAAGACTCAAGCAGGCCGTAATCCACCTCGATCACGCGCTCGCCCGAAACGTCCTTGGCGCTGATGCCACTGCCCCCGCCGCCCCATTTCATCTGCTGCATGGCATCCGCGAGACCGATGTAATTGGCGGTGAGATGCTTGTAGGCATCAAGCCCCTTGGGATTGATGACCGTGGTCTTGAAGTCGTTGAGGACGGCCTGGACGGTGTCGATGGTTTCCTGCCCGCGCATGATTTTGAACTCGTGCTTGCCGGCGTTGGTTTTGATGAGCGCGATCTCCATGGGCTTGACCGTGGCGGCCTTTTTTCCGTCCAGGAGGATGTCCCATTCATCTTCACTGACGTTGTCGAGGTTGGCCCGCGCATTCGAGGAAGGGGCGATGCCGGAAGATGCGACGGGCGCGGGCGGGCGCGTCTTGTTGCCCGCCTTATCGGGCGAGGGGGCGGGAACTCTGGAACATCCGCCCAACAGCAGACACGAAAAAAACGCGGAGGAAAAACAGTTGCGCCAAGCGCGGCATGAACTCATGGCGCGCAACCGATTCGGAGATGCGCCCGCCCGAACCAGACTCAACCACATCCCGATGAGGCTGTTTTTTGAACGATGGGCCATTGGTGAGCGTGCATCCTTGCACATTTTCAAATCCGGAAAAACAATTTTCGGCACATTGCATTTGACAAGAAGATGGGTTTCCGGATTCAGGTTGCAGGAGGCGCGCGGGCGTGCTAAGTGGAACATTATGAAATCTTTGCTGTGCGCATTCATCGTCTTGACACTTTTCCTTAACAGCACGCTTGCGGGGCAGGGCGGCAAGGCCGCCAAACGCTCCGAGAAAAGCGCCGGGAAAACCGCGCCCGTCGAGAAATCTCCCACCGCCTTCGAGGCGCTCAAGATCGCGCGCCAACAACTCGGCGATCGCATCGGGGCGAATTTGCTTTCGATTGAAAGCGAGAACGGGAAATTGCGTCCCCGCTATTGGTGGCTGCGTTTTTACGACGACCAGGTTTTCCTCAGACTCCGGGCGGTGCAGATGATCGGCGCTGAAATGGTCCGCAATGTCGAGCCGGGAAACCCTTTCGACGGCGGCAGCAGCAAGTGCATCATCCTGCCCGACTCGCTCAAATACGATTCTGAGAAATGCATCGCATTCATGGAAAAGGCCGCCAGCGAGAACAATATCCCGCTTCACTCGCTGAACATGAAATTGTACAAGCCATATCCGGGCGAATCCAATCCCCTCTGGTTTTTCGAATGGTTCGATGACAAACTTGACAGCCTCGGTTCCATCACCATTTCCGCCACATCCGGCAAGGTCACAGAAATCGTTGATCTCAAAATCAAGACCAATCGCCTTCGGCCGGTCGCGAAGAGAAGCGCCTCCCAAGAGATGGAGGACACCTTTCTCGGCATCGGCGGCGAACTCGAGGAGTTCTTCACGGGCAAGCGCACCGTGGACCAGGAAAAATAGCCCATGCGCCGCGTGCTCCTGGCCGGGTTGCTCCACGAAACGCACACGTTTCTTGCGTCGCGCACGGAGATGTCGGATTTCGAGCAGGGCGGCGCGTATGAAGGCGAGGCCATCTTGCGCCGATGGCGGGGCGACGCCTCCCCCGCCGGCGGGTTCATCGAGGTGGCCGATCAGTTGAACTGGCAGGTTATTCCATCCATTTATCTGTTGGCCATGCCGTCGGGAACGGTTTGCGATGCGGTGTTGGAACGATTTTGGAGACGCCTGGAATCCGATCTGCAATCCGACTTTGACGCCGTCTTTCTGATCCTGCACGGGGCAATGGTTTGCGAATCGTATCCGGATGTGGAAGGCGAGTTGTTGCGACGGGTTCACACGGCGTTGAAAGTCCGGAATCGAACGATTCCGATTGCGGGCGTGCTTGATCCGCACGGGAATTTTTCCGACGCGATGGCGCAGCACTCGAACCTGCTGGTGGCTTACCGCGAAAACCCGCACACCGATGCGCGCGAAACTGCGTGCCGCGCCGCGCGGTTTCTGGCGAAAACGCTCGATGCCCGGCAACTCCCGTCCATGGTTCACCTGCACCTGCCGCTGCTGCTGCCGCCGCGCGGCACCGGGTCCGGCGTCGATCCGATGAAGGCAGTTCATGCAGAGGCGCGAAAGCTCGAAGCGGCGCATCCCGAACTGCTCGCCGTCAACGTGATGCCGGGTTTCGCTTATGCGGACGTGCCCGATTGCGGCGTGGATTTTTCCTGTGCCACGATCGGCGCGCCGCGCGATGCGACGGCGTGGCTGAACGATCTTGGGCGCGTTGCCTGGGCGCTGCGTGAATGCGGGAATCTGCTGGAACTGCCCATTGACGAGATCATGCCCCAGGCGCTGCGTTTGAAGGAGGGTCCCGTCCTGCTCGTGGAACCTTCCGACAACATTGGCGGGGGCACGCCGGGCGACGGCACCGGGGTCTTGTCCGCCTTTCTGCGTCACGGCGTCCGGAATTGCGGCGTGATCATCAACGATCCCGATGTTGCCGCGGAATGTCATCAGCGGCGAACGGGTGAGGTGTTTCATGTCAAACTCGGAGGGAAAACGGACGCCTTTCATGGGGCAACCCTCTCCTTGGAAATCACCTTGCGCGGCGTCACGGATGGGCGATTCACCTTGGAGAACCCACACAGCCATCTTGCTTCCATCACCGGAAGAAATGTCTGCATGGGACCAACCGCCACCGTCGAGTGCGCGGGCGTCACCATCGTGGTCACCAGCCGAAAAACCCCGCCGATGGACCTTGGGCAATGGCGAAGCCAGGGGGTGACGCCCGAAAAACTTTGGATGATCGGCGTGAAAGCGGCCGTGGCGCACAAAGCGGCCTATGATCCGATCGCGCGCCACAGTTGTTACGTTGATACGCCGGGATTGGGTTCGAGCGACCTTCGCCGCTTTCCCTATCGCCATGTGCGCCGGCCAGTCTTTCCGCTGGATGACCTCTCCTGGGAACCGTCTCGCGTCCAATAAAGCGCCTTTCACACCGAAGAGTGGACTGGCAAGGGGCTATGGCTCGATCGCCTCATCTTCTTCCTCCTCCTCGATGCCTTCGCGGATGCGTTTGGAAATGAACGGGCGAATCCAGCCGTAAATGAGGTAGGCGACAAAAACGAGCGCCAGCGAATATCGCCACGTCATCAGGAGAATGATGATCACAAACGCCGTGACGAGCACCTGCGGAATGGAACGTTTGGCCTTCCAGTCGATGGTCTTGAAGCTCGGATAGGTGATCCGGCTGTACATCATGCAGGAAAGAAACAAAAGGAGCACCGGCAGGAAATACCTCCATCTTCCCGGTTCCTTGTCATTTTCATAAAGTGTGAGCATGAAAAGCGTGATCGAGGCCACCAAGCCCGCCGCCGCCGGAATCGGGAATCCCACGAAGTCCTTGTGTCCTGCCGTTTGCGGCTGAGCGGAAACAAGATTGAACCGCGCCAGCCGCATTGCGCCGGCAAGGACGTAGCTGAACGCGACAAGTCCCCCCACCCATCGAAAGTTGTCCGGAAAATCCGCCAGAATGATCTTGAGCACAAGAAGGGCCGGCGCCAGCCCGAAGGAAACCACGTCTGCGAGCGAATCGAACTCGCGTCCGAATGCGCTCTCGCGTCCGCCGAGCCGCGCGAGCCGCCCATCGAGCATGTCGAAAATGAAGGCGAAAAGAATATAGGCCAAGCTCATTTCGTACCGTTGAATCCAACGCTCGCCGCCGGCCTGCTGTTCGAGCGAGCCGGCGATGATCTGGAGAATCGCCATGAATCCGCAAAAGAGATTGCCTGCCGTCATCAAGTTCGGCAGCAGATAGACCCTGGGCATTTCCATGGGCGCCCGAGGAGACGGAGGATCGGGTTGCATGGCGGTTCAACGGCGAACAAAGGTCTCGAATTTCACTGCGCGCACGTCCGCGCCTTCCCGGTTTGGAATGAATCGCAAGACCACCGCGCCGGCGCCGATCGCGTTCGCGCGCAGGAGCAAACCCCACGTGTTCTCGCCAACGCGCGGCGTTTCGCTGAGCAGCAAAAGCGTGCGCGAATCATGATGCACCAACTCCCACCGGCCAGGTTCGTCCGGATCGGCCGCAATTTTGAAAAGAAGGTTCTGTCCCAGTTGCAACTGGATGTCTTTGCCGAGGTCCTCCCGTCTCACATCCAGCGTGTCGGCGATGGTGTACAGGAGCTTATCCGACCCGCGTTTCATTTCGCTCGCGCATCCGACAAATCCCAGGAATACCGCCGCGATTGCAAGACTCGCGTTGTCCGGAAAATGGGGTCTCATGCGCATGATTATCCGTTTTTGCCATACAACTCTCAAGAGGGAAATCCGGAAATGCGCAGGCAACCGTCTTGCCTTCAACGCGGGTGGTTGTTCATGAAAAATGTTGAAGCGCCTCCAGAATGCCGTGGCCGCACAGACGGCGGGCCACGTAACCGCCGGCGGACAAGACGGTGGCCTTGACTTCCGGGATGGCATTGGCAGGCGCCGCCACCATCCCGGCATGCGCGCCGTCCAGCATGCTCAGGTCGTTGAAGTTATCGCCGGCGGCAAACACCGCTCTTTTTTCTGCATGGTGGATGGTCCCGTCAAAATCCGTGGCAACAAAGGATATCATGTCCGGTCAGGTCTTGTTGGCGGCGCTGCTTGCGGGAACCCATTTTGTCTCGTCAAAAATCCTGGAGTAATTCTGGCCGCACATCTGCCCGCCGTCCACCACCATGTATTGCCCCGTCATAAAAGCCGATTCATCGGAAGCCAGAAAGTAAATCGCGCTGGCAATATTCTCCGGTTTGCCGAAGCGGTTCAGTGGAATGAGACGCAGATAATTTTTCACAAAGGTCGGATCGTCAAATTCCTTCTGGTGGGCGGTTGTTTGGATCACGCCCGGACAAACCGCGTTGGCGCGGATGCCGAACTCGCCC
>JACQHZ010000053.1 GCA_016198745.1 Verrucomicrobiota bacterium
ATCTTCGGATTACAATGAGGTCCTTGGTCTCAGATCAATCGGCTTGTCCCTGCCGTTGGAGGGCGGGACTCCGTGCCCGCCTCCGGGAACCAGGGGCCTTTTCCACCCCTGTCCCCTATGGCGCGGACAGAGCCGCGCCCTCCAATTGCCGAAAGGCAGAATTTTACCCTATTGGATGCGGATTCGATTGGGCAGCGGATTTGCGTGTAAGGAGCAGGCTCCGTCGTCGCCTCCCCTCGGCGGTGACAGAGCAGCGCCCTCCAAAATTCCAATAGATGATGTCCAATCATTTATTGAACACTACACCAAGATTCAATCCAAACAGTTTCACCCGGTGTCCCGTCAGGCGCACGGCGATTCTGATGGTTGACGGTCCGATCTTCTCCGATCCCGACCCGCGCCAGCTTACCGTCATTTCGCGGCCATTCCCAGGAATGGGATCACAAAAAGAAAAATCATATCCGGCCAGCGGTCGCTTCGTCTCGGCAGCCAGAATGGCGCACGCTATGGAATTTCCGGGTTGATCCAATCCGTCGATATCCAGGCTCAAGACGTGGGGCTGCTTCAAACCCAGCGGGATGGTGACCAGTGTTCCCGAATTGCCCGCCCTGGATACCCACAGATGCCCCCAGTGCCCAACTTCGATTTCGGCGATCCCAACCTGGTTTGGGCTGTACAAGCCGACGTTGTTGCTGGTTCGATGCGGCGCTTTGCCCTCGCCGAATAAACCGTGTTTCCAGCCGCAACCGGTAAAGTACTGTCTCCATACGCCTCCAACCTGAAAAGGCGGTTCGGCCAATGCGATCCGGCCTGAGTCCCATGTGCCCGGTTCGCCCAGTGGCAACGTCGCGACACCGCCACCGACGCGTGAATAATTGATTCCGTCGCGACTCGCGGCCAGAGCGGGAATGATGTGCCCATCGGCAGTCCACTTCATATAATGCAGCAGCCAGCGGTCGCCGTCGCGAAAGACAACGCCGCCGTGGATTTCGTCCTCGTCATTGGGCCCCGCCCAGGGGTCCACCAGGATCCGCCCCGTGCTGCCGTGAGGATAATCCTCCCACCAATAGGGTTCACTGCCGAAAGGATCATTGAAATCGAGCGAGTCGCGCTGGTCGTTCCAATGCAACCCGTCAGGGCTGGTCCATTGCGCGCACACTCTCCCGCAAAAGCTGCGGGCGTTGCCGATGGCCTTGAACCGTCTTTCGGGAATATCGTCTTCATCAATCCAAACGAAGCAGCCATCGGACATGATCGGTGTGACGCGGTCCTTGACCGTGAACCACTGGATCCCATCGGGCGAGGTGACGGGCGCCATGTTGCCCCAAGGGGGACCATGGGCGAGAAATCCTTTGAAACGATGTTGTGGGTTTGTCTCCTTTTGATCTTCCACGTAACTCAAGCCGCGAAACACCAGCGGTTTTGGCTCGCCGTCCAGGAGATACGTTTCGGAATCGGGAATATGCGGCGATTGCGGCCACTGGATGCCGTCAGGGCTGGTGATGAGCCGTTCCCGCCGCCATTTTCTGCCCGTTGCTTTCGAGAGACACTGCGCCCGCCAGGTGTCGCCTTCGCGGATGATGTCCATGAGAACGCGGCCCGCTTCATCGTGCGCGCCCGGACCGCTGCTGCGCATCACGGGATTGTCCGCGAAACGGCGCATCGTGTTCAGCGCCAACTCCAGCCCATGACACTCGGCCAATTCGTCTGGTTGAAGAAAATCAATCCGCCGACCTTGATGGACCTCACGCGAAGGAAGACGTAGCGCGTCCAGATAGGTCCGAGTTTTTGTGATCATGGCCAGCGGCATCTCGCGGCGATTTGGCGGCACGCGTTTCAGAAGAAGACACGGCCCCGTCAACGTCTCCAGCGGGCCGCGCACCTCGACGGCGGGTGAAAAGTCCGCTCCCAGAAATCGGGATGAAAAAATCCATCGCCGCGCAGTGTTCGCCCAAAACACCTGCGTCACGCCGTCGGGGCCGACAGTCAACGCGGGCGGGCTGAATTCATCCAATTGCGCGCGCACCTCCACGTTCGGGTAGTCATAGCCGAAACGTTCCGTCTTGGGCCAGATTGGCTTGACGAACTGCTGCGAGTCGGCGAGGGCGAATCGTTGCCACCGGTCTCCGTCGAACACCAGAACGGCGACGTAACCACCCAGGCCGTTCCGACGATGCCAGGGTTTGCCCTTCCAGAATTCCGCGTCGCGGTCGGCGGGACGGCACGATTCACCCAGGTAACCGAGAAAGATTTTGCCGTCATGCGCCAGCAAAACCGGCGCGTAGCCGAACGCTCCCGCCGGGCGCTCGTTGCGAACGGTTTTCAATGCCGGCGCGTCCGTCTGAAACTGCCGGTATTCAATGCCGTGTTTTTTCTCAAATGCCAGGTGCAATCTTCCCGCTGTATCAAACTCAAGACTGGCCTGACCAGCCTGATCGTCCACGCAAAAGACATCGCTGCTTTTGGAATCGGTGGAAGCAAGATACAACCCCGTTCCGCGTTGAACGGCAAGAAAGACGCGGCCATTTGAGCCGACGGCCACATCCTGGATCACGCCTGGGCGTCCCTCCACCGGCATTGGGGCCTTTGTCAAAGGAGACAATGAGCAGACCTTGTCATCCACAGAAATCCAAAGCGTCACGCCGCCTTTCCCATCTGACACCAGACACGGCGCGGATGGTTGGCCGTTCAAAAAATGTTCCGCCGCCAGTTCTCTCCCCTTCCACACCCGCAGCACGGGAGCGTCGCCAGCCCAAACAAGCGCGGTGAACACCGATCCATCTTCAAGAGCAAGAACCTGCCGCCCATGATTGCGGCAGACCACGGCCGCCTTGCTCTCCGCCAGGAGTTCGCCATCAAATTGTGTGCGATGGGTTGTGTTCATGCTCATTGCTCGTGCAACAGGGCCAACTCGTTGACGATGATATGGAATTCCATCTTCGTCAATGGCATCTCGGCCAGGTTCAGTAGTCCAGCGGCTTTTGGTTGGAGATGTGCCGGACCTTTCAAAGGCGTTTGGCGCCAAATCCCTGATTTTTGCAGACTTTTTTGCATTGCGCGGTTTATGATGCGCACGCATGACCAACCCCCCTCATGTTGCCCTTGTCACCGGCGCCTCGCGCGGCATTGGCCGGGGAATTGCCATTGAACTGGCGCGCATTGGCTACGGCGTGGCGATCAACTTCGCCGGCAACGAGGCTGCCGCCAGGGAATGCCGGGACCTTTGTCAAAAGGCGGCCCCCAAGGCTGGCCGCAGCCGCTTCGAAATCATTCAGGCGGACATTTCCAAGGCCGAAGATCGCAAGCGGCTGCTGGAATCGGTCAAAAAAAATTTCGGGTCGTTCGATCTGTTGGTCAACAATGCCGGGGTGGCGCCATCCGTCCGCGCGGATATTCTGGAGGCCGGCGAGGAAAGCTTCGACCGCCTCATCGCCATCAACGTCAAAGGCCCCTATTTTTTGACCCAGGCGGCCGCCAATTCCTGGATCGCGTCGCTGCATGACGCGAAACAACCGGGGCATCGCCCCAAGATCGTGACCATTTCATCGGTTTCCGCCTTCACCGCCAGCGTGAATCGGGGCGATTACTGTGTCTCGAAGGCGGCCCTCTCGATGCTGACGCCGCTGTTTGCCACGCGCCTTGCCGAATACGGGATCAACGTTTATGAAATCCGACCCGGCATCATCGCCACCGACATGACGGGTCCCGTGAAGGCGAAATACGACAAGCTGATTTCGGAGGGGATCGCTCCCATCAAGCGTTGGGGAACGCCCGAAGACATTGGCCGCGCGGTCGTCGCCATTGCCGAAGACCGTTTCCCGTTCTCAACCGGCGAAGTCATCAATGTGGATGGCGGATTTCACCTGCGACGGCTTTGACCCGCGCCGTTCATTCGGGGACGTTACGAAATAAACTTTACCAAATAGGGGAATGTGGCAAAGCCGCCCCCGACTGTATCCCGCCTCGGCGGGAGAAAATCATCCCGCCACGGCAGGATGCCAAACAATCGTCGCGGCGAGGCGCGACGAATCAACGGCGCGGGTTGAATCTTGCGACTGGAAAAAGTCCCTGGTCCGGTGTAGCCAGATCAGGATGATCCATCCATTGGCCATTGCTGCAAAACATCCGATCCGTTGCGACCGTCCCGCGCCGGATTTTTTCGAGGGCGCGCTGTTGGGCAACGGCGGCCTTGGTGCGGTGCTGACAACCCGTCCCGACGCGGTTGTCATCCGCTTCGGCCACAACAACGTGTGGGACATCCGCATTGCGGAGGATCACAAGGATGAAATCGGCGTGTTTCAGGACATTTTCGAGAAGGTGAAAGCAATTCCGTCCACTTACAACTCGTTGAGCGAGGACGCGTGGTTCCAAGATTATCTGAAGATGGCGCGGGAGAATTACGCCAAACCGTATCCGCGGCCGTTCCCCTGCGGATCGCTGGTGCTCGGTTTCGACCGCCGCCAGGTTGAATTGCTTGGACATCAAATCCACATCGCCACCGGAATCTGCGAGGTCCGATTCCTCTCCAAAGACAGGCGAATGATCCTGGAGGCGTTCGCCGACATGATTGCCGACTGCCTTTGGCTGCGGATGATGGACGAAACCGGCGCGCCGGCCGTAGCGCCCTTTGACCGGGTCCGGCTGATCCCCGATCCTGAAACGCCGGATGCTCTTCCCGCATTCACCACGCCCGATCCGATGCCGGCGGATGTTCTTTCGCTCCGTCAGGTATTTCCCTTCCAGGTGCCGCATGTTGATGACAAAACGAAAGGCCATGCCAAAGACCGGGCTTTTCGCCTGAGCGTTCGCGTGAGTTGCCCGATGGAGATTCAGACGCGGACCAACACGTGGTCGGGGTTGCCGGAAACCATGGGCGCCTTGGAACGCGGACTTTTGGCCTCCCCCGCCTGGATTGCTTGCGTTCAACTCGACGAGGGCCTTGCTGCCGCCATTTCGACCGCTGCGGGAAATCCGCCGCTTCCCACGCCGTCGGGTTTCGATGCCGCAGCGGAGGCGAGTCAGGCCTCCTGGAAAACCTATTGGAATCGTTCGGGCGTGGCGCTGGAAGACGAGTTGCTGGAGCGCACATGGTACTGGAATTTGTACTTCCTGAATTGCTCGGTGAAACCCGGCGTCACCTGCCCGGGGCTGTTCGCCAACTGGAACCATCGCAGCATCGGCACGGCATGGCACGGCGATTACCACCTGAACTATAACACGCAACAGCCGTTTTGGGTGACGTTTTCGAGCAACCACGTTGACAAACATCTGCCCTACGTTGATATGGTGGACCATTTGCTGCCCATCAGCCGGAAATGGGCGAGGGAATACTACGGGCTGCGGGGCGCGTATTTTCCCCACACAGGTTATCCGGTGGAGATGAACCTCATGCCGTATCCGGTCCCGACATGGGGTTGGGAGATTTGCGAGACGCCGTGGGCGGTTCAAAGTCTTTGGTGGCACTATCTCTACACGATGGACCAACGCTATCTTGAGCAACGCGCTTTCGGTCCCATCAAGGAGGCGGTGCTTTTTCTGGTGGACTACCTGCGCCGGCCGGAGGCGCATGGACCGCAGTGGGGCGATGACAGGTATCATATCTTTCCGACGGTCGCGCCTGAGCTTTACGGCTTGCGACCGGGCTTCAAGAACAACCACGACTGCCTGGTGGACCTCACGCTCACCCGGTTTGTCTTTCACGCCTATCTGAAGGCCTGCGCGATCCTCGGACGCGAGCCGGCGGAGGAATCCTTGATCCAGGAGGTTCGCGAGGTGCTGAACCATTTCCCGAAGTATCCCACGGCTGTATCCCAGCGAGGGGAGGTGTTCGTCTCCGTGCCGGGCGAGAATCCGGAGATTGTCTATAACACGCCCAACAGCGTCATGACCGTTTTCCCCGGCGAAGACCACGGCCTGGATTCATCGCCCGATGAATACGCAATCGCAGCCAACTCCTATCGCAACCACCGCAACGAAGGCGGCAACGAACTGGTCTTCCTCAATCTTCAGGGCGCGCGACTGGGTTTGCTGGATTTGGACCGATTCAAGCGGCAGATCGAATACTGCCTCATGCCCAACGGGACCTGCACCGACAAGGCGCTTCAGGCGCATGGCCGTTATGACGACAACACCCCCTTTGATTTCATGGCGCGGATGGGAATCTGGTTCGAGAACTTCGCGCTTCCCGTCGTGATCAACGAATGCCTCCTCCACAGTTACAACGGGACGTTGCGTTTTTTTCCGAATTGGCCGAAGGAGAAACGGGCGGAATTCCGCACGTTGCGGGCGGCGGGCGCATTTCTGGTCAGTGCCGCCTTCGCGAAAGGCGAAGTCGAATGGATTGAGATTCTGAGCGAAGCCGGTTTACCCTTGCGTCTCCTCATTCCGTGGGAAACCGGCGCCCGCTGCCTCCGGGCATCCGGCGAAACAACGCATGCTGGGAAGGTTGTGGAAACCGGCACCTCGCCGGGTGAAACGCTTCGATTCGTGAAATCGTCTTGATTCCAATTTTGAATAACCCGACTTGCGGATTCGGCACGCAAAACAGGCGGGTTACTGGATCACCACGATTTTCCCAAGCTCCACCGTTTCCAGGTCCAACCGGATGCTCTGATTTTCCACTCGACAGGAAACCGCCTGGCCCGTCAGCGCGTCCACCGCCTTGGTCGGGTTCAGCCATTCTGGCTTGTGCAGACTGATCTGTACCTTCTCCTTGGGCTTGGCCTTGAACCGCGATTTTCGACCGAAATCATTCTCGTCGCGATCGGTCGCATAATCCAGATTCCGCGCCACCACGACCAGCGCGTCACCCTTCCCAGGGTGATCTTGCCCACGATCCGTCTCGCCGCTCCAGAGCGCGCTCACTCGCAGTCCTTTGCGCGCGCTACCCGCCGTTTCCTGCGAAATCGGCAGGGCCGACGCCAGCCACGGGTCGAGTTTTTTGAAATCAGCGTTCAACCGTTTGATTTCAGCCAGAAGCGGCGGACTTTTCTCGAAACCAGACCAATCTTCCGCGCTGCCGTA
>JACQHZ010000485.1 GCA_016198745.1 Verrucomicrobiota bacterium
ACGGCGCGCTGTGACCAACGCCTCCCGAACCAGCGATCAGACTACCGTGAACGGTTACGGGTTTTGGAATGCCGAACCCCTGACCGTTGGAGAGGTGAAAAAACTCAAGCCGGTGGACATCGCTTCGCTTCCATTTTCAGAATGGATTTTGCAGAGGATGGAATCGCTGAAAAAAAAATATGGCAAGGCGGAAATCGGGCAATTGGTGGAGGGGTCGGTCAATGCGGCCTCCCGCATCAGAGGCGCGGAGTTTTTTTATGATCTTGCCGCCGACAAGGAGATGTCGCGGCGCCTCCTGGAGGTCATCACGCAAACCGTCATCCTGACCTATCAATGAGGACGAATATGAATGGGCTTTCCCCATGTATCAGGGGAACGGGACTTATCATTGCAAAGACGACTGGCGTTTGCTGATACCGAAGCCATGAGTAACTCCTCGGGTTTTCAGGTTTGCCGAGTGATTGTCCAGGTCAGGCCACCGCGTATTTCCGCAAGGCATCGTGGTTCAACTCGATTCCTAAACCCGGCTTCGACGGAAGCGCGATCTTGCCATCATGCATAACCAACTCATCGCGTACCAACTCGCGACGCAAAACGCTTTCCGCCAATTCACTCGGAAGAAATTCGATGTAGGGACAGCAGGCGGTTGCGGCGCACAAGTGGGCGCTCGCGGCGATGCCGATACCAGTCTTCCAGCAGTGGGGAACGATCAAGCGGTTCCGATCCGCGGCGATGCGGCAAACCTTGAGGGCCTCGGAAAAGCCGCCGACCCGGCCAACATCCGGCTGCAGCACATCCAGTCTGCCCCGATCGGCCAGGTCCAGAAATTCCCAATGGGTATTTTGCCATTCACCGGCGGCAAGCGGGATGCTCGTGTGTTCCTTCAGGAAGGCATGACCCTCCAGGTCGTCTATGTCGATCGGTGTTTCGAGAAAGAAGGGTTTGTATGGTTCGAGGCGTTTGATGACCGGCAGGGCTTCCCGAGCGTCGGTCCAGCAATAAGCCACATCCACCATCATGACAAAGTCGGAACCGAGCGCGTCGCGACAGGCGGCAACCAGTTCTACAATTGCGTCATCTCCCTCGGAAAGGGCGTTGTGCGAATAAGGCCCTTTCACACAAACCTCCACCTTGGCGGCCGTGAATCCACGCTTCCGGGCATCCCACGCTTTCGCAATCAACCCCTGGCGATACTCCGCCAGCGTCCGCCCTTCAGGCAGCAGGCTGGCATACGGGATGATATGCGCTTTCACCGCGCCTCCGAGCAGCTCGTAAATCGGCTTGCCCAGGGCCTTGCCCTTGATGTCCCACAAGGCCATGTCAATGGCGCCCATGGCGCAGATGAGCGCGCCGCGTCGTCCATTCATTTTCGAACCCGAATAGAGCTTCCGCCAGATTCTTTCCGGCTCGAGGGGATTCTCCCCCAGCAACATTTCCTGGAGACCAAGCCCCATGCAGTGCGTTCCCCGCGCGCGGATGCACTCCCGCGCCATCCACGGATTGGTGTCAGTCTCGCCGATACCGGTGATGCCTGCATCGGTGTGGATGGCCACCACGAGATTGTCCTGGGCGGAGCTGCATGCTTTCGCGTCGTAGTCAGGGACCAACAATACATGGCAGTCAATCCTGGTGATTTTCAGTTTCACATCCCGGGGTGAGGAAGCGCGATGGTCTGCGGTTACTTCAACTGCGGTCGTTGTATTCATAGTTTCTCAAGGGAACGTGGGGTGATGTAGCGGTAGGGGCATCAGGTCCGTCCGAACGACGGACACGTGACTGCCACCCAGATTGGCGAGGTAGAGTTTGCCCGCTTCACCGCCCGCATACACCGTTCCGTCAGGCGCGATGCACACACATTCAGGGTGATCCAAGCCTTTACCGATAATGGAGACGTTCTGTGGGGTGGCGATCATAACTCCATTTCAAAATGTGATTGTCAGCCCGCCATCCACGACCAAAGTGTGCCCGGTGATGTAGGCGCATTGGTCGCTGCTGAGAAATAAAACCACGTTCGCCACCTCATCGGCGGTCCCGGGCCGCGCCAAGGGAATCTTGCGGCGTTTGACGTACCATCCGAGAAAGTCGGGGGTCGTTGTCTCGTCCACGCCGTTGATGACGCTCATCTCGGTGCGGATACAACCGGGCGCAACAGCGTTGACCAGGATGCCGTACTCGGCAAGGTCCACGGCAAGCGTGCGTGTCCAGGCGTTGATCGCGCCTTTGGTGGCCGCGTAGGCGCCGACGGTTGCTTCCGAGGCGATGGCTTGCACGCTGGAAACGTTCACGATCCGCCCGTACCGCTGCTGGATCATGTGGGGCGCGACCAGCTTGGCCAACACGTAGTAAGGTTCGAGGTTCACCGCCATCGTCTGCCGCCAATGGTCGAGCGTGCTGTCGGCGTGGCGCTCGTAGTAGCTCAAGCCGGCGTTGTTCACCAGTACATCAATCCGCCCGTGCTGCTCGACGGTCTGCCGCACGCATTGCTCCAGCGCCGCGTGATCGATCACGTCGCAGGCGAACGAGGTGAGACGCGGGCATTCGCTCGCCAGGTGTTCCAGCCGTTCGCGCCGCCGCGCGATGGCCACCACCGTCGCGCCCTCGTGGGCGAAGCGCCGCGCCGTCGCCTCGCCAATACCGGAACTGGCGCCGGTCACGATCGCCACACGACCATCGAGTGCCTTCATGCTGATTTAAATGTTCTCATCCTCGGGAGTATTATTGGCGCCGGACTTTTTCCAAGCCAAACACCCGCGTTTGCCGAGCAGGCACATTCACACTGACAACCTGGCCTCCGGGCAACTCAGATGATGTCACAATCTCGGTGATATGGTCATCCGCAGGCACGTTATGAAAACGGACATTTTCCTCCGTATTCCCCATATTGACTGCGTATACCAGATACCGGTCCTGGCCATAATGGAACGACACATTCACGCTATCTGACTTTTCTGCCCACGGGACGCCCGGCGCCGCCTTAAGGACAAATTCCCGGAAGAATTGCCTCTGGTTGTCCGTAATTTTCTCCTGCCAGGTTCTCCCCATAAAGGCGGCAAAGTACAAGGAAACCCCTTGCCCATACTGGTGCTCGACAGCAACCGGCTCTCCTCCGTCAGTCTTCCCCAGTACGTTTGCGGCTGGAGCAAGATCCAGCTTTTGAGATAAAAAAGACCCTTTAACTTTTTCCTTACAGAAGTCGAACTCCACGGCCCCATCCACGTCCCTTTCAGCCAAACCGAAAACCCTGGAAAACACGTTTCCGGGAATCCCTTCGGAACAAACCACGCCGTCTTCGTCAATTGCTCCGAGTCGGGCATCTGCAATTAACCGCCCGCCGCTCTTAACATACCTTTCAAGTTGTTTTCGGTGTAGATCGCTGCATGAAATAAGCGAAGGCAGCACCAATACAGGTGTTTTCAGATCATCGTCGTCAAGGCGCTCCAATTCCGTGATCGCCATAGGAATTCCACTTGACCAGAACATTCGGAACCACCCTTCGATCGCCGCGGCATGCGCGCTATCCGGCCAATTAAACCGCAATTTGTCATAAAACAATCTGGAACGATAACTGACCACAAGCTTAACCACTGGACTGACCGGCCTGGCTTCAGTGAAAAGAGGTTCGTGCCGTCTCAGGACGTTTACCAGGGTTTTGACTGATGCCGCACGCGGACCGGGATCGCCATTCATCGCTGTCAATCCGCGGCCGGTGGCCTGGTATCCATGTAAAAATGGCCGCCAACGCCACAATTGTATCCCTTTGGCTCCACTGGCCAAACCACTCCATATCCAGCCCGATAACTCATCCGGAGACACTTCAGAACCCGGGGTTAACGCCGACTGCGTGTGCGTCTGAAGTTCATTGATATAGAACGGCTTTCCGACTTTCTGTGCGGCTCCGGATGACAATGCGTAACAAAGCGGCAGCTTCCAAGAGTGAACAAAATGTTGCCCCCAACTCTTCGGATAGAATGTGCCACCGAAGATATCACACGTGTCGGCAATATCAAAATCATTGTAGTTTGCGTCCGTGAGCCTGTCCCACAGTAGTGATCCTGCAACAGAGTCAATAATAACAGGATGTTGGGCATCGTTCTCCTTGGCGTAGCCGACCCATCGCCTGCAAATATCAGTGAGATTATCAGAACAAAACCTCTCGAAATCCACCGCCGGC
>JACQHZ010000492.1 GCA_016198745.1 Verrucomicrobiota bacterium
CGGCAGACAGGTGAAGCGCATCCCTCCCACGGCGCTTCGTAGAAGCGCCGCTACATCCCCCCTCAGAGGGGGGACAAGTTCGTTGGTTGCGGCTACGCCGCGCTGTGTTGGAGTGAAACGCGGTTCTGTTGATTTTTTTCATGTTTTTCAAACCTTTGAACCCCGCCCACCGCCAAGGCGGGGCAGGCGTTACGGGATTCCCCTCCACCTTGAACCGTTGAATCCGCCTGAGGCGGAAACCGTGAACTCGAGGAGATACCCATGCCCAGCAAATCCACCATGACCAGCCGGGAACGCATTCTGGCGGCGGCAGAACGGAAACGGACCGATCGTCCGCCCATCAGCCTCCGCTGCACGCCGGAGGCATGGACCAAACTGCGCCAGCATCTGGGAGTGTCCACCAACCAGGAGGCGCTCGACACCTTGGATGTCGATATGCGCTGGCTCGATGTGCCGTTCATCGGCCCCAAGGAACGTTCGACGCCCACCATTGGCGGGGAAGGAACGGATGCGTGGGGGATTTCCTATAAGAAGGTCTCCAATCCCTTCAACACCTACTACGAATTTGCAACTCATCCCCTGGCGAATGCCCGTACCATATCGGCTGTCGAGAACTATGACTGGCCGAGTCTGGATTGGTGGGATTACTCGGCGATACCGGGGCTGATTGACCGGATCAATTGCAAGGAACCGCGCGGGATCATTTTCTTCTGCGGCGGCGCGTTTGAGACGCCTTGGTATCTTCGCGGACTGGAGACCTTCCTCATGGACCTGCGCGAGCAACCGGACCTGGCGGAGGCGATCAGCCGCCGGGTGCAGGAGTTATATCTGCAACGCGCCATGCGCGCGGTCGAGGCGGCGCGCGGAAGGATTGACGTGTTTCTCTCCGGCGGCGACATTGGCGAACAACAGCGGATGTTGCTCAACCCCGACTTGTGGCGGCGTCGGATCAAACCGTACAGCGCCAAACTGATCACGACCTTCAAGCGGCTTGGGTTCAAGACGTTTTACCATTCCGACGGCGCCATTGTGCCCGTCATTCCCGATTTCATCGAAATGGGATTGGATTTTCTGGACCCCATCCAGGTTACGGCATCGGGCATGAAGCCGGAGGAATTGTTCCCGATGTTCGGCGATCGGCTCTCGTTTCACGGCGCGATTGACGAGGTCCACCTCCTGCCTCGCGCCACGCCCGATGAGGTGTATCGCGAGACCGTGCGCACCATAGACGTTCTTGGACAGCGCGGCGGTTATGTTGTTTCCGCAAGTCACGCGGTGCAGGGGGACACGCCGCCGGAGAATGTCGTGGCGATGTTCCGGGCGGCGCGCGATTATCGCTGGGCCTAACCCGCATATTTCACACCAACCAAAAGTCGCCGACAGATTGTAGCGGCGGTCTATGACCGTCGCCTCCCTAACCCTACGGCGGTCATAGACCGCCGCTACAAAAATCTTGTGAAAAACCCGGCCTGAGTTCATCGCATCAAGAAACACGAATCCATCTTCCAGCCAGCGACGGGGGATTTCACCCGTGCGATTTGGCGCGGTATTCCTGGTAGGCGCGGATGATCTTTTGAACGAGAAAATGGCGGACCACGTCGGTTTCGTCCAGATGACAAAAGACCGCTTCCAGCACATCTTTCAGCACCCGCTCGGCTTCCACCAGGCCGCTGCGCTTGTTGCTGGGCAGATCAATCTGCGTCACATCGCCCGTGATGACGCAACGAGATTCATTTCCCAAACGGGTGAGAAACATCAACATTTGGTCGGAAGTGGTGTTCTGCGCTTCATCGAGGATGATGAACGCGTGGTTGAGCGTGCGCCCGCGCATGTAAGCCAGCGGCGCGATCTCAATCGTCCCGCGTTCCGCATGACGCTGGATTTCATCGGGTTCCATCATCATCCCCAGCGCGTCGTACAACGGGCGCAGATAGGGCAGCAACTTCTCTTTGAGATCGCCCGGCAGAAAACCAAGCGCTTCACCCGCTTCAACGGCGGGTCGGGCCAGGACAATCCGTTCCACCCGCCCCTCGCGCAACATGGAGACGGCCATGGCGGTGGCGAGATAGGTCTTGCCGGTGCCGGCGGGGCCGATGCAGAAAACCATGTCCGCGTTCCGCATCGCCTCCACAAAACGACGCTGCCCGTGACTGCGCGCGTTGATGCTCTGCTTGCGCGTCGAGACTTCGATCCGCGCGGTCGAAAGGGCTTGCAGATTCAACGACGGATTTTCGCCCTGAGCGCCGCCGGCGGCGGTACCGGCGTTTTTGAACGATTGCAGGGCGTAGTTGAACTCAAAGGCGCGGATGGCGACGCCCTTCGCGCGGGCGGATTCCAACTCGCGCAAAAATCCCGCCGCGCGCCGCACCGCCGCCATCTCCGCGCCTTCCACCCGAAACCATGCCTCCCGCTGGGTCATTTTCACGCCGAAAAACTCCTCCGCCGACTTGAGGAGTCGCGGATCGTTGCCGTAGATCGCTTGCGCCACTCGCGGGGATTCGAGGTGAACGGTTTCTTCGGCCATGAGTTGGGAAACACCCTATCACGCAAAACATGGTTCTTCCAGAAATTTTTACCGCCCCTGCTTTGAGTTCGCTGCGGCGGGGTCCAGGCTGAAACAAGATGAGGCGCACAGGGATGTGAGACATAAAAGTTACAACACCAGTTCACCCCGCGAGCCCAAGCCAAAAACTTTTCCTTGATCGAACGCCCGCCTTTTGCCATAGTCACCTGCCTCGGGTTGTTCGGAGCAGACGAAGCATTGTGCCAGTGGAACGCCAGCCTGACGGTCGTGTGTCCGCACTGCGGCACATGGTTTGTGGTTATCCCGCCGATCCTCGATGTGATCGCCGGTATCGCCCCGCGCCGCTGGTCTTGCCCCGGACGACTCGCCTTGCGCCAAACTGCCCGACGCGGCGTGGGACGAGCCGGGGTTGTTTTCTGATTGTCCGCACTGCCAGCGCCCACTACGGTTCAACCCGTTTGCGCACGATGACCGCGAGCGATACTGATCGCTGAGTTGCTTCAACCTGCTGATTTCCATGGCTGATTCCAAACCCAATCCAGCGACCGCACCCTCTGCCGTGGCCGCTCGACCGCCGCCACCGCCGCCCCAACCGCAACCGGGACTGCCGCCTTCTTCTCACTCGACCGTCGCAGATTCCGTCCTGGTCCCGCCCACCGCTCCGGTGTCTCGGCCAACCGTTCCTCCGACCGATGATTTTTTCGCTTTTTGCAATAAGATCAACCCGCAGCAGTTCCAGAAAATCATTCAGAGCGGTCAACTCGTGCAGCATGGTAAAGACAGCGTCGTTTGTCGCCAGGGCGATCCCAGCGATGCATTTTACGTGATCAACGACGGGATCGTGGAAGTGATTGTGGCGGGAGTAGAAAAATGCAAGCCGGTTCTCATGACCTACTTGTCCAAAGGCGATCTTTTTGGCGAAGTTGGGTTGCTGGCCGATGATCTTCGCACCGCCACGGTGCGAGTTCCCAAATCCGCCACGCTGTTGAAATACAGCAAAGACGCATTTTTGCAGTTGATCGCCACGGTCCCCGCCTTCAGCCATTACCTGGTCACCGTCCTGGCCCGGCGCCTCCACAAGACCACCACTCGATTTCATTTCTGCAGCCATGCGCGCGAGTTCTCCGGCAGCCTGGACTTTTTCGATTTGCCAACCATTTTCCAGACCATTGCTCTCTCCCAACAACACGGCGTGATGCATGTCTTCAATCTTACCTCGGAAATCCTGGGTGAATTTGCATTTGCAAATGGGAAACCCATCACCGCGCGTTTCCGTCATCTGTACGGCCTCGAGGCGTTGCTCGACCTTTTCCAGGTCACACCCAGGGCGATCTTCGGTTTTGCCCGCACCAACGAACCACCGATTGTTGTTTCGCCTTTTTCCATTTCCGATGTCAATGAATTCGCGATCCACGCGGTTGATTTGCGCGACAAGATGTTGGATCTTCAAAAAAAGCTTGATATTCCGGAAGACAAACCCATCAAACGCATTCATGCTTCACTTGCATGGACGGACAACGAACTGAAGGATTGCGCTGAGGCACTTTGGAAGCTGTGGCAAAAGGAAAAGAAACCGCTCTTGCTCAAAGAATGCTTGAACAACGTCGCTTATTGCCACTATCACATTCTGAAGGTTTTGGGAAAGCTTTTTGAGACCCGCCAGGTGGCCTACGCGGAGCTCACGCCTCATGGTTTTCGCTAAGCCGCATTTTTCAAGAATGCGCCGGACCGGCCGTTCTTACAACCGCCCCCGGACCCGCTGAACTCCAGATCATTGGCTGGTGGCGTTCGTGGTATGCGGGTCAAACCCGCGGCAATTGCGGGAGATGATCGAAATGAGCGTCTCTGGCGCAAAGCATCAGGTTGTGCTGGGAGACAAGCGCCGCGATCCAAAGGTCGTTGGTGGGGATCGGCGTTCCTTGCCGTTTCAGTTGAAAAAACAATCGCGCGTAATGATGCGTGGTTTGATCGTCCGGGCAGAGGATTTCCACCCGCGATGCGTTCAAGAAACGACGGAGAATTCGTTCATTGTGTTCCCCCTGGGACCCGCACAAAAAGCCGGCGCGAAGTTCGCCCACGACAACCAATGGCAGAAAGATGCGTTCCGCCATACGGACTTGCCGGAGCGCCCGTTCCTCGCCCTTGCAGAAATCCACGTAGGCGTTGGTGTCGAGCGCGATTTTCATTTCCAGATTCCTGGATCAACCCGGTCCTGCACGCCAATGGCCTTTTCACATTTCGGGTCCTTTCTCCACGAACCCGCCAGATCATCCAGGTCATGGTAAAGCGTGCATTCTTCCGTCATCCCCATCCCGCGCTTCAATGTCTCCAGGGCAGTCTCGTTCAAGCTCCGCCCATCCTGACGCGCCTTCCGTCGCAATGCCTCGTTGACCGATGGGGGGACCCGCCGCAGGGTGTACTGCATCTCTTTCATGCCTGCAATATATGCAATAGATGCAGGCATGTCAAGCAACGCCCCACCCCACCTTTCCAGGTTTATCCGATCAACACGGATCCGATTTGGACGCAACCCGCGGATGTCACGGATGGTTGAATGTGCGGCCGCGGGTGTCGAGTTTGAGTTTTTGGCCAGCCGCCGTTTCCCTTGGCACAACCTTGCGATAGGCCGCGGCAATCTCCGCGAGGGTCGCCGGTTGAAAGGCCAGCCCTTCGCGTTCGGCAATCTGCCTCGCGCCGTTCACGATGCCGATATAGGTCTCGCGACGGAAGTTGCGGGGATCGCTGAAATCGAAGACGTTGTGCGTGATGGCGTGCCATTGCCGTAGCGGGGTTTTTTGCATGATCTGACGGCGGACGGATTTGTCCATGGTGTACCAGTGATTTTTGGCGTCAACCAGTTCCACGCGCAAATCCTGCGGATGGCCGCCGCCCCACATCCGCGATTCCGGATCCACGGTTGGCGGTAGATCCACGAAATCAACATCGCCCGAAAGGACGCGGTTGTAACGATGCGGATAGCGCGGGTCCAGCGAGCTGTTTCCCCATACACAGGCGCATTGAGGCAGGTTCCGGGTGGGGATCGAGACCAGGCCGTGCGTGAATCCCAGTTCCTCAAGCACGCCAAAGGTGAAATCATTCGCCGAGCCATAACCCGGACAAAAACCAAGGGGCTTCCGTCCCATCGCCTGTGCGAACCGATCCATCGCCTCCGAAATCACCGTTCGCTGCGCGTCCGCGCTCAGGACGCCGAGAAACTCGTCCATCCCCATCTCGGCGGGATGCAGGTGCAACCCGATCTCGTGTCCCTGGGCTTCGAGTTCCTTGTAAATCGCGGCATGTACGGCAATGTCTCCCGGTATCACCAAGAAAGTGCCTTTGGTTGCGGTCCTGGCAAAAACATCGCCCAATCCCCGGATGGCGCGTTCGCCCAGGGCGGGATCGCGGAGCGCGTGTTGCGTGGATTCGCAGTCAATCTGGATGGTAAAGAAGATTTGTTTTTTCACAGTGGTTGTTTTCAGGTTGCGCCGAATTCCGCTGCGACTTCGATTTCCGTGGTCCGCGCCGGCAAGGGCGCCTGGGCAACAAGGCATCCGTGCCGCCGGACTTTTTCGAAGCCGTTTGGAACGCCGCCCAGTTTGAGGGACCGAAGCGCACGCTCGTTGGCGGCCATCGGCAACGCAAGCCAGAGCGATTCACAGGCTGCGCCCTTGAGCGTAAAGGTCAATCGCGAACCATCCCATGCGAGACCGTCCATTCGCCAGGATGCGCGCGCGCGCCAGAAATCATGCCACCGGTCGAGCGACCAGATCGGCAGGCCGAACTCCTTCGCGCGAGACATCAGGGCGCGGCCATGCGGACCGGAAAAGCTGACATAGTTGCAGGGATGCACATTGACGCAGATGGGCGCATGAAAGAACCGGACCGCCTCATCAAAAAGCCGTTGCGCAATCCAATCGAATTCTTCAGGCGAATATTTGTGTGAGTGATCCGTGGTCGGGTGCGCGGCGAGGTCGTCGTTGATATGGGTCGGCTGCTGATACACGCGAACCAAGCTGCCGTCTTCGCGGACAAACGGGAGCGGAATGGCGGAATTGACGTTGACGAAGGGACCGCCGTCAGGCGAGCGCCCGTACAGGGTGGCGGTGGTATTCGCGTCCATGCCGATTCCGAGCCGTTCCCAGAGATCGGGAAGCTCCAGGTATCCCGGCCAGACGTAACTGTGGTTGCGCACGGTGCGCGCGGGCCATTGGAAATTTTCCCGGAACAACCGCACCTGTTGTTCGGCTCTGGCAAGTTGCTCGGCAGGCGACTTGCCGGCGGCGGGCACGAGGTTGGGATGGACGGAAATGGCGTGTCCCCGCCGCGTGTACCCCTCGATCAGCTCCCGCGTGATCGAAGTTTGATCGGGAATCACGTACAAATTCATCGAGCCGCCGAATGATTCGAGATCGCTCATCTGTTGGTGATTCGCCTCCTGTGCGCCCACATCCTCATCACCCGAGAACAACAAGATCGCTGGGGCGCCCCCCGGCAGATGCCAGAGCGCAGGGACGGGCGCGTGACGGCCCAACAGACGTTGGATGAGATTGCACAACAGCGCCGCATGCAGGTCGGCGGTGGGCCGCCAGAACGTGTCAACCGGCGGATTCGGATCATGAAGGAACGTGGCGCGCGGCGTCCGCTGTCCAGCAGGCAGATGGTTTGCACGCTCAGGATACCCCTGCCGCAATCGCGAGATGCAGACCACGGGATCGTAGGCATAAACCATGAGTCGCCCCTTGCCGGTCGCGCGTTCCAGGATGCCGATGCTTTGGCTCTTGGGATCATTCGGCCTGAAAAGGTAGCCCGCGATATGCGGACCAGGCGCTCCTTCAAACACATTCACCGTGCCAAGCGTCCAGAGGGATTCTCCCCGCGCTCCGTGGCAAACCGGCTGCGTCAGCCGCAGGCGCGAGGGAGTGTCATCTTCCCTGACATGGCGCACCTCCGCCATTCGTTCGATGTATTCCCCGGGGCGGATTGCAAACACGCCGCCGCCGGCTTGCAAAAAAGATTCGATGCCCGCGGACTCGCTTCCGACGGGAAGCAGGATCACGTCCGCGCGCGGATCGGCGGCCTTGAGGACCTCGCGCAAAGGGAGTCGTTCCGCAAAGCACAATCCGAATGCATTGAGAATCTCGGCAAGATAAACCGCCCCGTCCATCGGACTGCCGGGGGGAATGAAAATTTTCATCTTGTTTGGTGACTGCTCAGGTTGTTCGCATTCGCTACCGCGAATGAAATATCCGGGGCATTTCTTTTCGGCAAGAGGAAAATTCCATTGACCAGACTCATGGTTGGGAATATCCTTTTCAACCTTCAGAAAAAGCTTCAGTCTGTTTCACCTCAGCAAGAAAAACCCTATGAAACTCAAAGTTGGCATTAATGGATTCGGGCGCATCGGCCGCATGATCTTCCGCGCTTTATGCGATCAGGGATTGCTGGGCAAAGAGATCGATGTCGTGGCCGTAAACGACCTGGTGCCTGCCGATAATCTCGCCTATCTCGTCAAATACGATTCCAGCCAGGGACGGTTTCCAGGCGAGGTCGCGAGCGAAAAATCCGCTCCAAACCTGCCGGACGATGATCTGCTGGTGATTAACGGCCACCGCATCAAGTGTCTGGCGGTGAAAGAAGGCCCCGCCGCCCTGCCCTGGAAATCGCTCGGCGTGGATGTGGTGGTCGAATCCACAGGCCTTTTCACCGACGCCGAAAAGGCCAAGGCACACCTCGCCGCCGGCGCAAAAAAGGTCCTGATTTCTGCGCCTGCGAAAGGCGAGGACATCACCATCGTGATCGGCGTGAATCATCACAAGTATGACAAGGCCAAACACCACATCATTTCCAACGCAAGTTGCACCACCAACTGTCTTGCGCCGCTGATTCACGTGCTGCTCAAGGAGGGTTTCGGGGTCGAGGAAGGCCTGATGACGACGGTGCACAGCTATACCGCCACCCAGAAGACCGTGGATGGCCCCTCCCGCAAGGATTGGAAAGGCGGTCGCAGCGCGGCCATCAACATCATCCCGTCCACCACGGGCGCCGCCAGGGCGGTCGGGCTGGCCATCCCCGAAGTGAAAGGCAAACTCACCGGCATGTCGTTTCGCGTGCCAACGCCCACGGTCTCGGTCGTGGACCTTACCGTTCGAACCGTCAAGGAAACCTCCTACGAAGACATCTGTGCGGCGATGAAACGGGCCGGCGAAACGTATCTCAAAGGCATCCTCGCCTGCACGGAAGACGAAGTGGTCTCCACCGATTTCATTCACGACACGCATTCCAGCATCTTCGACGTGGGATCGGGCATCGGCCTCAACCGCCGGTTCTTCAAATTGGTGAGCTGGTACGACAATGAGTGGGGCTACTCCAACCGCTGCGTCGATGTGCTGAAGATACTGCTGTAAAGCGGAGTTAGAAATTAGAAATTAGAAGTTATAAAAAAGAGAAAAAAATGGTCGTTTGAATTTCCAACTGTTGAATCCACACCTTCCAATTTTCTCCCTTCTCATTTTTAATTTCTCATTGATTCACCATGCCCAAGCTTTCCATCCAGGACCTTGATGTGCGCGGCCAGCGCGTGCTGGTGCGCGTGGATTTCAACGTGCCGTTGGGCGCCGACGGCCAGATCACCGACGATTCCCGCATCCGCGCCGCGTTGCCCACGCTCGATTACCTGCTCGAACGCGGCGCGCGCGTCATTCTTTGCAGCCACCTCGGACGTCCCAAGGGCGGCCCCGATCCTTCCATGAGCCTGCGCCCCGTCGCACAGAATTTGACGGAACTGATTCACCGCCCGGTCGCTTTTGTTGATGATTGCATCGGAGAGAAGGTGGAGAAGACCGTGGCGATCCTGCAAAACGGCGATTGTTTGCTGCTCGAAAACCTGCGGTTTCACCCGGAGGAGGAGGCCAATGATCCCGTGTTCGCGAAAAAACTGGCCGCTTACGCCGACCTTTATGTGAACGACGCCTTCGGCAGCGCCCATCGCGCCCACGCCTCCACGGAAGGAGTGACACGCTTCATAAAACAATCCGCCGCCGGTTTCTTGATGGAAAAAGAGCTGAAATATCTCGGCGAAGAACTGGACCGTCCCGAACGTCCGTTTGTGGCGATCCTGGGGGGCGCCAAGGTGAGCGACAAAATCAGCGTCATCGAATCGCTGCTGGACAAAGCCGACCGTCTCCTTGTCGGGGGCGCGATGGCCTACACATTTCTCAAGAGCCAGGGCATCCGGACGGGCGGTTCGCTGGTGGAGAATGACCGTCTGGATGTCAGCAAACGCATCCTCGATCTCGCTGAAAAAAAGGGCAGACGCTTTCTCCTTCCCGCCGATCACGTCGTCGCGCGGCGCGTGGAAACCGACCGACTCGACAAAAAAGGGCGCAAAATTGTCGAGTTTCAGGACGCAAAACCTTCCGCTGACGCTTCCATCGAGGAGGGATGGTGCGGCGTGGATATCGGTCCGCGAACGCTGGCCGATTATCAGTCCGCACTGGCGGATGCCAGGACCGTCTTTTGGAACGGGCCGATGGGAATTTTCGAGAACAAAAATTTTGCGAAAGGGACTTATGAAATCGCACGCGCGGTGGCGGGACGCGGCGGCGTGAAATCCATCGTCGGCGGCGGCGATTCGGTGAAAGCCATCCACTCCAGCGGCTTGGCGGACAAGATCACATTTCTCAGCACGGGCGGCGGCGCGTCGCTGGAGTTCCTCGAAGGAAAGACCCTGCCCGGCGTGGCGGCGTTGACCGACAAATAACCTCACCTGAATGAAACTCCGACGTCCCGTCATTGCCGGCAACTGGAAGATGCACAAGACCGTGCATGAAGCCGAAGGTCTGGTGAAAGACCTGATCTTGGAGCTTCCCGATGTTTCCAATACGGATGTGGTGCTCTGTCCGCCCTTCACCGCGCTTTACCGGGTCGCCGAACTGGTTTCCAAGACCAGCATCCGCGTCGGCGCGCAGGATATGCACTGGGAAAAAGAGGGCGCTTACACCGGTGAAATCTCGGCGACCATGCTCCGCGGTGTTTATTGTCGCTACGTGATTTTGGGCCACAGCGAACGGCGGCAATACTTCGGCGAAACCAATCAGACGGTCAATCGCAAGGCCAAAACGGCGATGGCGGCAAATCTGCGCCCCATCGTCTGTGTCGGCGAAACGCTGGAACAGCGTGAGAAACAGGATTTCAAGGCGATTGTCCGCAGCCAGGTCATCGAGAGCCTCGATGGGATTCCGGCGGATCAGTCCGGGGAACTGATCCTCGCTTACGAACCGGTTTGGGCGATCGGCACCGGACGCAACGCCACGCCCGCACAGGCGCAGGAGGTGCATGCATTGATCCGCTCGATACTCGTGGAAATTTACGGCGTCAAGCAGGCCAAGAAGGTGCGCATCCAGTACGGCGGCAGCGTCAAACCCGCCAATGCCGCCGAGTTGTTGTCCCAACCGGATATTGACGGCGCCCTGGTGGGCGGCGCGAGTCTGGAGGCGCGCGGTTTCGCCGCCATCGTTCGCGCCGCGTCATAAACCGCCGGTTGGAAAACCGGCATGGTTCAGAGTTCAGCGGTTCAGGGGTTCGGGGTTGAAGGGGCTGAACCTAAAAACCGGCAACCGTTGAACCGTGAACCTGGAACTTTTGAACCATGCACAAAGTCGAAATGATCCGGCGACGGCCGCGGCCAGTTGCATCGTTCCCAGTAATCTGCCCGACTCGTAATCAACCCATCGAGATAGGGATGTCTCGGCCATCTTGAAATCATGAACTTTACAGTTGACACCCATCTCAACAGTGATACATTCATTTTCAATTGAATGGATCACTTTTTATGACCACCCAACAATTGATGAAGTCGGTTCTGCGGGATTTTTTTGAGTCTGGGTATCGTGCAGTTGGCGGCAGGTTGCCGACCACACGGGAACTGGCGTTGCGATATCAGGCGAGCTACACGACGGTTGGCAAGGCGGTCGCCTTGTTGGAGGAGGAGGGTTGGCTGACAAGGCGCCATGGCAGCGGGATTTATGTGGCGGCGTTGCCTGGCGCTGTGGCGAAAGCCAAACGCCAGATCCGGATTGGTTACGTAACCGCCGACATGCGTCAACTCGGGCATCGGGTCTTTGAGGGATTGGATGGCATGGCCAGGTCGGCCCGGTGCGTGGTGGAGGTGGCCATGAGCAACTGGCGAATGGACGAGGAACACCGGCAGATCGAGCAGATGCAGGTTCGGGGCGTCCATGGAATTGTGCTCTACCCCATCCCGCGGCCAGACCCCGGCCGGGAATACCTCGGCGCGGAATTCCGGCGCCTGCCCATCGTGGTGGTGGACCTTTACCAGTCGAACATGAAACGGCCGCATGTGATCTTCGACAACTGGTGGGCGGGACGGGAGATCACCCGCCATTTGCTGGCGGCTGGCCGGCGCGAGATTGTTTTTCTGAAACACAGTCCCGGCATTGCCTACCGTTCAATCGATGACCGCGTCGCCGGCTACCAACGCGCCATGGTGGAAGCGGGTGGAAGCGTTCCAACCGAATGGGTTGTGCCGTTTATGGGCACCGGTCCGGGCAAGCCGGAGCATCACGCGGCACTGGAGCGCGTCCTGAACCTGAAACCGCGCCCCACCGCCATCATCACTCCGTATGATCCTTACGCGCGCGCGACCATCGCCTGGCTGCGCGCCCGCGGGATTGCGGCGCCCAAAGAGATCACGGTGGTGGGCTTCGACAATCTGGCCGAGGAAAACTGGCACGAACCGTTTCCCACCACTCAGCCCGATTTCATTCGCATGGGCGAGCGCGCGGCTGAGATGCTCCTGCAGCAAATCGCTTCCGGAAAACAGGATGAAACCGAGATTGTTTTACCATGCCCGCTGGCGCTGCCCGGCGGCGATTACATGCGCCAGGATCAGCCAACCCAGTTGGCGTTTGCTGAACGCTGAAACCCTAATCACAAGGAGTATTCTATGAGAAGTCAACGCCTCGCTTGTTGCACAGCCACTTGCTGCCGGCGCCTGTTTAACACCCTTTTGTTTATCACGGCCAGCCTGGTTGCGGCAGCCGACATGGTTGAACCGTGTTTTTACGCGTCGTGGGACGAATCCCTGTCCGCCGACAGGTCCGCCGGCGCGACGGGACCGGTGAAAGCCGGTCTCGCGGAAACCGACCCGAAATCCGCGCGCAAGGGCAAGGCCGGTCTGAACGCCAAGGTGGAAGGCGCGCACGTGGATTATGCCACCAAGGGAATGTGGCCCAGCAAGGATGGCACGGTTGCTTTCTGGTACCGGCCCCATTTCGATCCGCCCACAAACACGACCCGCCACGGATTGCTTTATGCAACCACCGAAAAGAATCCCACGGCCAACCAGTTCAACATTCGCTTTGATTCCAGCCAATCGCCCTACGATGAATTGCAGGTGGTCTATCAGAGCAACGGCGAGGTCAAGATGGCCATCATCAAACCCAAGTGGAAAGCCGGCGAATGGCGCCACGTGGCGGTGACATGGGACAAGGAGGATATTCTGGTATTTATTGATGGCGTGGAAAGCGGGCGGGCGGACATGGCGTCGTCCTTCCACGACATCACCCAGCCCCTGGTCGTGGGATCGGTGTTCGGAAATGATGCCAACGCGGATTTTGACGAATTGACAATCTACCCGAAATCTCTCGATCCCGAAGAAATCAGCAAGTTGGCCAAGGCGCCATAAGGGGGTGTCGGAGACGGTGAATCCGGAAACGAACGAGATGAAACTCCGCACGATGAAATCCCGCCCGCGCACGGCGTTCACGCTTGTCGAATTGCTTGTGGTGATCGCCATCATGGCGATTTTGGCGGGACTGCTTTCCCCGGCGCTCAAGAACGCGCGTGAACAGGGCCGGCGCATCGCGTGCGTCAACAACCTCCGAAACATGGGCGCCGCTTTGATCCTGTATGCCAACGACCACGATAACCGTTTGATTCTGGGCGCGATTCCCAAAGAAGGGGTGGGCTTCAAGCACTGGTTCAATGCCCTGGACGCGTACCTGGGAGGGCAGGACAAGGATTTCCTTTCCGGCAACCGTCCCCCCTGGCAGATCTGTCCATCGAAAAAAATCATTCCGCTGAACTACCTGACGGTCGGGTACGGTTGGAACCGCTGGTACTTTGGGACCAACGAAACAGACCCGAACCGCGACAGTTACGGTTGGAACTCGTCGCTCTCCGATGTGACCCAACCGGCGCACACGTTGATCATCGGCGATTCGAAGGATGCGGACGGCAACGCGGCTTTGGATTCCCAGCATCGGAATCTTTACTGGAATGGCTTGGCTGATCCGGTAGGGAGTCCGGAAGCCCGGCGTCATGCTGGCGGCGGCAATTATCTCATGCTCGATGGGCACGTCCAGTGGTTTACGCCTGAGGCGTTATGGGCGGAGTATCCCGCAATCTGGCAGAAGGTGCAGTGAGCGGCGGACAGATTCCGTTGCCCGTTCCATTGCCCGGTGTTTTCTCGAAACCAGATTCAGGCCCAAATACCCCCACCGATCTTTCTTAACCAGAGACAACCATGCGCTTACCGTCCACGTTAATCTTTTCAATTCTTATGAGCGCCCTGCTGATCCCCGCGCCAGCCGACACCGACGCCAACCACGTCTTTGACGTCTCCTTCCTCGGCGACTACCGGGTGACGGCCGGGATCACCAACGCGGCTGGTCAGGAAACATCCGGCGAATGGGGCGTAACGTTCACGGGGGAACAGCCGACCCAGGTGATCACACAACTCTGGCAGGCGGTACGGGCGCCTGCCGGGGCGCGCCTTGAGGCCAGCCTGAAGGTGACCGCGCCGAGTCGCGCCTGGTTTGGGCGGGTGGGATGGCGTGCGAAAAACGGTGGGGCGGATTTGCACATCACATCCATCAAGATTGATTCTGAACCTTTGAAGAGCGTTTGGGACATCCCGCAGGAGGACGCCTCGCAAGGGAACGCCTCCTGGCGCGCGAACTGGATCGTGGTGGACGAGTCCGGCGACCTGAAAGCGTACGCCGTGATCGCCGAAAAGTCGCATCGCTATTTCACCCGCAAGTTCGATCTCAAGGAAAAGCCGTCGAAGGCGATGGTGGCGGTGGCGGCAGACGATCAGTCCAGGATCTGGGTGAACGGACAGTTGATCGGCGAGACGACCAAGTGGAGCGAGCCGGGCTGTTTTGACATCAAACCGCAGGTCAAGGCCGGCGAGAACCTCCTCTGCATCGAGCTTTACAACGACGGTTCCTACTATGGATTGCTTGCGGAGTTAAAGGCGGACTTCGGCCCGTCCGGGACGGAAACGCGGCTGCTGACTGATTCCGAATGGATGGGGAGCGTTGCGAAGCCGGAGGGCTGGCCCAACCAACCCGCCGGGCAGCCCGCCCGCATCTACGGCAAGGCGGGCAGCGCTCCCTGGGGCGTGGTGCCGGACCCGGTCTGGGAGATTGGTTCCGCCGCCCGGTCCTCGGACTTGCTGCCGCTGGAGAAACCGACTTTTCCTGAAGCCGCCATCCGTTCTGCCAAGGGTCGCTCCTGCCTCACAGTCAACGGGCAGCCGGCGCCGGCAATGCAATATCTTGAAGCGCAAGGATCCGGTCCCGGCGTCATCAGCCGCCTGAAGCGCCACGGCATCCACATCATCCAGGTCAATCTCGGCGATTTCGGCTGGAAGGCCGACGGGCTATACGACTTCACCGACGTGGATCGCCGCCTCAAGCGGGTGCTCGCCGTCAACCCCGAAGCCCTGCTGATTCCGGCCTTTGACGTGGGCACGCACTGGTGGGCCGGACGGCATCCCGAAGGCGCCGCACTGGGGCCAAGCGGCAAGCTGGACCTGCAGGCTTACGCGGGCGCCACCGGCGTGTTCCCCTGCTTCGTCCATCCGGGTTGGCGCAAGGATGTCGGAGCCGCCGTTGCCCAACTGGTCCGGCACCTGGGCCGCTCGGATCTGGGCCAGCGCGTCATTGGCTTGAAAGCATGCAACGGAATTTCCTGGGAATGGTTCTACTGGGGCGCGCAGTCCGAACAGTTCGCCGACTACAACCCGGCCATGCTGGCGGCCTACCAGGAATGGTTGCGCGCGAAAGGAATCGCGGACGCGGAAGTTCGGCAGGCGAAAATTCCCACGCCCAAGGAATGGCGGCGCGGCCGGAAGTTCTTTCGCGATCCGGCCGACTCGGGTGAGGTCATCCGATTCGCCCGCTTCTGGCAGGAGATGGTGGCTGAGACCTTCGACTGGCTGGCCGCGATCATCAAGCGCGAGTCCAGGGGATGGCTCCTGGTGGGCAGTTATTTTGGATACACCCTGGAATTCACCGAGGCGTCGCACCTGGGCCAGATGGCCGGCGCCTTTGCCCTTTCGAAAATTCTCCGCAGCCCCAACGTGGATATCATCTATTCGCCCACCGGCTACTGCTTCCGCAAGCTCGGCGAACCGGGCACCACCATGCCGCCGACCGGCACGATCAATCTCAACGGCAAACTCTATTCCAGCGAGGCGGATTACCGGACCCACTGGTCCAACCAGGATATCGCGCGAACCACGACGATCGCCGAAGATGTCGCCGCCTTCCGTCGCGAGTTCGCCCTGTCATTCATGACCGGGGCGGACATTGAGTTGCTGGATTTTTCGCAGGGTTATCAAACCGGCGACGAACGGCTGATGGCGGAAATGGCGCGCTTCAAGGCCATCCGTCAGCGGCTCAAAGATCGGGAGGAATTCTTCCAGTCTGACGATCTGGCGGTGATTACCGGCGAGGACATTGAGATCCAGAGCCTCGGTAATCCGCCGGTCTTCGGCGAACTGGTCGCCCGGCAGCGGCCGGACCTGTTCTGCGCCGGCGTTCGCCATCATCATTTCCTGTCGGCGGACCTGGCCAACCCGATCCTGCAGAAATTCCGCTGCTTCCTGTTCCTTAACTGCTGGAAGCTGGACGAGAAACAATGGGCGGCGGTCGAGGCGCTGAAGTCCAGGGGGCGCACGCTGATCTTCGTCTATGCGCCGGGCGCGTGGGACGGCAAGGGCATGTCGGCGGAACGGCTGAGCCGGCTGACCGGGATCGCGGTCGCGAAGGCCACGGCGCCGGTGGAATTGCGCGCCAAATGGCTGGCGCCTGTCAGCCTGCCTGTGCCCGCGCAACAGACAGGCGGCCTGTCAGGCGGGAATGGGCACGAGTTCGGGCTGGCCGTCGGGCAGATGGCGCCGGTGGCGTTTTTGCCGGTTACCGGCGACAGGATGGAAATTCTGGCAACGCGTCCGTCGAGCGAGGAACCGTTGGTGGTCCGCATGAAGTCCAAGGACTGGACGTCGGTGTACAGTGCCGTGCCGCACCTGAGTCCCACCGTTCTCCGCGAACTGTTCCGCGCCGCCGGGTTGCACATCTTCAGCGAAACGGACGACGGCTGCTACCCGTCTTCGGTGATGGTGGGCTTGCACACGAAGGAAGGCGGCGTCAAGAAAATCACGCTACCCAAGTCTCACAAGCGAATCTACGACCTGGTGACCGACCAGACACTGGGCGAGCGAACCAACCAGGTTCAGATTGAAACCGAGGCCAAACGCACCTATCTGATCGGGTGGGAGTGATTTGCGCGATGTTCTCTGATCATCAAAACCGTCGCCATGGCATATTCCACTTCTTCAACCCAAGCGAGCATCCTGAATGGCGGAGTAATCCTCATGATGTAGAACATTCCGCCTGAACGCATTCCTACCGTCGGGCGCGTTTGCGGAGCTTTGCGGCGAGGCGTTCGCCCAACCGATGCAGCCCCGCGGAACAATCGCGCTTGTCCAGGATGATGTTCAACAGGCTGAACCCCTGGCGGTTTGCACGCGCTTTCTGCCATGCGCTCTCGAATTCCGCCCCGGTCCGGACGCAACAGCCCCAGCCGCTGCCGAGAAGGGCGGGGAGATTTTCGTAGCGCCATTCGGTGATGTCGTTGAACGGGCCTTCCAGAATGAACCGCTCGGTGGTGTAGCCGCGATTGTTCAGCACGATGACGATCGGATTCAAACCGAGCCGGACGATGGTTGAAAGCTCGGTTCCGGTCATTTGAAAGGCGCCGTCGCCCACCAGCACGACCGGACGAAGCTTCGGATTGGCAAGCTGCGCGCCGAGCGCGGCCGGCACGGCGAACCCCATCGAGGTGTAATAAGCGGGCGCCAGAAATTCCGTGCCGCGGTGGATGACCAGATCAATGGCGCCGAAAAGGCAGACGCCGACGTCGCTGATGACCACCATGCTGTCTTCCAACCAATCGTTGAGGCGCAGGAAAAGCTGCTTCACGTCAATCGTTCCCTCGCCCACTCCACGAGCGCCGGATCGCGCCGCCCCGTTTCCCGGTCGTGGGATGGGGAAACTTCGTTTGCGGATCGGCGCGCGGAGCAGCGCGCGCATGAAATCGGTGAACAGGATGCCGGTGTACCGGTGATGACGGAGCTGAATTTTTTCCGACGTGGCCTCGATCGAGTGCGCGCGATCCAGGTTCGCGGTATAAATGCCGAGATTCATGTCGGTGAGGAACGTGCCCAACATCAACAGACAATCCGACTGCTCGACAAACCGCTGCACATCGGGACGCCCCATCGCGCCCTCATAAACGCCGATGTAACGCGGGTGTCTTTCGCTGATTACCGATTTTCCGAGCAGCGTCGCCGCGACGGGAATGCCGGTGCGATTGACAAATTGAGCCAGTTCGCGCCACAGGCCGTAGCGATGAACCTCCACGTCCGCAAGGATCACCGGACAACGGGCGGCGTTCAGCCATTTCACCGTTTCCGTCAGCGCCTCGCGCAAAGCCTGCCGATCACTTGCCTCCTTCGGCTGAACGACGCGGCTCGGAAACCGCGGGACCACATCCACCATGTCGCGGGGCAGCTCGATATAAACCGGCCGCTTCAACCTCCAGCAAGCGGCCAGGGTGTCGTCAATCTGCCGGAAGGCCAGATCGGGATCGTCCAGCACCACGGCGGCTGCGGTGATTTTCTCGAAGATTTCCTTCTGCGTGGAAAAGGTCCGGACCTTGTGGTGCAGCATGGGATCGTTGACGCGTTCCCGCATCCCCGGCGAACCGGTAAGCACCACCACCGGGGATTTTTCCGCATACGCCCCCGCGATGGCATTGACCACATTCAGTCCGCCCACGCAATACGTCACACAAACGGCGCCGATGCCGTTCACGCGCGCATAAGCGTCCGCCGCGAATCCGGCGCCGTCCTCACGCGTCACGCCGATCACGCGGATGGGGCTTTTTTCGAGCATCTGGTAAAAGCCGAGCACATAATCGCCGGGAATCCCGAAGACGTGGCGAACCCCGTAGTCCTGCAGCCGTCGGATGAGATAAGCGCCAATGTTGGGATGGGTTTTGGACATGCCGGCATCTTACGAGATCAGCGCGCGCATTGTCCAGCATCCGACACCAAAGCGCCAACCGTTGAACCATGCCGAATATTGTTTTCCGGATGCTTGGGGACCGCGCAACAATAACTTAGAACCTGTTTTGAAACTCCTTCAGAGACGTCCCATTAGTTTGATAAGCGTGATTTTCAACCAATTTCAGAGGGGAAGAGAATGAGCTTCCGAAAATTGAGTTTAAGAATTTTTTGCGAGGGGAGCACACGCGTCCCGCGTGCTTTAAATTGGCGTCCCGCC
>JACQHZ010000486.1 GCA_016198745.1 Verrucomicrobiota bacterium
ATTTCTGTGACACGTGTCACATAAATTTTGTATGAGCCTGGATCAAGGGCCCGGGCATTCGTCATTTAGAGCTTGATTTCCCGTGCAATTCGTCGCAGTCTACCCAACCGCTTCAGCGAACGGCCATCTGTAATTTGCAACACCTCCGGCCGTTGCTGATCTGTTCGACGGATGATGTCATGAAACTTTTTATTTTTGGGGTTGCAACATTTTTTTTGAGCATTAGCGCACTGGTTGCCGGCTGGCACTGGGCACTTCATCCCTATTTTTCCCAATATACATTCAAAAGTGGTGTGGGACCACCGGACGACAGCGACATTGGTTGGATTCGTCAACGCTATCCTATTCACTTTATTAACCCTTTATGGATTCATCCACACCCGTTTTCAGCAACGGCCTTTCCAGATGGCAACCCAAAGAGTGAATGGTGGGCCTTCAAATATGACACTATTACAAGGTGGGTGTTTTTCGAGACTTGGGCTCGCGTGGTCGTTCTTTTCCTGGTATGGTTTGCAATCCTTGTATTTTTGCATATCCGCTGTTCTCCGCACATCAGCCAACCCATCGCTCCAGTAAACGGCCTCCCCGCGACAACGTTGCTTCCAGGCCGTCGCTGACCTTGTCAGTGGAGGGCAGGAATTCGGAGGTTATCCGCAGATGTTTATTTCGCACCACGGAGGTCGCAGATCGGCGCAGATGATTTCCGATTCGTGTCCATTCGCGTTCATTCGTGGTTCCCCCAGTTTCCGAAATGTTTTCGAAAGTTCGTCAGGCCACGTTTTGATCCTTTATACAACCAGAATGGAAGAAGGCGAGATGGAGGTCATGCAAATGTTGAAAACATGCGCTTCGATCTTTGCGTGATTTGAGGCCAGCGATTCCGATACCGACGCGTCCCAATCGATGGCCCGATGCGCACGAAGCAGGCGCTCTCATCACGCCTTCACGAGGCAGCAATTCTAATTATGGCCTGCGGGTTGTGTGGCATCCCGCCGTGGCGGGATGATTTTTCTCCCGCCGAGGCGGGACGAGGGCGCCTGTACTACTAACGTTTGAAATCTTGTTTTCCGGAGAAGACTTATGAACCACAGAGAGCGCAGAGGAACGCAGAGGAGAACCAATGGAACTCCCACGCGATTCATGAATCGCGTGAGAGTTCCGAATGTGGTCTCATCCCTCCGTGAACCTCCGTGTCCTCTGTGGTTAAGCTTTCCGTTCCATTGGTTGCGGCTACGCCGCGCTGTGCCACACATCTATCAACTTAACCTGCCATTCATAATGAGAATTTCTGTTCACGACGCGCTTGCAATTGCGACTGCGGATGGCAGAATAGATTGCATGAGACTACCATCGCGCCAGAACCGAATCAATCGCAGCCGTTGTCATTCGACATTTCTCCCATGAAACCCATCATCCGCCACTTTCTTCTCGGTTTTATCGTCGTTTGGATCGTTGGTTGCGCCAGCGAAGCTCCCCCTCCCCCGCCGCAGTATGTGGATCCCGGCGCGCAGGGAACGATCGCGGGAGTGGGGATCGAGTCGCAGGATTTGATCGCGGCCACGGACAAGATGGTGCGCAAATTGCTGGAGACGCCCGAACTCCAATCGCACAAGGACGGCCCTGCCACCATCGGCCTGCTCCCCGTGGAAAATCGGACGCGATTCAGCATTGACAAGGAAATCTTCACCACGCGCATGAAGGCGTTGCTGAACGAAAAAGCGCGCGGCCAGCTTCGCTTCGTCGCTCGAGATCGCATTGACCCGATCCGCAAGGAAAAGGAACTCAAGGATCGCGGCGAGGTGACCGGCGGCTCGCGCCGCAAGCTGCATGGAGTGGACTATTTCCTGACAGGCGAGCTGTCGAGCCTTTCCACGGCGACATCCCAGGGCAAGAGCGACTACATGCTTTTCACCTTTCGTCTCATCGACGCCGAGACCTCGGATGAGGTTTGGGAAGGATTCCATGAACTGAAGAAGCAAGGCGTGGAAGACGCGGTGTATCGTTGACGTGAAAATGCCCCGATGGTTCGGCGGCGAAAATCCGCGCGTCCATTCCGGGAGGAAACTCGCCGGTTGGCTTTCGCGCCTTGCCGCAATGCCGGCGCTCCTGTGGCTCGGCATCGGCTGTTCGACCTCGACGGACCCCACGCGCCTCAGCCTCGCGGCGGCCGACCAACTTGCTTCCAGCCGGCAGCCGTCCGAAGATCTCAAGCCCTACTATCAGCGTCTTTACATGGAGGGCGAATTCTCCGCGACGCTCAACCGCATGCGGCTGGCTTCCGCGGCCATTCAGTTCGGAGCGTGGAAGGAGGCGGAAACGGCATTGGACGAAACACTTCGCGATATTGAGACGATGGGTCCCGCTGACGTGCGTTCGCGCGAGGCGTTGAGCCATTTCAAGCCGGAAGACATCAAGCGATTCAAAGGCGAGGCGCACGAACGCGCCATGGCCTACTGGCTGAGGGGACTGCTGTACATGCGAACGCAAGATTGGAGCAACGCCCGCGCTTGTTTCAAGAGCGTGCAGATTCAGGATGCGGCGAAAAAGGACCCGGCCTTGCGCGGCAACTGGGCCAGCGCGGATTGGCTGGAGGGATGGTGCAACCGCAACATGGGCGAGGGATCGGCGGCGGCGGAATGCTGGGAACGGGCCGCGCAACACGCGCTCGAAGGGAAATCTTCCGTTCCGACCCCAACCGGAAACGACAACGCCGTTTGCGTGGCGTTGCTCGGTTTCGGTCCGGTCAAAATTCCGGAGGGCGCGTACGGTGAACGACTGACATATCGAAAGCCGGACTTCCGGTCCGTCCAGGCGCAGGTGAACCAACGCGGAACGATTCGTGCGGTTCCGGTTTCAGAAGATTTGTTCGCGCAGGCTTCCGGCCGCGGCTTGCGGCGGATGGACATGGTGAACGCCGACAAGGCGGAAACACGCGCCGCCACCGAGGCGGCGGGAGACGCGCTGATGACGGCGGGCATCGGCACAACCATCGGGGGCGTCGTTGTCGGCGACACCACGGTGGCCGCTGCGGGGCTTGGAACGGCCGCCGCAGGCATGGCGGCCAAGGGGATCGCATCTTCCCTTCAACCCAAAGCCGACACCCGGACCTGGGATTTGCTGCCGGCAACCATCCACATTCTCCCGCTTGCGCTTTCCGCCGGAGATCGGTATTTGGAATTTCAAATCCTCGATCAACAGGGACATACGGTTGCGGAACACAAGGTTAATGTTGATTTTTCAAGTCAACCTCAATTGATTCTCATAATGGAAAGATGAAACCCATGAAAAACACCCTCGTTTGTTTGATGGTTCTGCTGTGTTTCGGGTGCGCGGGCGAAGGCCCTTACGTGCCGGCACAACGGCAGCCGTCGCCCGAACTCGAAAACACCGCCGTGATCCTGGATGAATCGCTTGCCGACCGAATCGCGGTGGATTCGCAGAACGCCGAGCACACCGCTCAGGGGAAACTCAAAGGCATGGCCAATGTCCGCAACCGCACCAACCAGGATTTGAGCATCCAGGTCCAGACTGTTTTTCGCGATGACAACGGTTTTTCCATCGGAGACGACACGGCGTGGGAGACGGTGATATTGACCGCCAACGAGACGCGCACCATTTCCGCCACATCCACCAGCAAGAAGGCCGAGCGTTACACCATCCGGGTCCGGGAGACCCGGTAAACATCCTTTCCGCCAGCAACCGCCTCGCGCCGATGTCCAGCAGCAGAACGGGCGTCGCCCGAATGCCGTCTGTTTGATGGGGGGCTTGGTTTCTGTTTGATGGCGCACATTGAAATCCAGCGCGGCATATCGTTATGATGCGTCTGGCATGATTTCAACTGCCCTGCCTCTCACTCCGCGAACACGAGGTCGCGGTAAAACTCGAACAGATGATAATTCGCCTTCGGAAGAATGGATGACGCAGAAAGCTGCAGCCCTTCCTCAAGATGTACCGAGTAGTCGTAGCGCGACGCCAGGAATGTCCAGCGGTCGCCAGGCTGCGGCCTGCCTCCCATTTCCCGCCGGTCCCCGCCCGCAGCCTGGGAGGCGGATGACGGTTGGCCCAGGGATTGGCAGGCAAGCGCGCAGGTCGCAAAAGCGATCCATGGGATCGTCATCTCCACCGTCCATCCCTTGTCCCGGTCCTCCCAATGATTCAACGTGCCGTCCAAGGAAACGGCGGCGCGCATGCCGGAATCATAAACCATCCAACGCTCATTGGGTCCCGCGCCGCGCCGTGCGTAAAAATAATCCCGCGTCGCCCCGCGCGGCGTGACGTGAAATTCCCAATAAGGCGGCTTTCGACGGTCCGGCTTGACGAACAATTCAATGATGTCGTCTCCGCCAAACGGGGCATCATGCCCCTCGTGCAATCCGTAAATGTCCGCGTCCTCCATTTCCGCGCCGAAATAGAGGAAACGATCGTCCCAAAGCAATCGGACGGTTGTCTGGAATATCGCGGGTTTTCTTTTACCGGCAACCACGAAGGCGGTGAGGACATCCGCGTGACGCCACGACGGTTCGTCCAGTTTTCCGTCCATCCGGATGCTTCCCTCCACCCGCCGGCAGGTGTAGAAATGGGAGGACCTGGCTGAAATGGACTTTTGCGGCGAAACGTTTTTCTTCATGGTCATTGGGGTTGCGTGCTGGTGTTTGAGGAGTGCCATCCGACTTGCTGCGAACACCATTGGGAAAAAATCGGCGAAAGATCAAGGGCTTGCGCAAGCCCCAAATCCGGACGTAAGGAGGAATTTGGAGGGCGCTGCGGTGCCTGTCCCCCACATGGGGGATCAACGCCCACCCTGCAGAGGGTGGCAAGCGAGGG
>JACQHZ010000487.1 GCA_016198745.1 Verrucomicrobiota bacterium
CTGCGGGGGATGGGATTTTTCGCTTTGGACTGTCACCCGTACAACACGCCACCCAAACCCATGCCGCTTCGTGAGACAAATCATGCCCCTTTTGCTTCACGCTCCAGCAGGCCATTTCCTGCTTTCCCCACGCTCCTATTTGAGAATCCTGCGCCCCTGTTTCACGCCTCAAAGTGAGAGGGAATGCCATTGGCCGCGCTTGGTCTCCAAGGTTGTCAACATCTCAAAGACCTCCGCGCGCTCAAGGGGATGCCCATAACGAACCTGGATCTTCGAGGCTGCACCGGGATCAAGGATTTGACGCCGCTGGCGGAGTGCAAGGAATTGGTGACGCTCTTCCTGCCCGCGCATTGCAAAGGCAAATTGCTCGATCCCATCCGCCTGTCAGTGCAGGCAGGCAACCTTCCGAACCTCAAGTTTCTGGATTACACGGACAACAAACCGCTCCCGGTCGAGGAATTCTGGAAAAAGCACGGCGGCGCTGCGCCCGTCAAAAAATGAGCGCAACAATTGGTAAGTATTCAGGTCATTCCCACGAAAGCGGGAATCCAGTTCTCCAGATCCACCCCTGCGCGAGTTCTGGATTCCCGCTTTCGCGGGAATGACAGCGCGCGAAGAAATAGCGCGCTGACGCGCGCGGGCTTGTCCTGCCTGTCCGCCGTAGCCTTGGCGCAGGCGGGAGCTTGTCGAAGGGTCACGAATCACGAACCACGCTCCACGCTGAAAATTTACGGGTTGACTTCCCGACTCCAGCACGTATGCTTTGAATGACATCACACGTATCATGATGAACACCACCAAACTTACCCTCAGTGCGGATAAAAATCTGGTCCTGGCCGCCAAGCGGATCGCTGAAGCCCAAGGGACCAGCGTTTCGTCCATGTTCATGCGGTTTATTCAGGCCATGCAGACCACGCAACCAACCGATTCTTCCCCCTTGGGTCCCATCACCCGGCAAGCGGCCGGAATGATCCGGATCCCGCCGGGAGTTTCCGATCGCAAATTAATTGAGGAAGCCCTGCGGGAAAAATATTCATGACCAAAGTTTTTCTCGATACGAACATCCTGCTGGATGTTATTGCCCAACGAGAACCGTTTTTTGGACCCGCTGCCCGAATCTGGACCCTGGCGGAACAAAACTCCATTGATGCCTACGTCTCGGCGATCAGCTTCAACAACCTTTATTACATTGTCCGCAAAATCGAGGGCCATGCCAAAGCCATCAAAGCCCTGCGCATGGTGCGGGACATTTTCACTTCAGTTGCTCCTGATCAGCAGATTTTAGACCAAGCCATGGATTCCAGCATCAAAGATTTCGAGGATGCCATCCAGTATTTTTCCGCAAACCATGCGCACGTCAACTGTCTGATCACAAGAAACCCAGGCGATTTCCCGACCAGTTTGTTGCCGATCTTAACGGCAAGAGAATTTGTGGCGACTCTAAAGGGATAAAAGCGGCAAAGGCATGCCGTTGAAGAAGCTTCGACTTGAAAGTTGTTCCGAGTTGAAAGACCTCACGCCGCTGGCCGAATGCAAAGATTTGGAGGGGTTGGTTCTCCCGTCCCAATGCAAGGGCAAGTCCATCGAATACCTGCGCCTGCCCGCGTTGCTGCAGCAGGCGGGGAACACGCAGACAGGCAATCTGCCCAACCACGTGGAACGTGGCAAGCCTCAAGCATCTCGATTACGAATTCAAATGGGACAATATGCTCACGGTCGAGGAATTCTGGAAAAAACACGGCGGCGGCGGGGGGAAGAAGTAAGGGGCCAGTGAGCCGTAAGCAGCGAGCCGTGATCCCCCTGCGACCTGTCCCCGTAGGGGGATGGGTGACAGGTCCGTGAGGAGGTGGAAGCCGCCTTCTCCGCCCCATGCGGGATACGGCGGACGAGCGCAGAAGGGCGACAAAGCCGCAGGCCACGAAACACGTTTCGCGAGACGCGGTTGGTCTGCAACTGCGAATCCTCCCGCCACGGCGGGACGGCCATTCAACGAGCGCCGGTGAACACACGTTGTTCAATTTGCCGCCAACCACTCCGAAGGCAGGAGGCAGGGAACAACCGCGCTCGCCCGACGGCGCACCTCGGCATCCAGGGTGATCAGCGTTGTAAGGGTCCTGTGGGCAGTCGCGACATAGATGGCGTCGGCGCCGCGCAAAAACAGCGACGTGCCAAGCTTGACGGCAAGGAGAACCATGGAATCGTCCAGCAGGTGAAGCTCCAGGGATGGCAGTATTCGCAACGACCGATGGACGGCTTCGGCCATTTGGGTGTTGCGGGTGCGGCGCGCCACAGCGCAAGCGCATTCCACTTCCACCAGTTGTGGAGCGTGCAGTGGCGTCATGCGGCGTGTGATTTCGCGGACAAACGAACGACACTCGGCGTGAGACGGTTCGCCGGATTGATGGGAGGCGATCCAGACGTTCGCATCGACCGTCAACATCGCTCCCGTTCCTCCCGGATCAACTCGACGCCGCTGCGTGAATCCACCGCCGCTTTTTCGATCTCGCGTCCCAGCGCCATCCAGTTCTTGAACCACCGCTCTGTCGCGCGGCGCCGTCCTTTGGACCGTCCGCCCGACGGCGAGCAATCCAGTTCGCGCTGGACGGCTTGGCGGGCCACGGCGCTGAAATCGATCGTGAGTTTCCGCTGTATCATACAAGCATACTTCCATCAAAACGGCGGCGTGTCAAATCCATAACGACTCCGATCGTTCCGCCTCGACC
>JACQHZ010000488.1 GCA_016198745.1 Verrucomicrobiota bacterium
AACTCCCACGCGATTCATGAATCGCGTGAGAGTTCCGAATGTGGTCTCATCCCTCCGTGACCTCCGTGTCCTCTGTGGTTAAGCTTTCCGTTCCATTGGTTGCGGCTACGCCGCGCTGTGACAGGAGATGGATGAGAAAGCGCATTGATCTCAACTGCGACATGGGCGAGAGCTTTGGCCTGTATTCCTACGGCGCCGATGCGGAGATCATTCCGCATATTTCATCGGCCAACATCGCCTGTGGATTTCATGCAGGCGATCCGTCGGTGATGCGCAAGACGGTACGGCTTGCGCTTGATCACGGCGTGGCCATCGGCGCACATGTCGGTTTTTCCGATCTGCGCGGCTTCGGACGCCGTTTGTTCGGCGTCTGTCCCTCTGACCTGAAAGATGATGTTGCCTACCAGATCGGCGCCCTCGCTGCGTTTGCGCGGGCTGCGGGCGCTTCGCTCCATCACGTCAAACCGCACGGCGCGCTTTACATGATGGCAATTGAGGAACGCAAGCTTTCGCGCGCGATGGTTGAGGCGGCGCTCGAATTTGACGAGGATCTGATGATTTATGCCATCCGGGGTTCTGAAACCGATCACGAAGCAACCCGGCTGGGATTGCGTGTTGTCCCCGAATTTTTCGCAGATCGCGGCTATCATTCAAGCGGCAAGGTAAAGATGTTTGACTGGAAAATCTCGGAGGCGGGAGGGCTGCCGCAAGCCATCGGCAAACGCGTGGTTCGTCTGTTGCGCGAAGGCAGCGTGGCCTCCATTGAGGGAGAAGATGTTTCCGTCCAGGCTGAAACCGTCTGCGTGCACAGCGACACGCCCGGATCTTCACGCATCGCGCAAGCCATCCGACAGGCGCTGCATCGGGCCGGGTTTGAAATCAAAAAACCGTGATCATGGCATTTCTGACATGGTTCAAAGGTTCCGGGTTCACGGTTCAACGGTTGGCGGTTTTCAGCTTCAATTCGTTCAACCGTGAACCCCTGAACCGTTGAACTTTGGACCATACCGCATTTCTTGATAAAATCGGCGGACACCGTTAGGCTGTATCACCCTGACCCGATCAACCCATCCTCATGTCTATTTCATCCAAGGATATCATCTATCTCGACAACAACGCCACGACCCGGGTGGCGCCGGAGGTTGTCGAGGAAATGCTTCCTTTTTTCACGGAATACTGGGGCAATCCTTCCAGCATCTACCGCTTTGGAAACCAGCTCCGCATGGAGATGGAGAAGGCGCGCGCCCGGATCGCGCAACTCATCGGCGCCGATCCCCAGGAAATCTTCTTCACATCGTGCGGCACCGAGAGCGACAACTCCGCCCTCAACTCCGCCCTGGAAATCAGCGGCAGAAAAAAAATTGTCACAACCGCCGCCGAGCATTCGGCGATCATCAAGCAATGCACAAAATTCCAGAAGCAGGGCGTCGAAGTGGTTTTCATGCCGGTGCGCCCGGATGGCACGCTCGACTTTCATGAAGTGGAGAAACACGTGGATGAGGAAACGGCGGTTTGTTCGGTAATGTGGGCCAACAACGAAACCGGCGTGCTTTTTCCCGTCGAGGAAATCGCCGGGTTCTGCAAACTCAAAGGCGTTTTGTTCCATACCGACGCGGTCCAGGCTGTGGGCAAAATCCCCATCTGCCTCAAGCGCAGCAAGATTGACATGCTCTCCCTGGTGGGACACAAGCTGCACGCGCCCAAGGGAATCGGCGCGCTCTACATCCGACGGCGGACGCGTTTTTCCCCCACCATCATCGGCGGTTCCCAGGAACGCGGCAGGCGCGGCGGCACTGAAAACGTGGCTTCGATCGTCGGATTCGGCAAGGCCTGCGAACTCGCGGCGGCGCGGATGGAGGATGAGAACACCCGCGTGAGAAATTTGCGCGACAAATTGGAAACAGGCATTTTTTTGAATATCCAGGATGCGCATCTCAACGGCGCGCGCCAATCCGAAAAACGCCTGCCCAACACGCTCAACGTATCCTTCGACTTTGTGGAAGCCGAGGCGGTGTTGCTCCAGTTGGATCAGCGCGGCATCTGCGCCTCCTCAGGATCTGCCTGCACCACGGGATCGCTGGAACCGTCGCACGTCCTCAAGGCGATGGGAATCTCAGCCGCGCGCGCCCGCTGCGCAATCCGTTTCAGCCTTTCAACCTACAACACTGAACCGGAAATCACCCGGACGCTCCAGGCGTTGCCGGATATCATCGAAAGAATCCGAAAAACATCGCCGGGCGAAATGACGCCGGGGGCAGCCCCGCACCCAACCGCAAGAACGAGCGGAAAAAGCTGACTCACCGGTGATTCCTGGGAGATTCTCATGAAACATTCCAATGTGGTTCGTCATCTGCGCAAGGCAGGATGCCGCGTTCATGAAATCAATTGTGACGGCGGCGGTTACGCCGCGGTGTGCGCGATCGGCGGACGCGTGGCCAGCATGCGCTTCAAGGGGCTGGACGAAAACATCTTTTGGTCCTCGCCCCAACTTCATGACCATGCGGCCCTTCGGAGAAATCCCTGGGGTCTGACAGGCGGTCCCGGCGGCGTTCGACTCTGGTTCGCCCCTGAATATGCCTACCACTGGAAGGGACGACCGGATCTGGCGGGATTCAAAAACTATTCCATCCCGCGACAATCCGATCCGGGTCCTTATGAGTGGGAAGAATGCACGCCAAGCTCGGCCTCCTTGAGCGCGAAGATCACGCTCGACGATCATCGCGACGGATCGAAAGTCACATTCACCGTTCAGCGCGCGATCATCGCCACGCCGTGTCCCCTCGATTCATCGGCTTCCGCCTTGCGAGACCTGCGCCACGTCGGCCTCCGCTTTCAACATGTGCTGAAGATGCGGCGCGCCCGGCCGTCCCAGCGCGTGGACCTGTGGCATCTCATCCAGATGCCGGTCGGAAGCCGGCTCCTGATTCCCACGGTCATGAAGCCGCAGCCGCTGGTTTATTTCGACCCCAACCGTCGGAACGGTTGGAAATGCGAAGCCGACCGGTTGACATGGCAATACACGGGCGATGCCCGCGCCAAGATCGGGCTGGACGTTTCCCAGGTCACGGGCCGCGCCGGTGTTTTGCGTCGGATGGGCAACGGCGATTGGGCGGCCGTGATCTGGCAATTTCCCGTGATGCCCGGCCTCCCTTACTGCGACGGTCCCGATGAACGGAGGGCGCGTCAGCAGGTTTGCCAGGCGTGGGACGGATACGGTTTTGGCGAACTGGAATGCCACAGCTCTTCGGTGGGAATGAACGATCCGGATTATGCGGAGACATCCCTCTTGTGGTGTTTCGCTGGATCGTTTGCGAAAGTAAACGAAGCCGCTCAACAACTCATGCGCCGCCGTTGGTGACTCGCCTGGAAATGATGGTTTGATCGCGATCCAATCCCGTGTCTCCGGAACAGCAATCACAAAACGTTGCCTGAACCTTTTCTCATTTGCCGGGGCAATCGCTCTTCCCGCGTTTCGCGAGGTATTGCTGGTGATATTCCTCGGCGCGGTAAAACTCCCGGGCCGTTTCGATCTGAGTCACGATGGGACGTGAAAAGCGCCCGTTCTTGGCCAGTTTCTCCAGGGACATGCGCGTCGTTGCCTCCTGCGACGGTGTGTGGAAAAAAATCACGGAACGATACTGACTCCCCACGTCGGGACCTTGCCGATCCGCCGTCGTGGGATCGTGACTGCCCCAAAACACGTCCAAAAGCTGCTCATAGGAAACCCGGTCGGGATCGAATTCCACTTGCACGACCTCTGCATGGCCGGTGTCATGCCGGCAGACCTGCTCGTAAGTCGGGTACTTGCGCAGGCCGCCCGAAAATCCCACCGCCGTAGCGGCGACGCCCTTGACCTGCCGGAAAGTCTCCTCCACTCCCCAAAAGCAACCGGCGCCGAACATCGCCTTTTCCCGACGCGGCCCCGTCGCCGCAGGATCGCGCGTCTCATGAAAGCTCATCGCGATGGAGTTCAGGCAATACCGCAGCCTCGTCGGATCGGGGCCGTCGTCGAACACGTGTCCCAAATGGGCGTCGCATCGGGCGCAATGAATCTCGGTGCGCGTCATGCCCAGTGTGCGGTCGGTCTCTCGCCCGATGTTTTCCTCCGCCACCGGCTGAAAGAAGCTGGGCCAGCCCGTTCCGGAATCAAACTTGGCGTCCGATCGGAACAGGGGCAGGCCGCACCCGACGCACGCATAGACGCCTTTTTTGTGGTTATCGTGAAAGATGCCGCAAAAAGCCCGTTCGGTGCCTTTCCCGCGCATCACCTTGTAATGCTCCGGTGTCAACAACTCCTTCCACTCGTTGTCCGGTTTGAGCGCGCGCGCAACTCGGAGCGGCGGCGTCAGATTCCCCTTCTCGTTCAACAAACGCACCGTCACTTCTGGATTGATCTTCGATGCTGCATTCATGGCTGAACCCTCCTTCTTTTCGAGTCTGGATTGGGCGGCGACCGGAATGCCGAGACCCGCGAGGGTCATTCCGATCCAAAACAGTCTGGTCATCATAAGGCGTCGCCTCAGGGTTTTTGATTCAAAAAATGCCGTGTCCCTCCTGCCAACGCTTCGGGTCGGGGCTGGCGGAAACGTCGCTCGACAGGCTGGCGACGGGCGCTTCTGATTTTGAGGCCATCCATCATCAGCCTCGTTCAACATCCAAAAAAAACAAGCGCGCGTTGTTTTTACGGATTGGGGGAGCACACGCCCGTCCTCCTCCGAACACATTCGGAGCTGGCGTGTCTGGTTCGACCTGCCTATAATTGAATTGACCCCTGGATTCCCTGGACCGGTATTCCCGCCCGCCGGTGTCAGACAAAAAATCGTGTCGGTTGCCTATCCGTCACAATGAATCATCGCGCACAATTCACCCGACACCAATCCACATCCATTCCGGTTACGCAACCATGCCATTCACCCGCAGGCGGATCCACCGAATGTTGCTGATGGCATCCTCTATGCACCAGAAGACCAACAGCACGTCGCTGTCGGGCAACTGCTTCAAACTGGGCGAACCGAACTTGAGGCCGCTCAGCTCTTCCGACGGATTGCCCTCGCCCGCCATGCCCGATGCGGCGCCGCGCCAGAGCGGCGTCGAGACGAGGTTCTCCCAGCGATCTTTTTCCACGTGCGCAAGCGTCGCCCAAAGTCCCGGTTGATCGTCGCGCCGGTAAGCGGCGAGAACCAGACCGTCCTGAAGCGCGGCGAGTTTGCACGTCTGTGCGAGGAACCCGGTGGGACGCGGCGCCGCGAAGCTGCGGCCGCCGTCGAAACTGCGCGTATAGACGCTGGGCAGGTTTTTACCGTTTTTCGAGTCGTACACCCATGCCGTCGCAAGCAGCGATCCGTCCGGCATTGCGGCCACCGATTGTTCGAAATGCGTGAGGCCGCTTTCTCTTCCATCAAACGAGCGGCCAAACAACGGCCAGGTCCGACCGCCGTCCTTGCTGATCAGGACGACCGCTTGTTCGCCGCACGGAAGCTGGCCGTCCCATCCGCGCCATGGAGCCACCGGCGCCAGCCAATCGTCGTTGGGCAATTCGAGGATCGGATGGCAAATCTCCCAGGCCGGACTGGCGAACGGCGGCTGGATGATCCGTAGATCGGACCAGGTCTGGCCGCGATTCTCGCTCTCAATGACAAACAGGTCCACCGGCACGTAACCGAAGTTTTCGCGGTTGAGCAATCCCTCGGTTGGATCATCCCGATAAAATAATCCACCCCATCCCACCAAACGTCCGTCCGAGAGAACACTGGTTCGGATGCTGTGCGTGGTGATGCGTTCCCGCGGCGTATCGATGAGCATTCCCTCCAGTTCCCAGGTTTTGCCGCCGTCCTTTGAACGGGAGATGCGGGTGTGATAATCGAGGCTTTCGGCGCCCTGTCCCATGTCGAACGTCACGGTGAACTCGCTTTCATCGAGCAGGGAGAGCGACGGGTGCATCGCGTGGATGGCCCAGAGATGCGGCTTGGGGTTGCGATACACCAGGCCGGTTCCGACGATTTCGATGGAGAAGGCCACAAGTCAACGATCACACTCGCCCATCACGAAATCCAGGCTGCCCAGGATCGCCACGGCGTCGCTGAGCATGTTGCCTGGAAGCAGGTGCGGGAGCACGGACAGGTTGCAGAAGGAAGGACCGCGGATTTTAAGCCGATAAGGAACGCCGCCGCCCTTGCTGTGGATGTAAAAACCGAGTTGTCCCTTGGGATTCTCGGCCTCGAAATAGACCTCGCCCGGCGGCGCGTTGACCCCTTCGGTCACAAGCATGAATTGATGGATGAGTTCCTCCATTTTGGCGAGGACATTCTCCTTGGGCGGCAGGACGATTTTGGCGTCGGCAACGTTCACGGGGCCGCCCGGCATCCTGGCGGCGCATTGCTTGAGGATTCGCAGGCTTTGGCGGACCTCCTCGATCCGAACCAGATACCGATCGTAAGAATCGCCTGCTGAACCGATCGCAACCTCGAAGTCCAATTCAGAATAACAAAGGTAGGGATGATCTTTCCGCAAATCGCATGCGACACCCGATCCGCGCAGGTTCGGTCCGGTGACGCCGAAATCAATGGCGTCCTCCTTGCTCAACACCCCGATGTCGCGGGTGCGATCCACAAAGATGCGGTTGCGTGTGAGAAGCCGATCCGTCTCCTCCAACGCCTTCCAACATTCTGGAATGAAAACGCGCACCTGATCCAGCCAGCCGTCGGGCAGATCGCGGCTCAACCCTCCGATGCGGGTGTAAGAGGTTGTAAACCGGGCGCCGGTAAGCGCCTCAATGAGATTATAGATGGTTTCGCGCTGGGTAAATGTGTAAAGGAAAACCGTCATCGCCCCAGTGTCCATGGCGAAACAACCCAGCCCCAAGAGATGCGCCGAGATGCGGGCCAGTTCGCAGCACATCACGCGAATATACTGGCAACGAGGAGGAAGCCGATCATGGACGCCGAGCAGTTTCTCGACTGCCAGGACGTACGCCACGTTGTTGGCGAGGGGCGCCAGGTAATCGAGACGATCCGTGTACGGAATGAACTGGGTGTACGTCATGTTCTCCGCGATCTTCTCGTCGCCGCGGTGGAGATAGCCGATGTCGGGCGTGGCCTTGGTGATCACCTCGCCGTCGAGTTCCACAATGATGCGCAACACCCCGTGCGTGCTCGGATGCGAAGGCCCCATGTTGAGCGCAAGATGTTCGGCATGAAAACCGTCCTGCGCTGTGGCGCGCGCGCCAATGTCGGGAACTTCAATTTCGGTCGTCGTCATGGCTGGATGAAACATCAAGGAATTCAGTTCCCCTCCGGTTGAGTGGTGGGTCGCGTCTTCAGGATCACGAAACTGCGGATGCCGTCCTTGGTGATCTGGATCATCGCGCCCCGACGGGGGTCAGCCTGCTTGAGCGCCTCCTTCAACGCCTGGGCGGTGAGAACCTTCTTGCCGTCCACCTGACGAATCACCATCCCCGGCATCATGCCGGCGCGAGCGGCGGGCGATTCCTCTTCCACATCCATGACTAGCAACCCCTGTTTTTCCGTCAGGCTGAATTGCTCGATCAACTCGCGCGTGAGCGGTTGCACGGTGATGCCGAAAGGCTGCTCGGAAGGCGCCGGAGGAGGCGTCCCGCGGGCGGCCACCTGCTGGGTTGAAGGTTGCAGACCGGTTTTCACGGCGACGGAAAGCGGGGCGCCGTCCCGCACCACGGAGAGCCGTACGACCTGGCCGATCTTTTTTTCCAGAATTTGCTTTTGCAGATCACGCGCCGAGCTTACCGCCACACCGTCCACAGCGGTGATGACGTCGCCTGGTTCCAGGCCGGAATCATAGGACGGCGTGTCAGGGTTGAGTGTGAGAACCACCACGCCTTTCTCGACGCCCTTGGTGCGCGTCTTCAATTCGGCCGCATCGGACAGCGTTTGAATCCCGATGCCGATCCACGGTCGTTCAACCTTCCCTTTGGTGATCAGGAGATTGCCGATCTTCTGCGCCAGCTTGATGGGGATGGCGAATCCCACATTGGCATTGTAAAAGTTGAATCCGCCCGGTCGCGTCCTGATGATGGTGTTGATCCCGATCACCCTGCCGTCAATATCGAGAAGCGGGCCGCCGCTGTTGCCGGGATTGATCGTGGCTTGCGTCTGCAGATACTCCTCATAAACCGTGGCGCGCAATTGGTCGCGATATTTGCCGCTCAGGACCCCCGCCGTGACGCTGTAATCGAGATTGAACGGCGCTCCAATGGCGATGGTCCATTCGCCCGGTCGGATTGCATCCGAATCGCCCATCTCGACCGTCGGCAGATCCTTGGCGACAATCCGTATGACCGCCACATCTGTTTTTTCATCGGGAACGCCGACAATTTGCCCATCGAAGGTCCGACCGTCCTTGAGTTTGACCTTGATCTTGTCCGCTCCCTGGATGACATGGTTGTTGGTGTAGATATAACCATCCGACCGCACGATGAAGCCGGACCCCTGGCTTTCTCTTTCGTAAGGTTGAGGCGTCGGCAGATGCCGCGGGCCGCGATGGAAGAATTCAAAGGGGTCCGGTGGCTGTTCTTCCGGATTAAACCCAAATGGCTCCGCTCCGGAGGTCCCCCGAATCACATTGATCACCACCACCGCCGGGCTGACCTTTTCGGCGATGGCGGCGAAGGCGTTGCCCAGGGAACGGGCGACTTCGATCGGCGAAGACGAAACCGCGGGCGGCGGCGCCGGCGCTGTGGTCGCGCCCCGGGCGGGCAACCCCGCCCAACCCAACGTCAACGTCAAAAATGCCATCGGGAGCGGCCCAAAAAAAATCGGATTCATGAGGCGAAAGTCCATTTGTGTCGAAAACGTGAGGAGGAGGGGTGGGCGATGTCCAGCACAACACTCTGCGCCTGACTGCAAAGAAAATCAAGGCGTTGTGCGGAAAATCATTCTGCCCCGCAAATTTCATGAGATTGCAGCTGCAATCTGTACTACTAACCTTCGGAATCTTGTTTTCCGGAGAAGATTTCTCTGTTGTTGTAGCTGCGCTTCTATGAAGCGCATCCCTCCCACGGCGCTTCGCAGAAGCGCCGCTACATCCCCCCTCAGAGGGGGGACAAGTTCGTTGGTTGCGGCTATGCCGCGCTGTGAAGAACCGCACCGTGATCATCGC
>JACQHZ010000503.1 GCA_016198745.1 Verrucomicrobiota bacterium
GGAGACTGGCGGCTTTGGCGAAGCCAAAGTCCGACAGTCTCCTAGTGTGTTGTCAAGGGTGACGGTTCATCTTTAGATTTTCATTCTTTTATGGAATTGTCGGCTCTACCTGGTTTTCGCGACTTTTATCCGGAAGATGCGGCCCGCAGGGATTTTATCTTCATGCGATGGAGAGAGACCGCGCGACGGTATGGTTTTGCGCCATACGACAGTCCCCCGCTGGAAAACATTGAACTCTACCGACGCAAAAGCGGCGATGAATTGATCGGCCAGATTTACGGATTCACGGACAAGGGCGGCCGCGAAATCGCGCTTCGACCGGAAATGACGCCTTCTTTGGCGCGAATGATCGCCTCGGGAGGGCAATCCCTGCCCAAGCCCGTCAAGTGGTTTTCCATCCCGCAGCTCTTCCGTTATGAACGGCAACAGCGCGGGCGTCTGCGCGAACACTTTCAACTCAATTGCGACATCCTCGGAGAAACCGGTGTGGCGGCGGATGTCGAACTGGTGGCACTTCTGGTGGATTGCCTGTGCGCCTTCGGCCTCACGGAATCCGATTTTCGGGTGCGTGTGAGCGACCGGCCGCTTCTGGGCGCGCTGATCGCCGCAGTCGGGCTTTCCGATCCCGCGCAACACGCGGTCGTCTTTGCGGCAATTGACAAGCTGACGCGCGAGCCTGCGGAGAACGTGAAACGCCGCATGGTGGAAGGCGGGATTGTGTCTTCGCAGGCCGACCAAATCTTGGGTCTCTTCCAGAAAAAAGGCCTCCCTGAGATCGCGTCGGAATATGACGCCTCCCCGGCGGTGTGTGAACGGGTGCTGCTTCTTCAGCGTTTTTTCGGCATGATTGAAGCGATGGGGCTCCAGGGTTATGCGGAGTTCGATCTGACCGTGGTGCGCGGACTTGCGTACTACACCGGCATCGTCTTTGAGGCCTTTGACCGGAAAGGAAAATTTCGGGCCATCAGCGGCGGCGGGCGTTACGATCAACTGGTCCGTACCATCGGCGGTGTGGATATGCCCGCGCTCGGATTCGGCATGGGCGACGTGGTCCTCGGCGAGCTTCTGACCGATCGCGGTTTGTGGCCGACGGACCTTCAGCCTCGCACGGACGTCTATCTGATTCTCGTCCATGAATCCCTGCGAACCCCTCTCCTTTCGTTGGCGCATCAACTCCGTTCGGCGGGTTTGAGCGTGGACTACGGCTTCACGGAAAGCGCCGTCGGCAAACAATTCAAGACGGCCTCGCAGCGTGGCGTCCGCTTCGCTGTGATCCTGGGACCCGAAGAATGGCAGCGTCACGCGGTGAAACTCAAGAACCTGGAAAGCCGCGAGGAAACCGAGGTGGGGGTCGAGAAGCTCCAGGAGCGCCTCCTGGAAACGCTGAAGAAAGGCTGACGGAACTTCCCGAACGCCTTGGCCGTCACATGCATGTTGGCCTGGCGGAACATCCGCCGTCTGCGCCAATCCAGCGCCGAGGCGAAATCTCCTCTCCACTGTCTGATACAGTAATCTCCTGAACAATGGACGCGATCTTGCATCATCCCCGCGTTTGTGTCAATTTGGAACGCCCTGCCTGACTCGGACGGGCGCATCTGGTAGGGATTGGCCTTTTCCCGGCACATGGGCGAAGTCCCGTCACGGCGGGACTTCGCCCCTGCCTCGTGTTGTGTTGTGGTTTCTGCCAGGCGACCGAGCCGGGCATTTCCCCGCCACATACCTCGCGCCACCTCTCATGCCTCCCCCGCTCGATGATCCTGATGCCGCCTTGATGCTGCGATACCGCGATGGTGACGAAAGCGCGTTCGATGCCCTGGTCGAAAAGTTCAAGTCGCCTGTCTTCAATTACGTCTGCCGTCAGGTCAACAACATGGATGATGCCGAGGACATCGCCCAAAATGTCTTCGTCCAGGTCTATAAAAGCGCAGAACGCTATGAACCCACCGCGCGCTTCACCACGTGGCTTTTCACCATCGCTCGAAACCTCTGCCTGAATGAATTTCGCCGACGCGACAGGCATCCCTTGCAATCCCTGGAGGAAACCGTCACGGATGATCCCGCATCCGCCCCAACCCAGATCGCCGACCCCCGCGCCCGCTCCCCCGCAATCGAGGTCTCGGAAAAAGAGCTGCAAGGGCGCGTCCTGGCGGCCATTCAAAAGTTGCCTGAAAACCAGCGCACGGCGGTTCTTTTGTGCCGCTACGATGGCATGGCTTATGAGGAAATCGCCCAGGTTCTGAACACCAGCGTCAGCGCCACCAAATCCCTGTTGCACCGCGCCCGTGAGACCCTGAGAAACGAGCTTCGCGAATTTTTAACCGAAACCTGATCCCGATTGCGGTGTTCACCTTGAGAGAAGAACCTTCCATGAACTCGATGCCTCCAGATTGGAATAACGATCGCAACCTCTGGGATGCAATGGGCAAGCTTCCTGAAAACCGTCTCCCATCGAATTTCGCCTACATGGTGCGGCAGAAGTTGAAGCCCCAGGCCAAGACCGTGCCCATGAAACCCGTCCTGCCGGTTTCGTGGCTTTCCATTCCGTTGCGATCACTTTTCGGGGGATGGCCCGCCGTGATGGCAGTGGCGGTGGCCTGCCTGGCGTTGTTGCTGGTGCTCATGCGGCAACCGGAAGGAAACGCGCCCGAGGTTGTGCGAAAAGTTCCGCAGCCATCCCCGGTGGAGGAAGTCGAGCTTGCGCAACTGGCTCAGCATTATGAATTGATCCAGGACCTGGAAGTGATCGAGAACCTCGATGAACTCTGATCTCCATCTTGCCCGCTCAAAATCCCCTCTCAGACGACCCTGCGTCGTTCTCCTTGGCGTCGCCCTGCCGCTGGCATTCGCTTTCAACAGCGGATTGCGGGCAGAAGACCAAACGGCTGAATCATCCGCGCCCGATTCAAAGGGAGAAACCGTTCCAAAACGGTTCTCGCAGGTCCGTGAGGGACAGCCGGGGCCGGCCTCGATGTCCCCCGAAATCCGGGAACGCCTGAAAAACCTGACGCCCGAACAGCGGCAGCAAATCCAGGAATTCCGCAAGCACGCCAAAGACATGACACCCGAACAACGCCGCCAAGCCATGTCCAAATTGCCCGGCTTCGCCGACCTGCCGTCCGAGAAGCATGAGATGCTGCAAAAACGGATGCAGGAACACTTCGAAAGATCGTCTCCGGAGGGCGGCGGGCAACCTGGAGGGCATGCGAAGCACCTTGAAAAACTTCGTGAACGTTACAAGAACCTGACTCCGGAGGAAAAGCAGCAGCTCCAGGATTTCAAGCGCAGGACCAGGGATATGACGCCGGAACAACGGCGGGAGGAGGCCGCCAAACTGCCGATCTTCAAGGACATCAAACCGGAGCAGCGCGAGATACTGGAAAAGCGATTCCAAAAATTCCAGCAACTGCCTCCGGAACAAAAAGAGAAGATTCTCAAGAAACTGGAACGCTGGCAAAAAATGAGTCCGGAGGAGCGCGAGTCCTTTCGCCAGCGATTTCAGCAGAAAAAAAAGTCGCAGAGCCAATCCGAAGCCATGTGATATGAAACGATTCCTCGACAAACTGAAACGCGGAGAACAGGCCACCCTGGTCGCGCTCGGCGATTCCAACACCGAACTCACCTGGCACACCGCAGGACGGCTCAACTGGGTCGGCCTCCTGCAGGAAGCGTTGTTCGAAACCTACGGGCGAAATCTGGCCGTAACCATCAATGCGGGGTGTTGCGGCGGCACCGCTGCCGGAGCGATTTCGCGCCTGGATCGTGATGTGATCCGTTTCCAACCCGACTTGGTGATCGTAGCGTTCGGAATGAACGATGCCGGACAGGCCGAACCCGGTCTGGCGGCTTTTTCTGACGCCATGCGGCGGATCGCGCGAACGCTTCGTGAAAAATGCGGCTGCGAAATCCTGTTGCGGACAACCAACCCGGTCGTGGTTGTCAACCAGCCCGGCCTTCCGACGGGACATACACCGGGCGCCGAATGGCCCGGCCTGCATCAACATCTCTACGCCAGGCGAACGGTTGAACTGGCCAAGGAACTCGATTGCCCGGTGGTGGACCATTACACCTTGTGGATGCAGGCGGAAAACCGCGATCAACGCCTGCCGCAGCCGACCAACCATCTCTGGATGCGAATGTCGGATGCCATTCATCCCGGAGCACTTGGGCATCTTTATTTTTATCGCGAATTGGCGCCGCTCTTTGATCTGCCCTTGGCTTTCGCCTGGGAGAAATGACGCAGCAACTTTTTCTCACTTCCTGCGCTGCATGAGAATGGACCATGCCGGCGGACGGAAATCCGCCTTGTTGGTCACGAATCGAAACTCGCGCAGTTCCAGGATTTCAAACAGCGGTTCCAGTTCGGCGCGAATCTCCGTCTCGCTCACCGTCGGCGGTCCGGGATGATGTTTTTCCTTCGCGTTGCCCGCCAGCGAGAGCCATCGCGATCCGGCCCGGGTGACCTTCTTAAGCATCTGTTGAAACCCTTTCAGGTTTTCCAGTCGCAGATGATGATAGACGCCGCGGTCAAACAACACGTCATAGGGACCGCCGAGGTCCATGGCCGTCACGTCGCCCACCCGAATATCCACCTTCACTCCGGCGATCCGCACCTTTTTCCTGGCGGCAAGGACGGCTTGCCGCACAAAATCAACGGCGGTCACCTGGTAACCGCGTCGCGCCAGTTCGACCGCGTTCGTGCCGGTCCCGCAGCCAATCTCCATGAGAGTTGCGCCGGGCAGTTTTCCCGCCTCGATCACGCGGATCAATTCCGGTTCGGGCGCGCCGGAATCCCACGGTTTGAACCCCGTCCGGTAGCATTCCTCAAAATGATTCAGGTCATTGCACATGAACGGTCCCCTCGTTGCATTCCCTTGTTGGGGGGAGGTTGACGCGCTTCAGCGATCACGTCAATCCAAATCGAATCTATTGGTGCGGTTGGAGCCGAATCGCGGACGATGGCCCCAACTTGAGCAACGACTGCAGATAGGTTTTTGCCAGATGCGTTTCGCCTTTGGCGTCAAAAGCGCGCAGGGCCAGGTGCGCCACGTCCGGACTGCCATACACCTCCAGCAACACCGCCAGCTTGAGCAATTGATCCGGCGTCAGGCGTCCCAGTTCCAACAGATCGCGAACGTAAATGGCGTCCGCCCACAAATACTGGCTGGGCCGGTCGGCCAACTGGATGGGCTTGACGCAGCGCCCATGAAACCAGAGAAACCTGTGAAAAGAAAATCCCTGGACGCCCAGGAAGGCGGTGACGTCGCCAAACAACGGCTGGTTTTCGTAGATCGGCGCAAACTCCACTTCCGCGCAGACGGCCAGGACGTTTTGCAGCGTGTTGGTTCCGCCCTGCAGCACGTCCAGTTCGGCGCCCTGGATGTCCATCTTGATGAAATCCACCGGCGGGATCGCGTTTGCGGCGGCGAAATGATCCAGGCTGATCGTGTGCACGGATGTTTTTCGCTGCAATCGGGCCCCTTCCAGGTCATGAAATAGAGCGATCAACGGCTCGTTGGGTTTGTAGAGCGAACAACACAGGGGATCGCGCGTGACGAAAAAATCGCGTTCCTCATCCGCCCGGCCAAGGGCGCAAGGGTGGAAGGTGACGTTCTTCGGCGCTTTCGCGCAAAGCCGGGCGCACAATGCCGGGTCCACTTCAAACGCCAGCAGCCGCGACGAGGGGAATTCTTCGAGAAGCGGATAAAAAGGTTCCTTCGTTTCATCGGCGGGCGCTGCGCCGATCTCCAGCAAGGTGAAAAACAAATCGCGACCACCAGCCTTGAGAAATTGTGATACCATGACGCATTGTGCGGGTTCGTCGCATTGTGGGGGGTGATGTGCCGCACGTGGCCGCACTGTAGCGCGGCGCATTCGTGAAATCAAGCGGTCCGTGAAAGGAATCCACCGGGATGGAAGTTTGTAAATTTTTTACCAGCGCGCACGGTGTCATGAACCCATTTTTGTTATTGACACAGGGATATCAATGTTCTATTGTCTCAAACAATGAAACCGGGAAAAGAGTCGCCCTTGGTCAAAACACCTCTATTGGAACAGCCGTCTTTGCCGGAGCGGGTGGCCGATGTGCTTCGTGAAGAAATCCACAAGCAACACCGGCCGGGGGAGCGACTCCCTACCATCCGGGAGCTTGCGGGCCGTTTCGATGTAAGCATCAATACCGTCCACCATGCGCTGGCGGTTCTCAGGCGGGAAGGATCGGTCGAGGCGTGGGTCGGGAGCGGCACGTACGTTGCGGATCGAATCGGTTGCCAACATGTTGCCTTATGGTTGAGGACCGATCCTCTGTACCCGCATCCAGCCTTCGCGTCTCGAATTGCCAATCGGCTGCATTCGTTCCTGGTTCAACAGGGACTGGAAGCGAAAATCTACTCGATTTGCGGCGCATCCGACGAAGGCGAACCGCAGGGAGATGCGGCTTATGCGGAGTTCCTGAAAGATCTTTCCCTGCATCGAATCAACGCCTTTGGGATTATCCAGGGGACGGTGGATTCGGAAACGACCAAACGGATTGCCCGCGGACAGGCGCCCGTGGTGTGGGGACAGCTGGGTACGGTTCGCTCAAGGTTTGCGGTCGGAAACGATCCCGCAGAAACGGTGCGGGAGGGAACCCGTTATTTGTTGGAACGCGGTTGCCGGAAAATTGCCTGGCTAAGCTGGAGCGATCCTCGATGGGGCGACAAGAAATCCGGTCCTTGCTACATGGCTTTTCACGCCGCGCTCTCTCTCCGCGGAGTGAAACTCCGAGATGAATGGATTCGGGGCGATTTACATCCCACTCTCGCCGGCGCGGGTTACGAAGAATTTCGTGAAATTTGGACCAGCTGCAAGGAAAAACCTGACGGGCTGTTGGTGACCGACGATATTTTGTTCCAGGATGTCGTCACGGCGATTCTGGAGCTGCGCATCGCCGTCCCCGACCGTCTCAAAGTGGTGGCGACGGCCAACAAGGGGATGGTCACTTGTCCGTTTTTTTCCGCGGCGCGAATGGAATTTGATCCGGACGAACAAGCCGGGGCGATGGGCAACATGCTGGCGAAATTGGCAAGGAAAGAAACCGTTGCTCCGCGTCAGATCAAGATTCCTTTCCGGTGGGTGGAGAAGACGACAGTGGTCAGGGAATTTTCGAATGCTGAATGCCGAATGAAAGACAGGGATCAGAAGTCAGTGACCAGTAATCAGTGAGCAGTATCCCACTGTGAACGATAAACGATCCACAATCCACGACGCGCGGCAAATGGGCGGACATCATCCCATCATTCCATCACCCCATGCCTTCACACTGATCGAACTTCTGGTTGTGATCGCCATCATTTCACTCCTGGCGGCGCTGCTGGCGCCCGCGCTCAAAGGCGCCCGGGAACAAGCGAAAGCGGTCATTTGCGTCAACAACCTGCGCCAGCATTATTACTGGTTCATGGCTTACTCGAGTGATAACGACGATTATCTGGTGCCCGCCTTTTCTCCCGGCGCAATATGGCAGACGCTGCTGATTCGGAACAACTACATGCCGCGCCAAGACCCCGCCCTGGACTTTTTGCTCGCGAAAGGTCTCAAGTGCCCCTCCAATCACAACGGCTACAATAATATCGTCGCTGGGAACTGGTACGACGGCACGCCCAACTACATGTACAACTACCTTACAGATGTGGTCAACAATCCGCCTCCCAAGAAACTCTCAGCCATATCCAATCCTGCAGGCAAAGCCGTCCTCATGGAAGGCGGACAGTTCGCGCCCTGGGCCATACCCTACCGTTGCAACTACGCCACCGGTCCATCGCCCACCTATTTCGATCCGAGCCACGTCAACTACGAGATCGCCGACGTGCATAACAACCGCTCGAACGCAATCTTCTTCGACGGGCATGTCGAGAGCTTCGCGCGCGGCGCCATTGATTACCGCATTGCCGACTACGACAATCCATGAACGGAACAATTTGCTCACCATGAAAACCATTCGTCTTATCCTGCCAACTACTCGGTAATTACAAAAGGAAGATTATGCGAACCATGCTGCTGCTCTGTTCCGTGTTGTTATGGACGAACCGCCTCCAGGCCGATTCCGGCGCATACAACCTCGCCGACTTCGGGCCGGTGAAAACGCCTGCCGAAGCGGAGGCGACGCTGCAAGCCGCCATCACCAACGTTATTGCCAAGGGCGGCGGGTTGCTCGTGGTAACGACGGGCGTCGCCCCGGAGTGGAAGGCGCATAACCCGGCGCCGTCGTCCACCCAAGCCGGCACGCCCACGGTCACGGTCATTGACCGGCGCGGCGGCGTGGAGCGGACCATTCTGCCCTCCAACGGCCAGAACAACGGCATGCTCTGGACGGGGCGCCAGATCTCACGCGCAGTGCGGCAACCGATTGATATGACGTTCGGCGTGCACAGCACCGAGACGATCGACACCTGCATCGCCGGCGGCACAACCTCCTACGACCAGGCGATTCTCGATGAGGTCAAAGCCGGCAAGGACGCGCGCATCCATCTGCCATCCATGCGCGGCCTGGCCGTCGGCAATCACATGGCGCTTTCCGGTACTCCGCGGGGCTACGGCAATCCGTACGACCGCGGCCCGATCAAGGCGCTGGGCTGGGACAAGAAACGCGGCGCGCCCTACGCCGTGATGGACCTGGAGCACGATCACCCCAAGGACGCGTTGTTCTACGACAAACACGTCGTCAACTCGATGACCGTCACCGATTACTCGCAGTCTGACAACCAATCCATGAGTCTCATCGTGGCGCGCAAGAACTACGGCCAGGGTGACAGCTTTGTCATCAGCGCCGGGGCGCGCACGATGGGCAACGTCATGAGCGGCGCAGGCGACGAGGGCGGCCTGACCTATGCCTCCGACATCTCCAACGATCTCCAGCCGTTCCGCAGCAAGGTCGAGAGCGTGGACTGGAGCAAAGGCGAGCTGGTCTATGAACCCGGCCCCGTCCGCAACCACACCCTCGGCACGAGCCGGCCGCTCATCAATTTCAACTCCAACAAATGGGTTGCGGCCGGCACCGTCTGGATCGTCGCGCCCGGCCATCGCGACCCATGGGATCCGGCCAATCAGAGCAAGACCGGCCACACCCACGAAGGCGCGGCCCTGCCGGGCGGCGCGATCATCGGCAGCAAGGATTGCGGCTGGACGAAAGACGTGGTGGGCCGTTTCTTCGCCGTGGACGAACCGAGTGAATACCTCGATCCCAAGAACGACCCCGAGGCCGGCTACACCGCTGCGCCGGACATCCGCGTCCATCGTTGGTATCAGATCATGAAATTCGAGGAGCGCCCCGACGGCACGAAACGCATCTATATCGAGCGCACCCGTTGGTGGACGCGGCATGATGTCGCCCCCACACTCTACGATTTTGAGAACTATACGTGGGACCAGCATCTCAAGCCGTTGCGCTACATCATCGCGCCCGGCGCGCAGGTGGCCGACGTGTCAAGGGCGTGGACGAACTCGGAAAACAGCGCGGGCCACGTTTACAAACACGATCCGCGCACGCTCATCCTCGCGCCGTCGTCGGATGCCGGTGCGGCGTTCGATTTTGCGAAGGGCGATCCGATTGCGCAAGCGATCGGCAGCGATCCGTGGAACGTCACCGGCATGCGCGTCCGGCATTTCAACTACCTGCCGAGCACCATCGAGGACGCGTCTTATGCGTGCGTCAATTGGGGACGCGTTACCGTGGACGCGGCGTTCGGCATCCACGGCGCGCCCGGCCTCGAAGATCGCATCGCCGGCAGCAAAGACCATCGCCCGGCCTATCTCAAGGGCGTGGACATCGCGTCCACCACGCGCGTTGGCGTGCGGTTCGGAGCGGACGTGCAGGATGCGGCGATTGTGTTCGAGCAGCCGCACGATCGCGCGCAACCCATGGTCTGGCACGTCAACGACCGTCCGACGAGCAAGTTGACGGTTGATCCGAAGACGGGGGACTTCCAACTCCAGGGCGGCGCGACGCGCGTGACGGCCTTGCGGGTCGAACCCACCGGCGGCATCAGCGGCGGCGACAAACCCGCCCGCAACCTGCGGGGCATTGCCGTGCCCGTGAAAGCCGGCGCGAATGAGTTGAAAGTGCAGTTCGCGCGGCCGGAAGCCGACGCCCATTACGCCGTGCAGGTCCAGCCGAGCTGGTTCACCGCGGCGGTGGTCGAGAAAACCGCAACCGACTTCACCGCGCGTTTCGAGAAACCCGCGCCCGACAAGGCAAGCCTGGATTGGATTCTGGTGCGATGACATTCGATGGCGCTTTATACTACTAACCATTGAATCTTGTTTTCCGGAGAAGATTTCTCTGTTGTTGTAGCTGCGCTTCTATGAAGCGCATCCCTCCCA
>JACQHZ010000054.1 GCA_016198745.1 Verrucomicrobiota bacterium
GCCCTACAATTTCTGGTTTGATGAAGCACGGAGCCAAAAAGGAAAATGTTGTACATTTTGCAAAGGATTTCAGTCATAAAAAACTAATAGACCCACGAGCCGTCGGTGTACCATACGTTGTTGTTGTTCCAGTCGCCCACACCGGGCCATGAGGCTTTGGCGCGAGTCACCAATTCCACATGTCCATCCACAAAAACCACGTTCACCGAGCCGCCATGAACCGGAACATAGATGCCGGTGGTCCATGAACCCTCCAGCATCACAAAAGTGGACGAGAAGGAATCCCACCCTGGATTAGCGCCCTTGAGCGATGAATCACCCCATAATCCCACGTTGGCCGGCACACTCCCGATTTTCTTGTTGGGAATATCCACCCCAGTGTAGCCGTCAATGAAATTATTGTAGGCATAGCTGCTGCCAAGATATGCATTGAGACTCTGGAACTTAAAAATGACGGGTGGCGCGCCAGACGCGTAGCACCATAGTTTCGGAATCGTCGGGCAATTATAGACGCTCCCATAGGTGGCGGTCCAATTGTAGTTGCTTTTCAGGCTCTTTGTGCCGCCGAGATAATTCAGGATAAGACACTGCGGCGGCTGAAAGTCGAGGGTCGGACAGCCCTCCCATCCTGCGTTAAGCTGAATTTGGGTATACCTCGCTGGGAACCAGCCGTCGTTGTCTGCGCAGTACATGAAGGTTGCGGTCCCCAATTGTTTCAAATTGTTCATACATGCAATCCGGCGCGCCGATTCCCTGGCCTGTTTGAGCGCCGGCGTCAACAGCGCGGCCAGGATCGAGATGATGGCGACCACGACCAGAAGCTCGATCAGCGTAAATGATGAATGCCGAATGCCGAAGGCCGAATGCCGACTTGTCGGCCGTAGCCTTGGCGTAGGAGGAATGCAGCCGGAGAGTGGATTGAAGATGTGGCACTCGCCTCGCCGAAGCCTTCGGCGTAGCGCGGGCATCTGCCCCCGGCTGTGTTTCCTCCGAACCGCAGGCGAGTGAGGAATCGTGAATGCTATATTCTTCTTCATAAGGCTCTCCTTTCAGGATCAGCGCGGGCACGATCGGATGCGAGTGAAAAACCAATCCGCGCGCCCGTGCCCGCGATTGCGTCCGGACTCACGCGGCCCGCTTTGGATTGCACTCGCGCCACAATCATCGTGTAGTATCGAAACGGCGGCACCGACAAGATGACCCGACCCCTGGACGCCGATGGCGCGATCTCCTTCTGCACGGGTTGCTGCGGTTCCTCGAAGTAATAGGGGCGCAAAGCCCAGGCCTGGTTGACGGCGCCTTTCGCAAGATCCAACCGGACCGTCACGTTGTTGAGGTCGGCCGGTTCGTCCATGAAGTTGATGTCCCAGCGTTCTGTCGGCGGGATGCGCACCATGTGAACGATCAGATCGTAGCCATCGGCTGTCTTCCGTTGATAGACCAGTTTTTGCCACCAGATTTTTTCCGGTGAAAACACCTTCACAAATTTCTCGGCGTTATGAACGACGCGAATGTCCCGGTCCCAGATGAACCGGGAATAGCGGGTCATGAACTGCAAGGTGGGCCGGTGGCTGGGGTAAAACCAGGTGATCAAATGGATTTGCGTGGCGATGAACTGCGCGCCCCAGTAGTTCATCGTCGGCCAGGCCCACTTCGACGGCCCCGGCTCCTCCGCCGACAGCGGGCTGTTCACATAGCCGATGACCTCGTTCACGCCGAACTTTTGCACGCGATTATCACGCTCTTCGATCAGCCAGTTCAGGTGCGATTGCGGCATGGTTTCGACGCCTTCCTTTGCGGTGAAGGTGTGTTGTGTTTCCGACAGCACCATCACATTTTTCCAGTCAACCGCGCCCCGGATATTTTCATCGCCGACATCTCCCTTCGCCCCGCTGCCCACCACGGACTTGATCCCCAGCGATCGGCACCATTCAACGGCCCGATATCCCCAGTTAAACCAGGTGCCGAAATTCGGATTTTCCTTCTTGAGCGCCTCTGAAAAGAGGCGGTGGTTGCGCGCACTCAATGCGGCATAGTCCTTGTCCAGGTCGGAGGGCACATTCAGCCGGCCATCGTAACCGTAACCCTTGCCGACGCCCCAACTGCCGTCCGTATAAACTCCGTCGAATCCAAGTTCTTTTTGGTAAGCGAGCAGCGCCTTGGCTTCGTATTCAATGGTGTCCTCCAAGGCGAGATTGATCGGCACATGGCCGAACGACGAGTCCAATTTGCGGTCCAGATAAGGTTTCGTCACCTTGCGTTTCGGCCCGACTTCAAGCGGCGACTCGTGCATCATGGGATTGGGCAGGCCGCCATAAATCGGGTCCACCGCCGGCTGGCCGTTCGCGTCATACAGCGCCAGTTCAGGATGCTGACGAAAGACTTCATACCCCATTTGCCCGTCAAAACAGGAGGTTTGATAGATCGTGCTCTTGATTCCCAAGCTTCTCAACCAAGCGTGTCGGGCTTTGCGGGCCGGATAACTCATCGGATAGGCGGCCTGTCCTGAATGGTACACTTCCACGCCGTCCGGATAATAAACGCCGAAATCCGTCGGTTCGCCGGCGAATTCATGCGATTGATTGCAATAAGTGGTGTGAAAATCCACGGTGTACGCCTTGTTCTGGGCGTTGTGGGTGGCTTGCTGGACGCGAAACCATTCGGCGGCGACAGCGTAAAACTCCTGCCATGAATCCAGCGCCTGCCCGTTTTCCACAAACCGCACCTCGATTCCCCGTCCGTAAGTTTCCGGCCCCACCGAGTAGGAGAAATCCCATGCCTTGGTTTCGCCGGCGGCCAGCGTGAGATCGGCGCGGGCGATTTCGCGGGGGCGGTCAATATCCACGTGCATCAGCGCAACCGCCGTTCCCTTGCGGGCGACGGAACTCTTGTTCACGAGAATCGCTTTCGTTTGCGCCGTCTCGTTCTCGTCGTAGCGCACCTTGTTGGATTTGACCTCGGTGATCGTGATCGTGCCGGGCTGGGGGGCGCGTTCGCCGACTTTGTAGTTCTTGGTTGACGAGATCGCCGGTTTTATTTCCATACGCGACGATTTCCTGGCGGCGGTCGGCGCAAGGTTGGATAGCGCGTGCGTCAGCAGCACCATGTCGTTGAAGGACACGGCCAGTATCTCCTTTTTGTTGGCGCCCTTGAGGTAGGGGGTCAACGCCGTGATTTCCTTTTCCAGCGATTGAACCAGTTGGGGATCCAGACTTTTGGCTTTGTCCCGAAAGGCGCGGACCGCGGCGTCGAACTCCGCCAGTTTCTTTTGGAACGCCGCGTCCCCCTGAATCACTTCAAGATTCTCGACGAGTTCCCCGCTTCCATAAAGCGGTTTGGCCGTCTCCACCATCAGTTCCCGCGCCGGCGTCGCCGGTTCCAGGTCCACCTCATCGAAGTCAATGGTCCCCAAGAGCGCAGCGATGGCGACGTGGAGCGACCATAGCTTGGGGGTTTTCCTCATCACATGCTGATAGCGAACCCAGGTCTCGCTGTTCACCGCGACCTTCAAAGGGGGAGGGGCGTCGGCGCCGGTGATTTGGCAGGGGGTTTTGCCATCCTCCTGAAGCCCGTAGCTCAAAAAGCCGGCCTGCAACGTGCCTTCTCCTTTTGCCCAGACCGTCAGGATATAATTTTGTTTTTCGAGCGCGAGTCCGTGGTAACCCGTCACATATCCGTCCTTGCCGTGGATTCTGCAGTAGGCGTCGCCCCCCAGCTTGCCGCCGCTGGGCAGCCATTCGAACTCCACATTGCCTCCAAACCCGCCCCACCACTTGGGCCAACCCTTGACATCGGGGCATGTCCACCCGTTCTTGCGGAGCGCCTCGATGGCTTCATCCGTCCACGTGGAACCGAGGTCCGAAAGGCTGCCATTCCGGACATTGCCCGCCTCTGCAACGCTGAGGACGCCGAACAAGAGAGCGACCAGGATTGTTTTTGATTTCATAGATTTTATTAAACCACTCAGGATCTGTGAAAATGTAGGGGCGGGGTTTATCCCCGCCCGATTTGCCGGAGCGGGAGGGCATAAAGCCCTCCCCTACACATTGATTCCATGAGTGACACAACCTGAGTAGTTACGATTTTTAGCTATTTGTTGTCGGGCGTGAGAAATAAGTTATTTGGATTCCTAATTTTCACTCAACCAGGTGAAAATGTTTTTTACCAGTTGCGGCCAATCGTTCCACGCCCACCAGGCCGTCTCGCCTTTTTCGGGGCTGCCCGTCGGGCTGAGCGCCAGCGCCGCCACGCGCCCCTTGCCATAGCGGCCCACAATCAGCGCGGGATGTTCCCCGGCCTTCAGCGCCGTCTGCGCGCCGTCCTTCGGCGTCAGGGAATGCTGCCAATAGACCCTCGGAGTTTGGTTGAACGACAGACCGCGCGCGATTGGATGTTCCGTGGCGCTCAACAGCCATGATTTTCCCTTGCCCGCCCACTTCAAATCAAACGGGCCGGACAAACGGACGGGCAGCGCTTCCAGAAAACGGCTGTCTTCGAATTCGCCGTTGCCGAATGCATAAGGACCGCCCGCGACCAGCAGGGCGCCGCCCTGTTCCACGTAGTCACAAATCATTTCAAAACCGATGTCGCTGAGGGCCTTGAAGTTGACATCGCTCAGCACGATCGCGTTGTAGGAGAACAGTTCGTTGTATGTGCCGGGAAATTTCTCCACGGCGTTGGGCGGGCAATTGACGAAAGTGAATTCCACCGGGAATTTCCCCGCCGCTTTCCAATCCGCCAGCGCGTCATCCAGATTCAGGATGTGCGTAAACAGCCCGAACACGACGAGGCATTTGAAATGCCCCGCCGTCGGCCGGGGAACGCTGCTCAAAAGAGGCTTGTCAAATTTCTTGATTTTTCGCGGCGGCTTCTGGATGTAGGCGTCGCCCTGCGCGCTCGCGAGAGCGCCGCCATCTTTGGTCGCCCAGTAGTTGGTTTTTCGTTCCCGTTCCTTCCGGTCGCCCTCATAGTAGGATTCATAACGCTCATCCCATCCCTCCGCGGAAACCCGCGCCTTGATCACGATTCCATCCTCAAGATTCTCCGGGGCAAAGCGGAAGTCCTGCCGCAATTTTTTGTCGTTCAGTTCCTTGACTTGAAAAACCTCGCGCGCGATTTGTTTTTTGTTCTTCCATCCCATGATCGTGAGTTCAACCTGAACGTCCCGCAATGCGCCTTCCACCGCCGCCAGATCGTGCGCCACGCGAACCTTGCCGGATTCCTCGTGAGGACGGATATTCGCCACGATTCGGCGCGACCCATAAACAAAATGGTCGAACCCGCGAACCGGTTTGATGACGTAACGGGTTTTGAAACTTTTGCCCGGCGCCACCGGCACTGTGTCCATGAACCACTCGGCGGTGGAACCGCAGGTGTAAAGCTTCTGGACGTAATTGTAATCGAATGCAAAAAGCAACCCTCGGTCGCTCTGCTGGTCGCGAACGCCAATCCAGCCGGCCGTTGGGTCCAGGACCCAATCAACCCCCTTGACCCGTTCGCCTTCCTTGTTGGGCATGATCCGCTGGTCAACGCCGCGGGTCGAGGGCAGATACCACACGTCATGATACAAATCGCCGTTCATGTTGAAGTTATGCTGAATGTAAGGCGCCGCCCCGCGGGATTCCTTCAACGGATTGATCACCTCCTGATCCACGTCAATCACGTCGCGGTCTGAATGCAGCATGATGGTTTTCTGAACGATCAGGCCGATCAGGTCGGGGCTGGTTGGGATTTGCGCGGATGATTTGGCCTCAGGGGTTCCGCGTCCGCCGCCCATGGCGGGAACGACCGTCCACAACCGGATGCCGATGGTCGTCTTGCCGTCGCCGACGATTTCGTGCTGATAAAGCAGGTGCATGAGACCGCTCGGCCAGGTGTATTTGGCCCAGTGATCCAGGAACATCCCCGTCATGTCTTTCGCGATCAATTGCTCGCCGTTGTCGAGGAATCGAAAACTCGCGCACCGTCCGCCTCGATCCAGCTCGAAAGTCAATTCCATGAACGGATTTTTCAGAATCACAAACGATCGGCCCTCGACGGATTCTTTTCGCGCCGAAACCGGCGCATCCGCAGCCGCGGCATCGGCAGCCATCGAAATCAAGATGAGGGCGACCATCAGCAGAAGGCTGATGAAGGTGAAGGAGGAATGCCGAATGCCGACCTGTCCCCCGTAGCCTTGGCGAAGGGGGAATGCCGA
>JACQHZ010000055.1 GCA_016198745.1 Verrucomicrobiota bacterium
CGGCGTCCTGCAGGAAAGCGGCGCCTACGAAGAACTCATGGCCCGCCAGGGACTCTTTTCCCAACTTGCCCAGCGTCAACTCGAATGAGACACTTCTTTTTCCCATGAATGAACTGCGTCAGCTTCTCGCCCAAAGCGGGTACTTGCAATTCCACCTCGCCTTCGGCGAAGGCAATCTCACTTACAAAGAGTGGAAAGCCCGCGCCCCAGGTCTCCCCGACCCGCTCTGCTCCCTGGTCGAACTTTTCCTCCTCGGGGGATGCCTGCCCGCAGCCAGGGCCAAACGCCTGCTCGGCCCTGCGATCTTCCGCCGCCTTTGCCATGAGGGAATCCTCCGTTTGGACAAGGGAACCGTCGCCACCGACCGCTTCCTGCTTATTTCTTTTCACTCGCTGATTTTCTTCTGCGAAAACCTCAGTGACCCGTCGGTCTATTTCGGCACCGACAGCATCGCCCTCGGCAGCTACCAATCCCCCGTCCCCGGCGGCGTAACGCTGGACCTTTGCGCCGGTTCGGGTATCCAGGCCATGGTCGCCGCTCTGCAAGCCCGTCGCTCCTATGCCGTGGAGATCAACCCGCGCGCCGCGCGTCTCGCCCGCTTCAACGTCGCCCTCAATGGCCTGGACCGCAAAGTGCGGGTTTTCAACCGGTCGCTTGATGATTTCCGTCCCCCCAACAAGCTCCAGTTTGACCTCATCACCTTCAACCCCCCGCTCCTGCCGGTTCCCAAGTCCCTGCGCTATCCGTTCGTTGGCGACGGCGGCTCCGACGGCCTTTGCCTCACCCGTCGGGTGCTCGAAAGATACCTCCCCATGCTCACCCCCAGCGGAGCCATCGAATTTGTCGGCTGCGCCCTTGGACGGGACGGCGACTTCGGCTTTGTCCGAAGCCTCGACCGTATCTGCCGCGCGCACGGGGCCGGCGGACGGGTCAACATCCTCGGCAAGGCACGGCTCCGACCCGGAGCGCCCTTTTACGATTGCTTTGTCCACACCCTGGCCGCCTACAACGGCCTGCCAACCACCCTTTGCCATCAGGTCTGCGCCGTCCAATGGGAGCAGCTCAAGGTTAATGAGACCTACCTCTTTTTCGCGCGCGTTGACCGTCGTCCCCCCACCCGCGGCCTCCGCACACTGGACCTTTCCGGTCCCGCCTGCCACTGGTTCCTCTCCACACCCATCGTGATCAAATAACCCTTTGTTCTGAAACCGTTGATCCATGCCCAAGGTCTATATCCGAACTTACGGCTGTCAGATGAACGAGCGCGACTCCGAACAGGTGGCGCGCCAGTTCCAGGAGCGCGGCTATGCCCTGACTCCGAATGAGCGCGAGGCCGATGTGATCCTCCTGAACACGTGCAGCGTGCGGGATCAGGCGGAGCAAAAAGCGATGGGCAACATGGGACGCCTGCGCCGCTTGAAACGCGGCAATCCGAACCTGGTGCTCGGTTTCATGGGGTGCATGGCTCAGAGCCGGGGAAGTGATCTGCTCGATCGCCTGCCCGATGTTGACCTCGTGGTCGGCACCCAGCGGTTTCATCGTGTCGCGGATTACGTCGAGGAACTGAGGCGCCCCGATTTGCTGAACAACGGGAGTCGCCCGCGCATTGCCGATGTCGAAACGGAAAAAGGCAGTGAAAATGCGATCCGGGATCACCTCCTGGAACCGCAGCAACCCACGGCGTTTGTGTCCATCATGCAGGGTTGCAACCTGCGCTGTGCGTTTTGCATTGTGCCGGCCACGCGCGGCCCGGAAAGAAGCCGGCCGATATCCGATATCGCGGCGGAAGTTCGCACCCTGGCTGCGCACGGCGTCAAAGAAGTGACTTTGCTCGGTCAGATCGTCAATTTCTACGGCCGCCATGAATTCGCTGTCGTGGGGGGCAAGACGCCATTTGTTCAATTGCTGGAAGCGATGAACGACGTGGAAGGGATCGAGCGCATTCGTTTCGCCTCGCCGCATCCGGGCGGTTTCCGGGAGGATCTGATCGGGGCGATGGCCGAATTGCCCAAGGTCTGCGAGCACGTGCATCTGCCGTTGCAGTCCGGTTCCAATCGCGTTCTCAAGGCCATGCGCCGGACTTATTCGGTGGAAACGTACCGCCGAATCGTCGAACGCTTGCGGGAGCGCGTGCCGGGCATTGCCGTCAGCACGGATTTGATCGTCGGGTTTCCGGGCGAAACCGAGTCCGAGTTTCAGCAGACGCTTGCGCTGACGCGCGAGATGGAGTTCGATCAGGCGTTTGTCTTTCGATATTCGCCGCGAAAAGAAACGCCGGCGGCCGACATGGAGGCGCAACACCCGGAGGAAGAAAAAGAAAGGCGCAACCAGGAGCTGCTGGCCGTGGTCAACGAACATGTCAAGCGCAGGCTCGCCCTGGAGACGGGGGCTGATCGCGAGATTCTGGTCGAAAACGTGAGCAAGACCAATCCCGACCGGATGATGGGACGCACGCGACAGAACCGGATCGTGGTTTTTGCAGGAACCGAACGGCATCGCGGGCAGTTGATGCGCATCCGTATCGAGCGGGCGCTGGGCTTCACGCTCCTTGGATCGCCGGTCGCTGGTTGAAGGGCGTTATTGCCCGGAAGCGTAACTATTCAGGTGGTTGTGATGAAATAGGTGTAGGGGCGGTCCCGCCTTGGCGGGACCCGCCCGACTTGTCGAAGCGGGAGGGCATAAAGGCCCTCCCCTACACATGTACCGCGTCAGTGAAACGGCCTGAGCAGTTAGCCCGGATTTTTCACACTGTCTCGTCATCGTGCTTCAGGCTGTAGCCGTGATCGCTGATCGCGGCCGTGCCCACCCCACCGCGATCAGCGATCGCGGCTACAATCTTGTGAAATATGCAGGTTAGCCGGAAGCTCCCCGTTGTGTTGACGGGAGCAATCGGTTCGCGCGCATGATCCATCCGAGGCCGGCAAGGTTGCCGGCGATGACCAGCCCTACAAGCGTCACTTGCGCCCCCAGGACACCCGCGCCGAGGACGGAGACAACGGCCGCCAGCAGCGGTCCGGTAAAAATCCCGATTCCAATCATGGATTCATGCAGGCCGGCGTGTTCCCCCTTGTTTTCGCCGTAGTCCAGCGAGTAATACAACGATCCGGAGTACGACAAACCGGTCGCCAGGCCGAAGACGGCAAGCGCGGAGACAACGCAAAATACTTCCTTGCTGAAAAACGCGACAACCAGGGCGGCGGGCGCCAGCCATAGCGCGCCCTGCGACCAACCCGTGCGATAATGCCAGCCTTCCCATTTCCAACAGATAAAAAACGCAAGACCGCGCGCGAAGAGATGCGTGCACGTGAGCCAGATGGTGAATGAAGGCGCGAGTTTTAAACCGTCTCCCACCTGCGGCGCAAGCGCCGTGAACCCGGCCAGCATCAGAAATCCCATTCCGTTGGCCAGCCACGCGGAATGCATGAAACGTCTTTTGACGGACGCGGGCACATCGTCGCCGCTGTGCGGCATCTCCATCGCGGTTTCACCGGAATCACCGGAATTCCTGGGGGCCAACCGGAGCCAACACCACTGGGCGAGATGAAGAAGTCCCGTCGCCCAGAGGATGGAATCCGGTTTCCAGCCAAAAAGAAAGCCGCTCGAAAAAAAACCCACGGCGTCCGAAAAACCCCAGGTGACGTTGTATAGTCCGAGCCGTCTCGGCATGGAAGCAGACCCTGGGGAATGCAGGATGGCGGCTTCCAACGTCGGCCACGTGGGACCCAGGGTGATGGTGTAGATCACCATCACCACGAATGGGGTGAACCGCCAGGTCGGAATCCAGCCGAGTAAAAGCGCGGCGGCCATTGCCAGCAGGCATCGCGAGAGCAGCCGGTCATAGCCGATCCTGTCAGCAAGTTTTCCGCCGTACTTGGTCGCGAAAAAATAGGTCAACCCGTGAACCGCGGTGAGCAACAGATTCTCCGCGTCAGTATATCCGAACTTGTCACGGGTCCAGAAAAAGATGCAAAACAGGAACAAGCATGCGCCGCAGGCATTGGCTGCTTCGATCCCGAAGTAATGGGGAAGCTTGAGGTGTGAAGTGCGGGATGTCATCGGAAACAACGTACCGTAGGCAGTCATTGAGCCAGCGACAATGACGAACCTTCCGAAATCACAGCGTCATGGGCGCGAAAAATTCTTAATAAAAACACTTGACGAAGTCAGAGCGGTGATTTAATCTACGACTAAATCAATCGTATTTCATTATGCGGCTCTCCAAGAAAACGGATTATGCGTTGCGGGTTCTCTTCACTCTGGTGGAGCATCATGGACGGGGACCGATCCCCATTCGGGAATTGGCGCGTCGCAATGATGTCCCCAAGCGATTCCTGGAGCACATCATGCTTGAGATGAAGGCGCGCGGATGGGTTGACAGTTCCCCGGGCAAACAGGGCGGTTACGTCCTGGCCAAAGAACCGGCAAGAATCACCATGGGTGAAGTCATTCGCCAATTCGATGGCGTTCTGGCGCCCATCGGATGCGTCTCCGTGGCGCACTATGAACGGTGCAATCAGGAAGCGGTCTGCCGGTTCCGCCGAATCCTTTTGGACGCACGAAACTACGTGGCGCGTTTGATGGATCGCGCCACGCTGGCCATGGTGTTTCTCGGCGCGCCAGTCCAAACGCGCGAAGTTTTCGCGCAGGAATTCAGCGCCGGGGACGGAATCTGATTTTTTTTGATTTTAATAACGACTTATTTAGACGTTATTCAATGAATGATCTCATGCAACCCGAGGAAAAACCTAACCTGCCGGAATCGCCGCACTGGTTGGATGTGGTGCGAAAGCAGGCCGCAAGCATCCATTTTGGAGTGATCCAGATCGTAATCCACGATTCGCGCGTCGTTCAGATCGAGGCCACCCAGAAGGTGCGCATCGAATCAGACCGCCCAAAACCCATTTAACGCCGACCAGAATCCTGGAGGCCCCATCAAACCAGATCCAAAAACGAAACTGACCAGACCACTGGAGGTTCGGATGAAAGAAAAAAAATCCTGACACTCATTGCATCCCTGGCTTTCAGCTTGGGGACGACATTGCCGGTTCACGCTGAAAAAGAAATCACGCTGCTCAACGTCTCGTATGATCCGACGCGCGAACTCTACCAGGAGTTCAACGCCGCCTTCGCCAAACATTGGCTGGAGAAAACGGGTCAGAAGGTTGCCATCAACCAATCGCACGGCGGTTCGAGCAAACAAGCCCGATCCGTGATTGACGGATTGGAAGCGGACGTCGTGACACTGGCGCTGGCGTATGACGTTGACGCCATCCACGAAAAAGCCGGCCTCCTGCCGAAGGATTGGCAGAAACGGCTGCCGCAGAACAGTTCGCCTTACATCTCGACCGTGGCCTTCCTGGTGCGCAAAGGCAATCCCAAGAAAATCAAGGACTGGGATGATCTGGTGAAGCCGGGCATCTCGGTCATTTCGCCCAACCCCAAGACGTCGGGTGTCGCACGATGGAATTATCTTGCGGCGTGGGGATACGCGCTTCGGAAGCACGGCAACGATGAAGCCAAGGCCAAGGACTTCGTCACCCGGTTCTACAAGAACGTGCCGGTGCTTGATTCCGGCGCGCGCGGCGCCACCACCACGTTCATTGAACGCGGCATCGGCGATGTGCTGGTCAACTGGGAGAATGAAATCCTGCTGGCCGGCAAAAAAGAGGGTGCAGCCAGGTTCGACATCGTCGTTCCCTCCATCAGCATCCTCACCGAACCGACGGTGAGTCTGGTGGATAAAGTGGCCAACCGTCGCGGCACCCGCGCCGTGGCTCAGGCGTATCTTGAATATCTCTACTCGGAAGAGGGCCAGGAGATCGCCGCCAGAAACTATTATCGGCCGCGGCTGGAATCCGCGGCGGTCAAGTATGCCCGGCAGTTCCCGAAAATTGACCTCTTCACCATCGATGAGGTTTTCGGCGGCTGGCAGAAGGCGCAAAAGACGCACTTCAACGACGGAGGAATCTTCGACCAAATCTACATCAAATGAGATTTTTCGCTCCGAAAAATAACGTGCTGCCCGGTTTCCGGTTGGCGATGGGGTTCACTCTTTTTTACCTGAGCCTCATCGTGTTGATCCCGGTTGCGGCGATTTTCATCAAAACCGCCGCAGCCGGTTGGAGCCAGTTCTGGCAGACGGCAACCAGCCCGCGCGTGGTTGCTTCCTACCGCTTGAGTTTCGGCGTATCCGCTCTGGCGGCGCTGGCCAATGGCGTGTTCGGGCTTTTGGCGGCATGGGTGTTGGTGCGTTACGAATTTATTGGAAAACGCATGGTTGATGCGCTGGTGGACCTGCCGTTCGCGCTTCCCACGGCGGTGGCGGGGATTTCCCTCACCACGGTCTATGCGGAAACCGGCTGGATCGGCCAGTGGCTGAAACCGCTCGGCGTCAAGGTCGCTTTCACGCCGCTCGGTGTGTTGGTGGCGCTGACCTTCATCGGCCTGCCTTTTGTCGTGCGAACGGTGCAACCCGTGCTGCAAGACCTCGACCGCGAAGTCGAAGATGCCGCCGCCAGTCTGGGCGCCAATCGTTGGCAGACATTTTATCGCGTCATCTTTCCCGCGCTCTGGCCGGCGGCGCTGACGGGCGCGACCCTGGCCTTCGCACGGGCCGTGGGCGAATACGGCTCGGTGATTTTCATCTCCGGCAACATGCCGATGCGCACCGAGATCACGCCGCTCCTGATTGTCACCAAATTGGAACAGTATGATTATGCCGGCGCGACCGCGATCGCGGTGGTGATGCTCGTGGCCTCCTTCAGCCTGCTGCTCCTGATCAATTTGCTTCAATGGTGGAGCGCGCATCGTGGAACGTGAAACATTCAACTCCTCCTTGCCATGTCAGCCATCCCGCTTCATCCACTCACCCCAAACAGCAACCTCGCCCGACTGCCGCGGCGGACAGGCGGGGTTCAATCGTTTCCGAATGCGGAACCCGCGTGGATTCGATGGAGTTTGATCGCAGTTTCCCTGGCGTTTCTGGCGTCCTTCCTTTTTGTGCCGTTGACGGCGGTGTTTTGGGAGGCGTTCCGGAAAGGCGCGGCGGTTTATTGGGCGTCGTTTCAAGACCCCGATGCGCGGTCGGCCATTCGTCTCACCCTGTTGACCGCAATGATTGCGGTTCCATTGAACCTGGTTTTCGGAGTGGCGGCGGCATGGGCGATCGCCAAATTCGATTTTCCAGGCAAGAGCGTTCTGATCACCCTCATTGATCTTCCTTTCGCGGTGTCGCCCGTGGTTTCCGGCTTGATCTACGTGTTGCTTTTCGGCGCCCAGGGTTGGTGGGGACCGTGGCTTGCCGCGCACAACATCCGAATCATTTTCGCGACGCCCGGCATCGTGCTGGCCACGATTTTTGTGACCTTTCCCTTTGTCGCGCGGGAGTTGATTCCCCTGATGCAATCGCAGGGGACCGAAGAGGAACAAGCCGCCATCGTGCTGGGCGCCAATGGATGGCAGACCTTTTTCCGAGTCACGCTGCCCAACATCCGATGGGGATTGTTGTACGGCGTGATCCTATGCAACGCGCGCGCCATGGGCGAGTTTGGCGCGGTCTCGGTGGTGTCGGGTCATGTGCGCGGGTTGACCAACACGATGCCGCTGCACATCGAGATTCTTTACAACGAATATCAGTTCGCCGCCGCCTTCGCCGTCGCTTCGCTCCTGGCGATGTTGGCGCTGATCACCCTTGCTGCCAAGACGGCGGTGACATGGAAATCGCGAGGTCCCTTGGAGGACCATGCGAACCACAATTCAACCGGAGACGCCCATGAGCATTGAAGTTCGCGATGTTCACAAGACCTTCGGGACCTTCGCCGCATTGAAGGGCGTCAGTTTGAAAATCCAGTCGGGCGAACTGATGGCGCTTTTGGGACCCTCCGGTTCCGGTAAGACCACCCTCTTGCGAATCATCGCCGGACTGGAAACGCCGGATGACGGGAGCGGCGACATCCTGTTTCACGGGGAGAACGTGGCGGCGCTCCGCGCCGCGGCGCGGCATGTCGGGTTTGTATTTCAGCATTACGCGTTGTTCCGGCATATGACCGTTTTTGAGAACATCGCCTTTGGGCTTCGCGTGCGGCCGCGCCGCAACCGTCCGTCGAACGATGCGATTCGTGGGAAAGTCGCGAGTTTGTTGAAGCTGGTCCAGTTGGAGAATTTCGCGGGACGGTACCCGTCGCAACTTTCCGGCGGGCAACGTCAGCGGGTTGCTCTGGCGCGCGCTCTGGCGGTTGAACCGCGGGTGCTCTTGTTGGACGAGCCGTTCGGCTCTCTGGACGCCAAGGTGCGCAAGGAGTTGCGCGCCTGGATTCGGCGACTGCATGACGAAATCCACATCACGAGCGTATTTGTGACGCACGACCAGGATGAGGCGCTGGAAGTGGCTGATCGCGTGGCGGTGATGAACGAGGGCGCCATCGAGCAAATCGGCACGCCGGAAGAAGTCTATGATCAACCCGCCAGCGCGTTTGTCTATCAATTCCTCGGCAATGTGAACATTTTTGAAGGTCGAATTCGGAATGGGCGGCTCCGAATCGGCTGCCTTGAATTGCCGGTTTCCTCCCCGGAGTCAGCCGACAACCAACCCGCGCGCGCATACGTGCGGCCGCATGACATCGAACTGGCGCGCATTGTCGCCGGCGAGGGCGTCCGACGAGGAACGGTCCAGCATATCCACACCGCAGGGCCGATCGTTCGGGTGGGCGTCCGAACCTTTGACGGCAGCCAGACCATCGAAGTGGAGATTGCCAGGGAAAAACACCAGGAACTCGACCTGCGCGTGGGGAATGTGGTTTATTACCGGATGCGGCATTCGCAGATTTTTGTGGAGGATTATTCGATCTGAGGCCATCTTGATCACGGCATGGGCGCGTTGCTGGAGAGCGAGGAGGCCATCATCCGCCTCCGATCGAAGGAGAAAAACAGCCTGGCCTTGTTGCAGAAATCGACTCCGCGCTTCAAAAACGGTGAAGCACCTATCCATCACGAAACTCGTCCTGACCCCGGATCGTCCATTCTCATCGACTTGAACTAAGGCGCCGCCAAATTTGATTCGCCCAACCAGATGTCGAGCTCTATATTGCATCAGGTCGGAAAGAGAAATTCCTTATGGAATCAAAACGGACAAGAGCGAAAATCCAAGCAACTCCGATCCCGAGAAGCCTCCAGCGACAGATCGAACTCGCGCGGAAGCAACCGGGGGTCGCTGAATTGTTCAGGGTGTATGACGCTTGGCGGGAATTTGCGAAGACAACTCAATCCCATGGCCGGTATTCCGCAGCCCGCCAGGTTGTTACCCTCTCCGATTCCAGCGGCCCGATTTTTCGGTCGATTGGCTGAGTTTTATGCCAACATGGGGGGAAATCCTTGTGAAATGCCAGCATGCATGCAACATGGCCGAGACGCTTGTTCGAAGCTGGTTGGAAAACTACATGTTCAAGGGCGCGCATGACGGAAGGAAGAAAGCCGCTGATATCGCCGAATGGCTTGCGGATCATAAGCACTTCAAGAGCCACGGAAGACACATCCCACGCCAGGAGTTGGAGTCCCGTCATTTAAACATTCGTCATCTCGAAACCGATCAAACGCTCCAGGACTTGGCACTCTCAGTTTTCCACGCCACAACCCATGTTTTCAGCGCCACCGGCGCCGTCAAGATCGTTGAAAACCATCATGGCAAGGCTTTCATCAAACAAGCGCAACCACTGCTTGTCCAGGTTCCTCAGCCGTCTTCGGCTTGAGTGTTCAGGCGGTTTTGATTTCTTCCGGATCAATGCAGTTTTCGCCGTTCATCTTGCTCGTGTACGGAACCATGTCCTGGCAGACTCCAAACCAGGGGTAGATTTCAGAAATCAGTTGGAACGCCATTCTATGCGAGCGCCGGCGCGAAAAAGAACAAAATCGGCCGGTTTGAAAGAGCACACCGCCAATGCCAAGACCAGTCACATATAC
>JACQHZ010000496.1 GCA_016198745.1 Verrucomicrobiota bacterium
CAATCACCACGAGCAATTCAATGAGGGTGAATGAGGATTGCCGAATGCCGAATGCCGAATGCCGAATGCAACCAGAGAGCGGTTTGAAGATGTGGCACAGCCGCCCCCGGCTGTGTCTCCTCCGAACCACAAGCGCCGCGGTTTTTTCAGAATTGGGTGCCTCCGGAAACTGTGTTTTTGGGTTCAATGGATTTGTTCTGTTAATCACCGGACCTGAATCGGGGATTTCTCATTGGATGGTTGCGATCATCGCCGGGCCGATCCGTACGGTTTGAATATGAAAAGGTTCGCGTGCGTGCCGGTGTCAATGTAGTTGCCGCCGGTTTTCACGGCGGGATTCCTTTCCGAGCCGGTTTCGCCCAGGTACAGCGTCCCCTCCTGGTCAATGGCCATGGCGTGCATGCGTTGGCCCCGGATTTTCTTTGAGCCGCAATGGACCGCTCCCAATTCCTCCAAACGTTTCTTGCGAATGTCGTATCGGAAGACAAAGGCGGTGCGCGTGTTGTAGTTGGCGCCGCCGCCGGCGCAGCCATAGAGCATTTCATCCGGACCAAAGGCCAAGCCCGGCAACCGCGGTCCCGGATGCGGTTGCCCAAGGCATCGCAACCGCCGCCGGCTGGGATCGAAGGAAAACAGGTAGCCGTTCTCATGGGTGCCGCCATAAATCAGGCCATTATCCGACCGGGCCAGCGAATCGATCCGCCAGTCGCGGCCGGGCAGTTTGAGGTCCGTCTCGATCAACCGGTCCTTTTTCACGTCATACTTGAAAAGATACCCTTCACTGCAGGAACCGTACAGATGACCATCGAGATCGCAAATGCATTCATGGCTGCAACCGCTGTCGCCATAGGTGCCGCCATGCAACTGGCCGATGACCCGCATGGTTTTCCGCCGCACGTGGTAGCGGAACACATAATTGAGGGGATAGGTCATCCCATAGAGGTTTTCACCCCCGACGTCACCCGTCAGGTTAATGATCCATTCGTGGGCGATGGGAACGCCCAAATCCGCGCCTTTCCCCGTGGCGGGATCATAGACAAAAAGATGCCCGCCCTCGTCGTCCAACACCCGGTAATGGGGGCAGCCCATGCCAATGTTTTGGCCCGTGCCGCCATAAATCCGGCCGTCGGGGGCCACATAGATCGCCTTGTGAATCTTTTGCGTCACGGCCTTGCCCTGTTTGTCATGGAGCAAGTTGGCGGAAACAACCTTATCCCCGAGATCGGCCACCCGCTTGGTTTGCGGATCGTAATGAAAGAACAAATGCCCTTTCGCCCCCGTCAGCCCGCCGTAGAGTCGCCGGTCCTTGCCGAACACGAGTGAAACCACCTCCACTGCCCCGGGGAGAGGCACAGCCAAAACATCGATGTTGGGTCTGCTCCGGTTCGGCTGAGTCATGTTTCAAACCAACACGATCCCTGCGCAAGCCGCAAATGGAATCGTGACACGGATTTTTGGCGAGGACGGACGGTTTTTGCTATGGACTCGGCGGGCAAAAGCGGGAGAATCCGAAAGTATGCCGGGCGCCAATCGTTCCTCTCAGGTTCCAACCCCTTTCGGCCCGCGCCGCGCCAAGCCGCCGTGGCGGGTGGCGGTGTTATGCGGCAGCCGTTCTCCGATCTGGGCGGCGGAACAGATTGCCCAAGCCGCCGTGGAATCGTTGGCCCAGGCCGGTTGCCTGGTCCGGGTCGTCACCATGCGCAAAGCGGAGCCACAGGGCAAAGCGTTCCTGCGCGAATTGCGCCAACGGGGATTTGATGGCGCCATTGATCTGCATACCGGTTGGATTTCTCAGGACGGTTTGCCGGTACAAGCGTGGCAGTTTCCCATGGTTTGTCTCAATCGTCTGCCGGCGCGGATCGAAGCCGATGTGGTCATGGTGGATGAGGCGGCCGTGGCCCGGCAAATGCTGGATCACCTGTGGGCCATCGGCCACCGCCGCTGCGGGTATCTGATCGCCCTTGATATGCTTCACGCGCAACGGCGCTTTGAAGCCTTCCGGAAGGAGGCCCAGGCGAAGGGCATGTGGGACGAAACGCTGGTTCTCGATTTGCGCGCCCGAACGACCGGTGATCCATGGTCGAGCCTGGAACTGGACCAATTCCACGAACTGCCGGACTTTTTTGCCCAGCGACCCAAACCACTGGCCATGTGGAGCCACAATGATTTCGTGGCCGCAGCCCTGGCGGAATGGTTGCTCGAACAAGGCTACCGTCTGCCCGCGGAGGTCGCGGTGGCCGGCGTGGACAACCACCCGCTCTATGCGTTGGCCAACGTGCCGCTGACCACCGTCAGCATTCCCTTTGCGGACCTTGGACGGCAAAGTGTGCGCCGGTTATTGGATCGTTTGCGTGGTTTTGGCGCGAGTACCGTCCGACCCATCTTCCTGCCGCCGACGTTGGTCGTGCGTCAAAGCACCGTTCCGCGCGGGACGCCGGGCGACTGGCTCAACGTCGTGTTGACGACGGTGGCCGAACGTTTCACCCAGAGGAACTTGACCGGGGAGATCCTCAAAAAGCTTGGCTGGCGCCAGGATGCGCTCGCCCACCGGTTTCACCGGGCGATGGGCTGCACCCTCCTGCAATATCGCGACCGGCTGCGCCTCGAACACGCCGCCAAACTGTTGCTCAACGAGCCATCCTCCAAAACCCAAATCATCGCCTGCGCCATCGGCTTCAGTTCGCCCAGCCGGTTCGCCGCCGCTTTCCGGCGCAAGTTTGGCGTCAATCCCGCCGAGTATCGCGCCCGGACGGGTGCTGACCGAACTGATTACCGAGCCGCATCGCTTGTGCAGGTGCATGAGTGGATGCGCGGATGATCTGCGGCAGCGGCATGCCCAGCGCAGCCGCTTTGCTTGTTTGAGAGGAGGTGATCTCATCTCACGGCGCCTGATAATTGTCCGGCCCGCCGTGTTGTTTCCAGGCGCGATAAACCGGGATCAGGGTCAAGAAGCTGATGGTCTGCATCGCCGCGGCCCAGACAAACACGTAACGGTAGTTGTGGATCTGATCGAACAGCCAGCCGCACAGCGGGCTCATCAGCAACATCACTCCCGCCGAGATCAAGGCGGCGGCCGAAGCGAACTGCCCGAAGCGCGCCCGCGGCAGCAGGTCGGGAAACCAAACGGCATTGGCGACGTTGATCATGAACACGGGCGCGTTCCACAGGATCATGCAGACCAGGTACGACCATTTGCCCTGAATGAAAAAGAAGGCCGCGAGGTTCATGGTCGCGCATAACGCGGTGGCCAGCATGATCACGCGTTGACTCCGCCAGCGGTCCACCAGCCAGCCGAACGGATAGGCCAGCGGGATCACCAGCAACAAAGACCACGAGCGGTACTTGCCGATCGTGTCGAGGTCCATGTGCAGTTCGTCGCGAAAGAAAAACACCCAGAACATCTGCGCGGCAGTGGACCACACGTACAACCCGTAGGCCAGATAAAACCACAGATAGAGCCGATGCGTGAAACACTGCCGGAAATAGTTGCGCACGTCGCCCAGCACCGATCCGCGTTCCTCGCCCCTTAAAGGCGGATATTCGCCCTCCTTCACGCGCCAGCACATCAGCGCGAACGCGGCGCCATACAGCAACCCGAGACCGAGGAAGATTGCCTTTATATGCTGCTCCGCGAGGCCGAATACGAAATACTGGAAACAGAATCCCGCCAGCGTCCCGAAGACGCGCACCAGCGCGAAGAACCGTCCCAAATAATGCGCGGGCACGACGTCGTTGAAGAGGTACCAGTAGATCGTGGCGACCACCATGTTGAACAACTGGAAACACACCGTCAGCATGCCGAACATGAAAATGACCGGCGTCACCGGACTGCGGGTGAACAGTCCCGCAAACCACTCCACCTGCATCAGCCACTTCGCAATTTCCGGCGAATACGGAAGCAGAATCAGAAACAGCACGATGAAGGGCGTCGGCCAGATCAGGAACGGAATGCGCCGCCCGAACCGACTGCGGAGGCGATCGGAGCGGTAGCTGCAGACGGGTGTGATGACGGTGTTCAGCGCCGTGGCCATGGCGCCGACGATGATCGAGATCGCTTGGTTCGATGCGCCGTGGTCCTTGAGCAGCAGCGGCAACAGGCTCGGCACAACCGATTCCATCAGGGTAAAACAGAAATCGCCCCACAGCAGCCAGGCGCACAACCAGTATAAGCCCGCCTTGGTGTACGAAAGGGTGCCGACCGTGTAACGATCCTCGACGTGCGCACTGGGAGTCGTTGCTAACATTACTTTGTTAAGTGAGGAATTGCGGCCCAGCCGCCCCCGGCTGTGCGCTGAGAGAGGCCATCACAGCCGGGGGCGGAGGGGGTAGGGAAGAAGGGAGCCGGGGCGGCTGTGCCACACAATTTCTTTTACCAAGGAGATTTCATGGACTTAACAGAGTAATGCTAACTCCAAAGTGATGCTCAATGCTCGGTTCCTTTCGTCATCGACTTGCGATGATTCATGGTTGCTTTTTGTTGAGCGGATCGGCGTCGCTCCAGCGCAGGTCGTCGTAGCATACGAAGTCCTCCTCGGACTTCGCGTCCGGCCCTTCGAAGGTCACGGAACAGATTCTCCCGTCGCAGGGACCGGCGAACGGCTGCGGGCCGGCGGGGACGGGCTTGCCATTCACCCAGAGCTGTTGTTTCTGCGCCGCGAAGTCCATCTTCAGCGTCAGACGATGCCACTCGTTTGGCGTCCACTGCGCGCCCGAATCCACAAGCTTGCGCGGATTGGCCTTCTCGCCGCTGGCAGCGACCAACTTGATTGCGCCGTCGTTGGCGAAGTACAGGTCCACGAAATTGTTTCCGGTCAGGTCAATGAACCGCGCCACGACGGTGAAAGCATTGGGCGGACAGGCGGGATAGACCCAGCTATCATAGTATTGCGTGGATGAAGACAAAGGTTGGATGTCCTTGCCGCCGTCAAAACGCCGGGTGATGGCGGCGCGGTTCGACTCCAACCGCAGGGCCTGTTTGCCGTTGTGGACGAGGTTGGTCTGAACGACGGCTTTGCCCTTGTCCATGCGCCAACGGTAGGTCTCGCTCTGCGACGGTTGGGTGTCGAGAATGTCGCCCGCGCCATAGTCCTCGAAACCGATTGCGAACAGGTCATCTGCCCGCACGGCGAGAGGCAGAAACAGCACGGCTGCTGCAAATGCAGGAAGAAGACGGATTGGTTTCATAGATGACTCATTCAGTTGTAAGTTAGGTTATTTTCACTGGTGACTGATCACTGATTACTGATTTATTGATGGGGGTTCAATTCGGAGTCGAATCTCGCCATCCAGGCGCAACGGCACGGACAGCGTCCCGCTTTGATCAGCGGCGATGCTTTGAGGCGGATCGGTATCCACTCGATAAACCGTACGGGAACGCACGGGGAACGCTCCGTTGCGAACCACAACCTTCGCGCGGCCTTTGCCGTTCAACGCCAACTCGATGCCCTTGGCGTCGTACTGTCGGACGATGACGTTGACCGCCCCGCGAATGCGGGACGCATCGAGGCGCACCGGGATTTTCGCCACGATGGCCGATTCATTCTCGTTCAGCGTCAACCCGGTGCGCGCGCCCGCGGAATCCACGGTGGCAAGGAAATGGTTCGACACGAGAACGCCGCGCCCGTCGGTGAGGTGAACCTGGTGCAGATCGCGATCGCCGTCCCAGCCGTACACGCCGGAGCGCATGGTGACGATCTTCTCCCTGCCCTTGACCCAACCGGCGTGGATTTCCTCGATCGTGATCGGATACATGTGAGTCAGGATGAAGTCATGATCCACCTGGCCGTAATAATAATAGTAGAGGCCGCCGAACTTCAGCTTGGCGAGCGCGTCGAGATAGACGCCGCGATGGTCCCGGCTGCGGGGGTAACCGTAGCCCATCGGGAACGGAGTGAGGTGCGTCTTGCAGACGGCTGCGTCCTCTTCCGATTCGATGGGATAAGCCGCCGCCGGCGCGGTGCGCGCGAACGTAAGCGTGCCCGGGCCGCTGTCCACCATCAAGTATCCGCCCTTGGCGGCGATGTGCTTGGCATAGGCGATGAGCGCGTCTTGTGCCAGAAGCTGCACGCAGCCGAATTTCCGTTTCACAGTAAACGTCTGCGGGTCGATCTGGACGGAATGCCCATCCCAACGATCGTAGGTGTACGGGCTGCCGTAACCGACCTGCAGACCGTCCGCGTAGATGGCGTGGCCCTTGAGATCGTCCAGGAGCACATCCACGGCCTTGAGCATGGCTTTGAAGAAGCTGTTCTCCAGAGTGGGATAGAAAACCCACCAGCGCCAGCCTTGGTCGAGCTTCTCTTTGCTGAAGTAGCTTCCGGTGTAGTAGAAATCGTCGCCGCCGCCCCACAGGACCTGCTTGCCGTTCTCATCAATGACCTTGGAATCTTTGAACTGGTCGGGATCGTTGGTGGTGTACAGGCTGTGGGCGATATGAAACACCATCTTGGCTTCGGGATAGCGCTGCTGGTGTCGCGCGAATGAGTTGCGGATATTCTCTTTCAATTTCGGATAGTTCACGAACTCTGCGCTTTCCACGGAGATGGCGTCGTCGGGGATGCGATCCATAAGGCTGGGATAGAGGAACTTTGCGCCGAGTCGTTTCACCAGTTCATCCGGGAGAAGCTCCCAGCTATGAGCGCCGGCGGCGCCGCCCTCCAGTTTTTTGCCGTTCAGGCCGAGGTCGCGACGGAGCGCGTTGAGAAAGTCGTAGTAATCCTCCGATGCGGTCGGATAGATCGCCCACTCCATCGGATAGGATGCGCCCGGCGCCAGGCCAAACATGCCGTCGGAAATGCCCGCTCGGTCTCCTTCGCGAAACACTTCCCCCTGCACAACCACCACATCGTCCAACGCCGCCATGCCGAGGCCGACTCCCTGCCCACCAATGAACACGGTCGGGTTGTGAATGGATTTGACCCTCCCCGCCTTCCGAACTCCGCCAAGATAAGCGACGGGAAACGCGCCGACTTCAGCCCTCAGATTGTGGCTGAAAACAACGCCGATGTCTTCCGCCGTCGTGTTGGTGATGCGGTCTTGGATGGCAATCCGGTTCGGGTCGGCGCGGATGGTTCGGGCGATGGTGTAGTGCTTGCCCCGGGCCTGGATGGTGTAGCTCCTGCCCTGACGAACATCGGGGTTGGCCGTTACCGTGGCCGTCCAGCCCGGTTCACCATCCGCCGCGCTGAAGAACAGCTTGTTGAAGCCGGCCTGGGGATAAGAAAACGATGACACAAACGAGAAGGTCTTTTTCCCGATCTTCACTGCGAAACCGCCGCTGCGACCAACCTCCAGATCGTATTTTGGCGGCTTGAAAACAGCGGGCAACGACGCAATCGTCTTCTTGTCAGGCGAAAGGGCTTGCGCCGGCGCAGGGGGATGACGAAACGCAACGAGCGCCTGCGCCCGCGATCGGCCGCTGGCGTCCCTGGTCAGCGCCCGGATCTCATAGTCTCCCGCCGACAACTTCGACAGATTGAAATCGAAGTCCATGCGGCCCGTGCCCGGGACGGTTTCCACCCTTCTCGTGTCCACCGCCGCGCCGCGCGAGTTCCACGGCAATGTTCTCGCCCTCCTGAAGCGGCAGAATGCCGCTGAAGTTGGCCTCAATGACGGCCTTTTTGTCCGGAAAGTAGAAGTACGGTTTCAGAAGGATTTTGCCGACCCACGCCGCATCCTTGCCGTGCTCCGCCGCTCCCCGCGCGAACTCGGCGGCGACTTCGCCTGGCGAAAACGCCCGGCTGTACATTTTCACGTCGTCAATCAGGCCGTGGAAAGATTGTTCTTCGGTGCTGATTTTGAACGGCACCGGGCCAATCAGCGGCTCGCTGACCTTGAACTGAATGTCTGACATGCCGTCGAGGAAGAATGAAACCGTGTCGCCCTTCTTCGCAAAAGCCACATGGTAGAATCCGCCAGCCTCAATCGCCCGCTGGGAATGCGCGCCCTGCGGGTTGCCTTCCCGATTGGACTCGTAAGCGAGCTTGCCGCTGCCCACGACCAACAGACGAAATCCGCTATGGCGATACGAACTGCAATCCACCACGTGGTAGTTCGTGCGGTCGGATGGAAATCCGGGATCGGCCACCTTGACCCACGCCAGCGCCGTGACGTCACCCGCGCGTTTCAGATTGCGGTTGTCGCCGAAGTCAACGTAGCTCTGCGCCCCCTTGAAATTCAACGCGCAGCCGTCGGCGATTTTGATCCACTCCGCGTTCCGGATCCGTCCGTCGTTGCCGTTGCCGCTCACGTCTTTCAGCGCCGCGCCCGCGCCCTGATTGAAATCCCAATGCGCCACCAGGCCCTCTTCGGCGCCAACACTCCCAAGACCAAGCGACAGCATGGGAAGCAAGATGAAAAGAACCGGGAAAAGAAGAAGCTGGCTCGCAGCAACTATTCTGGCGGGACAAAGACGCATAAATCTGTGGGCCATTTGTGACTACTCACGTATGTCAACTGTTTTGATATGTGGCACAGCCCCGAAAACTTTCGGGGCTGTGCCACACATTTTTCGGTGAGGAACTGAGCAGTTACCCTGCATATTTCACAAGATTGTAGCCGCGATCGCTGATCGCGGCGGGGTGGGCCCGGCCGCGATCAGCGATCGCGGCTACAGCCTGAAGCACGATGACGAGACAGTGTGAAAAATCAGGGTTACGGCCATATTTGATTTTTTCGTGGGCAGCGGCGGTGTCAGTTTCGGTCCCAGAATTTGTAGTTGGGAGGGCCGGCGTCGCCTAGTTCCTCCCAGGGATTCAGCGGGTCGGCGATTTTCATGTAACTGGCATGACCGTCCACCCAGCAAATATTCAGGCCGCCATTATGACGGGCATGCGGAGAGCCAATTGAGCCGAGGCCGGGGTTCGCATCATTGGCGACACAGTAGCCCCTTCTTCTTCCCGAAACCCATTCTGCGTAATAGTAGGTATCCAGCAGCAGGATGGTTTCGGCTGGAGTCGCAATCTGACTGAGCTTGGCGGGCGTGGTCCAGTCGCCATACCGGCCACTGGTTCCAATATGGTTTACGTTGTAACCATAGTGGATATTCCAGTCATTTACGGCCTGCTGTTCCGGCACATCCCAGTTTCCACGCAACGAGGGACAAATCTGAATGCCGCCCCGGAACGGATAGTACCCCAACTTGTCGCTCAGGAACCGCGGCCACCAGGCATAGACGCCGTCACCGGAATCGTACGCGCGGACAAACTGGTCATTGTTATCCCCCACGTACATCAGATGAACCATACCCAGTTGCTTGAGGTTGTTCATGCAGACGATGGCATTTGCGCTCTCCTTCGCCCGCTTAAGCGCGGGCATCAGCAGCGCGGCTAAAATCGAGATGATGGCGATGACGACCAAAAGTTCAATGAGGGTAAATGAGGATTGCCGAATGCCGAATGCCGAATGCCGATTGAATGACGCCCCGTGAAACGTGAGCCATGATTCGCAGCGAAGCGGCGCGTGATTCATGAATCGGGAATCATTCATAATGGGATGTCGTCCACTGATTACTGATTGCTGGTCACTGGTCGTGGTGGCGTTGAGCCGCGCTGCACCAGTTGGACGGGAAGAATTTTGCCGGGCACCTCTCTTTGTCGCATCTTGATCAATGACAGAAGCATTTGCGCGGCTTCGCGTCCCATCTGGGTCATGGGAACCCGAATGACGCTCAACGACGGAATCGAGTGTTCGCTGAGGTCAATGCCCGTGCCGCCGACAACCGCCACGTCGTCAGGCACACGCAGCCCGTGTTCCTGACAGGCCTTCATCGCGCCCAACGACAGCAAGTCGCCGAACGCAAAAACACCTTGCGGCGGCTGCGGAGACCGTTTCAGGCAACGCGTTGTTGCCTTCCAGCCTGCTGCGAACAAATGCGACTCCGTTTCAATCACATTCACCCGGCAACCCCGAAAAGATCGGGGCTCGCGAAGGCTTTCGGAGCCGTGCGCGCCCGAAACACTCAGGCCATTGCGCAGACCATTCTCGCGTTCGAGGGCGGAATAACTGCGCTCTCTCGGTTTCAGATACAAAATGCGCCGCAATCCCAACCGCGCAAAGAGTTTCCCGACTTCAAATCCACCGCCGTAGTAATCCGCGCTGACATAATTGCGGGTGGCGGCGTGACTGCTGCGGTTGATCGTGACACAAGCCAGGCCCAGTCGCTCCACTGTTTTCTCCAACTGGGTCGCTTCGTTCGATGAAAACAAAATCATGCCCGCCAACGAGGGACGCAGTTCGTTCACCCGTTTCTCCATTGCCGAAAGCGATTCGCGCTTGACGTCGAACGGGATCAAACACAGCGCGAAACCGTGTTCCATGAATTCCTCTTGGATTCCCAACAAAATCGCCGCCACCCACGGCGCCTCCCGCATGTCGGCATCCCGGGGCAGCGGCGCCAGCGCGCCAACGGTGGGAATCGTTCTGGCCGCGCGGGACATCTCCTTCGGCGTGAGGATTCGTCGAATAAAAGTCCCGCGACCCACCTGGCACGACACGAATCCCTCGGCTTCCAATCGTTTAAGTGCGCCATGGGTGGTTGCCAAACTCACGTCAAGACGCTGAGCCAATTCGCGCGCGGTCGGCAACCGTTGCCCGACCGAGCGATGGTTGTCGGCCAGCATCGCCTTCACCTGGCCGTACACCTGATCGCAAATGGGAACGATCGTTGCTCCCTCCAATTCAACAGCGCTTATCATAATTTTCTAACAAATTGTATGATTACTGAACATTCTATGCTGAATGCGTCCCGTGTCAATCTTGATTGTTGTGGTCACCTGAGCGTTAATATGAACAGGGTTTCTGTTTGACATCGGCAAGACGCGTCGGGATATTGCCGGCGTGAACATGCCCGGCGCTGACGAGTCTGATGAATGGGCCGAGTGGATGCGATTGACCCCCGCGGAGCGCTGGCGGGAGAGCCTGAAACTATGGGAATTCTATCTGCAAAGCGGAGGTTCGCTTGACCCCGAACCCGATTCACAAAGTTCTTTCTACGTTGCGTACTCATGGGGTCCGTCACCTGCTGATGGGCGGCCATGCCTGCGTGTTTTACGGCGCAGCGGAGTTTAGCCGCGACACGGACATCGATCACTGCTCGCGCATGCGGGCAGGGGCGCGGAAGGCCGCTTGGCGTCGGGACTGAAAGAAGAGGAGGAGGCTGTTCGTGAACGGGACCGTCTTTACTGGCTGCCGCTCAAACGGGAACTCGAGGAATGGCGCCGACGTTTGGGCCGGCAAGAAAAAGAAACGTAACTACTCAGAGCCTGCCCCCGCAAAGTTTATCCTCGCGGAAGCGGGGTGCGGGGGTTCACAGTTCAAGGAATTTTCCGCGTCCACTGACACGGCGTGAGATTCGCCGCGTGAGAGCCTGCTCCCAGATGAACTGGGGGGCGCGCGGCCTGCAGCTTCAGCGGCTCATGGCTGTATGAAGTTTACTACCCCGTGGTACGGGGCAAGCGGTTTCACGTGGCGACCTTGAAGCTCATGACCCCCTCGAACCGATGGAGGTGGTCTATGAACCCGCCTGCCAGGCTGCGGGCAGGTAACTTCAAAAAAGGCTTGTCAGAAAAGAGGGAATCACGGACTCCTATTCGACGGGGATTCGAAAGTTTCAAAAAGTGATTGATCACTGACATGTCAGATGGTAAATTTTCGTCTTCCGGTTGTCACCCTTCTCATCCAACCCGTTCCATATCCGTGAACACCTCCTCTCTCCTCGTCACCCTCTCCGCCTTCCTTTTTCTCTGCAACTCTCAGGTCCACGCCCAAACTCCCTTCTATTCCAGGGAGGCCGTCCCCAGCTGGGGCGACCTCGTTTGTGTCTATGGACCGGGCACCGACCCGTCCATGGACACCCCCAAGGCCCTGGAAAACATGATCCGACACTGGAAGGGCCGCGGTTTCACCGGCGCGCATCTGCGAACGGACCTCGCCGATTTTGATCCCGCCATGATCCGCCATAATCCACAGCCCGACCTGCAGAATCCCGCATTGGGTCTGCTCTGGAAGCACATTGATGATCTACGGGTCAATTTTGACCTTCTCGCCGTGGGCCAAAAGCTGTCAGAACGCAACGCGTTCACGTTCTGGGCCTGGCATCCTCACATTTACAGCGATGGAGCGCCTGAAGATGCCGGCAGCCCGGGCCCGGGACGCATGTGGCCCTGGTCTTACGTTACCACCTATGTTTACAAACATCCCGAGGTTGTGACGGTGGACCGGAAGGGCAACAAGTACTGGATGGTTCGGGAGTATGCCTATCCGGGAGCGCGCAGTTCCAGGATTGATGAGTTTGTTTATATGGCAAAGAAGTTCAGAGTCAAAAACTTCATTGCGTGTCTCCGCAGCGAGGCCAGCCAGGTGCAGGACGCGCCGGACAAGGCTGATCGCTATGGTTTTAACGAGCCGGTCGTGGCGGAAATGAAAAGACTTTATCGTGTGGATATCCTCACGGATCCACGGTTTGACGTTGACAACCCCCAGTTCAACTCCGCCGATCCGATGGTGGAAAAATGGCGCGAACTGCGCGGAGGTTACCTCACCCAGCTCTTTAGAGAACTGCGGAAAGCCCTGAATGAAGTGGATCCATCCATCCGTCTGGCTGTCACGCTTTCCGGTGAATATGTGGGGCCGCCTTTGGGCAATTGGAAGCTGGAATGGCGCAAATGGGTGGATGAAGGGTTGGTGGATATGATTATCAGTCCGGTCTTCTACGAGGGAACGTTGGACCACGATGCCGATAAGAAGGGTTATCTCACCCATAGTCGCATCGGCAAAGGAATCGTTGAATTGACGGCACTGAAGGGTTACATCGAAAAGAGCAAGCACCCGGAAATTAAGGTGATGACCGGGGGAGCTCCTTCCTATTTCTACCCCCCTCCTCCAGAGGGGGCTGATGGCTGGCGGTGTGACGTATGGTATGACTCTTACACCCTGGCGTGGTACCAACGCTGGCAGCAATGGCGCAAAGACCTGGCTGAATTTGGCTGCATTCGGTTTCTGGATCAGGATTTTGATGGTTTCCCGATGGATGGAAAAGGGTTGGGGGGAGGGGGCGGGTGGGGATTGCTCGCCTATAATCCCAAGACCCGAGCCTGTTCCGGAGGGTGGTATCCGATGGGGGGCGGTTCTGATGGAAAAGCGGCGCCGCAGGATCAGGTTTCACGGCGCGGTCGGGCTATGAAACTGACGCGCTCGATCGAGGGCAAAGGCACGCTGACGGGATTGCATAACAGCGCCCCGGACCGGAGCACCTATTCCGGATCCTTGGACAATGCCATCGTCAATGGCCGTTGTTCGCTGGAATTCTGGGTCCAGCGGGAAAGTGAAACCAGTTCCCTTTCCGTTTTCCTCCAGGGTTCGGGTGAAGAACGGGATGTGGGTTTGCGAATCAGTCCTTCGACGGGACAAATTCTTTACTCGGCGGGAGGGAAGTGGATGGAAAGCTCCTGCTCGATGCCTGTTGGGAAGTGGGAAAGGCTGAGCATCAAGGTGGACCTGGAAGCCGGGAATTATTCGGCCAGTGCAGGCGAAAAATCTGCGACTGCCATTTGCAACGCGGTGCCCTATCTCAAGCCAAAACCACGATTTGTAGAGCAGCATGGTGTCAACATTCCCATCGCGGCGCCCACCTGGAGGTTTTTCAAGCAGGTTCTGTTCGTGCCGGAAGGGGATTCCGGCAATGTGACCTACCTCGACGACGTCTCTCTCCATTGGACACCGGAACTGCATCAGGTGGAGCATGGGAAAGAGGTTATCCTGGCCGAGGATTTTGAAGCGATGCGAACGGGGGCGCCGATCGAAGGAAAGTCCTGCAAGGAGGGCGGCGCCTGGCGGGTCACACGCGGCAACCCCGAGAAATTTTGCGTCCACAACGGCACCTCTTATGGAGAGGGAGTTCACTCCCTCATGGCGACTGCGGGCGGAGAGTTGATCCCATCGCTGAACAAAAAGCTCAAGCTCGCTCAAAATGAAAGTGTCATTCTGGATTTGGATGTTTTTATCCGATCCGATCGGGATTTTCCTTACATCATTCCGGACCTGCGCGTCAACTCCGACCATCGCACCACGATTGTGATAACCCGAGAAGGAGCGGAGAACCCCGTAATGGCGGTCAACGCCGGCAAAGGAACCTGGTGCTTCTGGGATGAAAAGGATTTCAAAGACAGCAGCGTGCGCATTCATTATGATATCTGGAATCACGTGCAGATGGTGTTGAATGTGAGCCAGGGGAAGTTCACGGTTTCCGTGCAGCCACTGGGGGAACTTCCCAAGCTTCTGGGAGAAGGCCGGTGGGGGGAAGGGACCAAGGTGGGAGATGAAGTGGGACTGGCCATCCGTCCATCCAAATCGGGAGACCACCTGAGTTATTACGATAATGTGCTTCTTACACTCCAGAAAGACAGGGATTGAGCGGGACTGCCTTTCACTCCCTTTCCTGCTTTGCGCGCTTGCCTGGGTTTTGCCTGCCAACGCGCGTTCTGGTCAGGACGAGCGGGAGCCGAACGAACTCGCGGTGGCTGGTGAAGAGGTGGACATTTATTTTTGTCCAGCCAGCAACAACTTCGTAGCCTCAAACCCACCGTTGCAAAGCGACGGCAACATAAAAGAGATCTTCGAAGTGGTCCGGAAAGCCTGGGGTGTGCGGCGGGTGCTTTGGCGCGGACTGCAGGAGGAATCCCTCCTACGTCACGGAATCGTGCGTGCTGAAAACGTGGCGGTCTCCGAATATTGGGAATGGCTCCGTCATTTAGCCTTGAAGCGGCAGATCAACCGCTTTGCCGTTCAGGAGGCGCACCGGCGCGGCATGAAAATCTGGGGTTACACCTCGCTCTTCGAGTGGGGCGCCGAGCCCCGCGAGGCGGCGTATCTCTCCGTGGAGGAAGGGCCTGCTGTGCAGGAACTACGCCTGCGCATTGACCACCGTGAATGGATTCCAACCGACCGCTATGGAATCCGGCGCCAGAGTGGGCCTCTGGAACTGGCCTATCCGGCGGCACAAAAAGCTTTGGTGAACTTGCTTGTCCAAGAAACCCTCCGCCATGGGTACGATGGCCTCATGCTCATGACCTATGTCGAGGTAACCGATCTTTGGTTTGAAGACGAGTTTGGATTCAGTGATCCCGTTGTGGAAGAGTATCAGCGCCGCCATGGCCGGAACATCCGCAAGGAATCCTTCGACAAGGAACGCTGGTATCGCCTTCGTGGAGAATACGTCACCCAGACGTTACGGCAGTTGTCCGAGGCGCTTCACGCAAAGGGAAAAAAACTGGGAGTGGCGCTTGATCCGCAAAAGCCGGAGTTTCCGCAACCATGGACTGGCATGAACAAATCGGTGGCCACGGCGGGCAGGATTTTCATGGAGTGGGAGCGTTGGATTCAGGAAGGTTTGGTTGATGAAATCATGGTGGGAACCAATGAGGGGCAGGCGTCATTTTGTGAAAGGTTACTGAAGGTGGCGGGGGATCGAAAAATCACGATCTCGGTGATGCATCCGGCAAGATGGCCAAAATCGGAGGAAAAGCTGACATCGAGGGGGGTGAGGCGGATGCTCAACGGGGCGCTGAATGATCTGGAGTGGGGCAGCAAGGAGAAGCAATCCTCCGGGTTGAACCCGGAAGACGATCCGTGGAAGGTGGCGCGCCTGCTGCACCAGGTCGAAACCGGGGTGAGCACATGGGAATGGGAGAAGTTAAGGAAATGCCTGCAGTCACCGTCCATTGTGATTCGCCGGCAGGCCTTGCGCGCCATCGCGCAGAGCGGCCACTCCGAGGCCGTGAAGCACATCGAGGCGACGATCGAGGACTCCGATCATGCGGTGCGATGCACCGCGCTGGAGAGTCTGGCGCGATGCTCCGGACCCGAGAGTGTGGAGCGAATTTTTGAAGCGATTCGGCGTCACGGTAATTTTCAATTCGACTACGAGGCGGTCAACACGCTGAAGACGATCTATGCCGCGCAGTACGACGCTGTCCTGCCGGGACTTAAGGATCGGGATGTTCGGGCGCGGAGAGTGGTGGCTGAGGTGTTGCGAAAGCAACGGCCGAATGAGGCGCTTCAGCGTGTTTTGCTGGAGGCGGTTACCGACCGCGACCCCTGGGTGCGATGGCTCGTCGCGCAGGGGTTGGCGGCCTGTCCCGCGGAAGATCCGGTGTTGTCGGCTTTGATGGGGAGACTGGAGGATTCGCATCCAACCGTACGCGCGGGAGCAGCCTTTGCGTTGGGGGAATTGGCGGGTCGGGAGAAGGGATGGGCGCCTTGGAAGAAAAAAATTCTACAGGCGCTTTGCCGCCGTTTTGAAGGGTTGGGACACGAGTACCGAGGAGCGGATCAAGAGTGGGCCTTCAAAGCGGTGGGACACGCTCTTTTGAAATTGGGAGAAAAAGGCCCCGCCCGACTGAGAGAGTGGTTGGAGGAGTCGAAGGATCCCGTGTTGGCCGATCATGCCTGGCGTTGTCTCTATCTCAACCAGGATGGCCGGGCCTGGCCGATGGTGAGCGAGGAGGAAGCCCTGCGAACCGGCCGCCTTCATCCCAAAGCGCGTCCGCCAGCACCCTGAAAATGCCTTGACCGTATGTTGTTGACTACTGACATGTCAGATCGCATGCTTCTCCCCAAGATGTTACGGAAATGGAATGGGTTTGCCACCGGCCGCCTCCGGGCGAGCTTTACCCTGATCGAACTGTTGGTGGTCATTGCCATCATTTCGATCTTGGCGGCGCTTCTTTTTCCCGGCCTGAAAAGCGCGAAGGAGTCGGCCGCCGGCATCCGATGCATGAACGGCCTGCACCAGGTCAGTGTTGCCTTCCAGCTTTATGCCAATGACAATGACGGATGGAGCCCCGCCATTTTTGATTCCGTAACGTCTCTCAGTTGGTCGGAAACGCTGGCTTCCAACTCCAAATATCTGCCATCTCTGGCCGACGGACGCGAGACCGTGATGCTTTGTCCTTCCCAAAAACCGCGCTTCTACATTGCGCCGTCTGGAGGACACTTCTACGGGATGCGCGTCCCTCCCGGAGCGGGTATCACGGGAAGCCGCTTCCGAATCACCTCCAGTCCCATCATGAGCGCCGCCAGCGCCGGCAACAAGGATTACGGCGCCGCCGATCAGACGATTCTCCTTGGTGATTCGGTTTACGGTGATGCCGGCTCGCCCTCCGACTATCGCTATCAGTTTTACTTCTTCATTCCTGATGGCGCCGGCTTCTACATGGTCCACCTCCGTCATCAAAAAAGAGGGAACTTCGCCTTCGCGGACGGCCATGTTCAGTCCTTGTCGCGGACCGATCTGGTTGGCAAGCACGGAGCCAGTGATGGGACCGGCACATTTATCCCCGGAGCGATTGACGAGTTGCCGGCCCAGCCGTGATGTATGAAAGGCTTGAGGCGGAGTTTCCTTTCACGGATTGCTCGCTCACCGATCGTCATCGGGTTGGCTTGCTGTCTTCTTGCGGGTTGCGGGAAGAATAGGGCCGAAGGCGAAAAGCCCGTCGAACTCGTGCTCCTGACGGCAGGCGGTTCTCCCGATGCGGCCTGTCTCAAACAGATTGAACGTCTGCAAAAGGATCATCCGGACATTCATGTGGAAATCATCACCGCGCCAGGAAATGAATATTACACAAAGGCCATGACCATGATGGCGGGTAGGGCGCGACTGGACGTTGTGTGGATGGGAAGCGGATTTGATATGTTTGCATCGCGTGGCGCACTTCTCGATCTCAATTCACAGATTAAGAAAGATCCCGACTTCGATCTGAGCGCCTATTTCGCTCCGATTGTTAAGAGGTATCAATACGAAGGGAAGTTTTACGGGTTTCCTTATGGCATTGACATCCAAGTCATGGCGTACAACCAGGATCTGTTCGACAAGGCCGGGGCGCCGCACATGAATGACTCGTGGACGCTTGAGGATCTTGTCGGGGCCGCCAGGAAATTGACTCGCGATACGGACGGCGACGGGCGCGTGGATCAGTATGGTTTGAATGTCGAAGACGTTCGGCACAAAATCTTCGGGGCAGACATTCTGACGGAGAATCTTCGGAAGTTTGCCCTCAACACTCCCGAAGGGCTTGCATGGCTCAAGTTCAATATTGATCTGGTTCATAAATACAAGGTCATGCCCAGCCAGATGGATGACGAATCCGTGGACCGTTTGGCAATTTTTTGCATGGGGCGTGTGGCGATTGTGGATTGCTACACATGGGATCTTCCGGAACTGAAAAAGAGAGTCAATTTTCGCTGGGATGTCGCAATGGCGCCAAAGGGGAAACTGCGGAGCGCATGGGTATCGAGCTCAGGGTTTGCGATTGCGGGGCATACGCAACATCCCTGGGAATCGTGGTTGTTGTTAAAATACCTGGTTTCCAGAGAATTTCAAAAAATGGTGATTCATGAAACCATTCCGACTTATTTGCCTTTGCAAACGGAGTTTGTTCGCGACAACCTGCCGATCCCCGTCAACATGGAAGCGTTCATCAAATCATTGCCCTACATGAATCCGAGTCCACGCATTGGCTGCAAACAGGAGGTGAACGCTGAGATCAAGCACTGGAGGCAACTGGCGTTCCTTGGCAAGCTGTCTCCAGAGGAGGCTTTGGCACAAGCCGAGTTGAACGTGAACAAGATTTTGGAAGAATATCGAAATCCATAAAGTTTGTGAATCGTCGATCGTGGATTGCATGGCTGTTTCTCCTGCCCAATCTGTTGGGGTTTCTTGTATTTACCTCGCTCCCGGTCTTGGCGTCCTTTGGACTGGCTTTTTGTTCCTGGGACCTTTTCAGCCCGCCTAAGTTCGTCGGCCTGAAGAATTTCATCCAACTGCTGGGCAATCCACGGTTCTGGGAGTATCTGTACAACACCCTCTATCTGATGATGGGAATCCCATTTGGCATGATGGGGTCTCTATTCCTGGCCATCCTGCTTGATCAGAAATTGCCGGCGCGCGCGCTGTTTCGTTTGACGTTTTTTATCCCCTGCATTGTGAGTGGAGTTGGGACCCTTATCCTGTGGAAATGGATCTTCAACTCCGACTATGGCCTCGTAAACAATCTTCTTTGGTCAGGACTCGGTATCGAGGGGCCGAAGTGGTTGGAGTCCACGGCCTGGGCCAAACCCGCCATCGTCATCATGGGATTCTGGGGTGCAGTGGGCGGTCCCAACATGATCCTGTACCTGGCAGCGTTACAGTCGGTGAGTCCGGAGCTTTATGAAGCCGCCGATATGGATGGCGCAAACTTCTGGCAGCGATTCTGGCACATCACCTGGCCGATGGTTTCTCCCACAACATTTTTTATCCTGACCATGGGCATTATTGGAGGGTTTGAAGGTGGATTTGACGCGGCTTATGTCATGACCAAGGGGGGGCCGGCCGGGAGCACCACGCCGCTCAGTTATTTCATCTACCAAAATGCTTTTCAGTTCTTCTACATGGGCAAAGCCGCCGCAGCCAGTTGGGCGCTTTTTGCCATGGTGTTGGCCTTCACCCTTCTCAACTGGCGTTGCGGCGGCAGACGGGTTCACTACTAAAATTCCAAATGATCCCCGCTCATCGAACCGAAATTGTGCGTCGATCGGCGCTGATGGTTGTCCTTTGCGTGATGGGGATTACAATGGTCTATCCGCTTCTTTGGATGGTGGGCACTGCGCTCAAGACTTCCGACCCCGTGGCGATTCGAGTTGAAGGTGATTCGGCAAGCGTCTTTCCGGCGGACAAAAATATCCTGCGAACGCTGCTTCCCAGGAAACCGCACTGGGAAAACTTCCGTCTCGTATTTGAGAGAATGCCGTTTGGACGCTACTATCTCAACAGCACTCTTGTCGCGTTGCTCGTCACCTTTGGTCAGGTGTTCACCTCATCACTGGCAGCTTATGCCTTTGCCAGGCTTCAATTCCGAGGCCGCGACGCGCTTTTTTTTGGCTATCTGGCGACGATGATGATTCCGGGATCGGTGACCTTGATTCCGAATTTCATCCTGATGAGTCGCCTGGGCGCCATCGACTCCTATTTTGCCTTGATTGCGCCGCCCTTGTTCAGCGCATACGGCACGTTCATGTTGCGCCAGTTTTTCATGGGAGTTCCCAAAGAATTGGAGGAAGCGGCGGTGATTGACGGCTGCAACCTCTTTCGGATTTACATGCACATTATTCTGCCTCTTTCAGGACCAGCTCTGGCGACTCTGGCGATCTTCACCTTTCTCGGAAATTGGAAGAACCTGCTCACTCCGTTGGTCATGATCAATCGGGACGAATTGCGCACGTTGCCGCTTGGAATGACCCGCTTCATGGACATGCATACGGCGGATTGGAGTTTGCTCATGGCGGCCAGCCTCCTCTCGATCATTCCTATGGTGGTCGTCTTCCTCTCCGGTCAGCGCTATTTTATTGCGGGGATCCGGCTGGGAGGGGTTAAGGGGTAAAAGGTTTCAGCCACCTGCCCGGCGTACTTTCACGAACTGGCTGGAGTGATAAAATGATGAATCCGTCGTCCGTAATCGAGGACTGCCAGGCGCAGGGCGAATCTTTATCCCGCTTTGAGTTGATCCGCAAATAAAAATTGTTGACTACTGACATGTCAGATGCTATATGCGTTCCCGGACTGAAAAAATTTGTCGGAAATCATCCGCGACACAACAACCAATTCGTACAACATTCTCCTCCTCTATGATCCCCGTCCTCCTTGTTCTCTTGCTCACTGCCCCCCTTCTCCTCGGCGATGAAATCTGGCTCAAACAAAACTTCGATTCTCTCCCGGACAGCATGGAGGGCGCATCCGGAAGTCCAACGGACCCGGAAGGAGCCTGGGGACAGTTCCGGAAAACTGAAACATCTCCCAAAGTCCAATCTCACGAATTCAATGATCAGGTGACCAAGGACAAGCAGGGGCGGGCGGTGGCAATCACCCGCGGCGACAGCGGGGACGACAGCAGTTGGTTGATCGCTAACAAGGCCATGGAAATGAAAGGACGGATCGCACAAGTTCGCTTCTGGTTTTTGAGGGAGAGCAAGCAAAGTGGTTTCAGCATGCATCTCTCCAATCAATCCAAGAACTTTTGCAGCACAGTCGCCGTTGCGATCAGCGAAGATATGGGCCAGAAGATCGCCTACCAGAATGAGGAGGGGCAGTGGGTGCACTCAGAGATCATTGTAAAACCTGGCCTCTGGTTTCGGGTGCGGATGGCGATTGACCTGGAAAAAAAGGTTTACTCCGTCTTCACAGGAGATGAAGACCGGGAGGTGGCGCATAACATCCCCTGGAAGACCTCACACCCTTTCAACCGGATCGTTTTCGCTCCCACGGCGCCCCAAAGCAATGTCTCGTTCATAGACGATGTGGAGGTCACCCTCACCCAGTGACTCCATAAAGTTGCGCGCCTTTTGCGTGAGGGGCTCCTCCGAAAACCCTGTAGGAGCGGTTGCTAACCACGCAAGGTGAAAAGCAGAATGGCTTCAGCGGGAGTGGGACGTGCTGCGGAATCCGGCGTAAACTGCAATGGCACACTCCTTGGAAGTTAGAAGCTGGCGAATGACTGCGTTGCCGGCTGTATCAGGATCCCGTGAAATCAGGGCTTTCATAGTCTCCCGGTGGAGGGGGACCTTCTTCCGCAACACAGCGCTTTGACCCGCCAGATAGGGCAGACCCAATGCCATGATAAAACAGCGTTCGACCAGGTGCTGTTCTTTGAGAATGCCATAAATGCGCTGGTTGCCGCTGGCTTCAGCCAGCCCCAGATGGAAGGCAATCTCCAGCTCCTGGAGTTCCATGGAGATTTTCTGCCTCTCGGAAGGCCTGGAAATTTCGGCATCGAACTTGGCGCCCAGATCATCAAGGCGGGCAGCGATTTGGGCAAAGCGCTCCAGCTCCGAGTGAGACAGCCGCGTACAGGCCAGCCGTGCAGCCATGCTCTCAAGGCCGGCGCGAACGTCCATGATTTCGGAGAAATCCTCCAGACTGGTTTTGCGAACAAAGGTGCCGGAGCGGGGGATGCGCTCAAGCAACCCTGCCCAGGCCAACCGGTCGAAAGCGGCTCGCACCGCCGCGCGGCCCAGTTTCAGCCGGCGTGCCATGGCCACTTCGCCCAGACGCTGTCCGGGACGAAGTTGACCGGTGCGGATCAGCTTGAGGACCTCACTTGCACAGCGGTGAGTCAATGTGGTTTCCGCGGATCGAGTACGGGCTGAAAGGATATTACTCATCGCAGAGAGTATAGCACTGTCATGTCACTGCGCACCAAATTTTTCGGCTTCAACAAGGCGGCAGCAAACAAAGCTCGCCACCCCATACGGGATGGCAAGCAACTTTGCCGGGAATATTTGCGCCAGAAATCCTCAGGTTATGAAAGAGTCCGTGTTCTTTTCAATATGACATTCTGGCTCAAAACGGAGTCTCATCCTTTGTCCACTCTCATAGCCTCGTCGATCGCTTCCACAGCCATGAGGCGCGCTTCACAGCTTCAACGGCTCGGGCGTACGGATCACAAATGTTTTCTTGACGTATTTCGGCACATGCCATTTGGTTTTCAGGCCGAGCGGAAAATGCGCGAAATCGTCCTTGCGCAACGTAAAAACCGGTCCGCCCTCGGATGTGATGGTCACTTCGCCTTCGAGCACCATCACGAATTCATCCCACGTAAAATCCCAGTTGAATTTCCCCGCCGTGCAATCCCACACGCCCTGCGTCACCTTGAGGTCCGCCGACTGCGCGTTGATCCAGATTTTCGCCACGGGTTTGCCCTCGGTGATCTGGTTCGCGGAAATTGGAAAGTCCGCCAGTTTGACGGCCGATTTTGGATTGGTCTTTGCTGCATGTGTTGTCATAGCTTTTTCTCCGTAACATGGACAGCCGCAGACACCGTTATTTCAATGGTATCGCAGGCAATCGCTTGAGGGTTTTGTTCACCGGGTCAGTTGGATTGGACGGCGTCGATGGGCTGTCGCCCGGATCGGGGGGCATGCTAAAACGCACATTTACGGCTTCCCGGTCCTTCTGCTCCCAATACTTGTCCCAGTCGAAGTCGGCGTCGAAGTTCGACATGACGAAATCGATGTACTGGTCCATCGTCAGTTTGGGCGGCGGATCGAGATCCTCTTTGATGATGGGAAATTTGAGATCATCATTCATTCAACCCCTCCAGTGACATGCACGACAAGAAAATCCATATCGAGCGTGTTGCGCGATACTCCGTGATGGCTCACCGCGAAGCCGCCGATCAGCATGTAACGAATGCCGGCTTTCGGAAACTCCTCGGCCACCAAGCTCAATAGCGTCTTGAAAGTCACTGGCAACCCTCCGGCGGATGAGGTGGTTGGCTCCTCCATCTGCATCTAATCAGGACGCGGTGGAAAATGTCAAGGGCGCTTCAACATGTTCGACAACAAATTATTGCGATTGACCCCAGCGGAGCGCATATTTCACATGGGCGTGGTAGAGTCGAGGAGTGGCGCGGTGGGTGTAGGAAAGGCCAAGCCGTTTCCGTCCCTTTCGGTTGACGGTGCCTCCGTTTCCACTCCCCGCTCATCGAACCGGACATGCGAATTTCCCGCATCCGGCTCTCGGACAGCTCTCATGCTTTCGCCCACGGCAGATCGTGCGTCAGCGGACTGAGCCGCAGCAACCCAAGCTTCCCGTACAAATACCCGTCGGGATACTGCTTGGTGCCGTGCCCCCGCTTCTCATGCTTGGCGCACAACCACCGACGCATCTGCCTTGCAACGTGCGCATCGATCGCCCGATATGCCTTGCTCACGCTGCCCCGACATAGGATCACCATGTCGTCAGCATAGTTGACCACTCGCGCATTGAATCGTCGCTCCCATCCTAACTTCTTCCATCCGACAATAAATCGCCGCATGTAGATGTTGGCCAGAAGCGGCGACAACGGCGCTCCTTGCGGAGTTCCGCGCCGCGTCTGCTTGGCAGAGTTGTGACATCGCTTGCGCCCATCTTCCCCTTGTTCTTCGACCGCCATTTCCAGACACAGTTTGATGAGTCGCAGCATGTGACGGTCGCAGATGCGCCGCGCCACGCTCTTCATCAATTCCGCGTGCGGAATGCTGTCAAAGTACCCGCTCAAGTCAACGTCCACCACCTGGCAGTGTCCTCCATTGACCAGACGATGCGCCTCACGCACTGCGGCGTGTGCGCTCCGTTCCTGCCGATAGGCATACTGCTCATCAGGCATATCCGCTTCAAAGATCGGCAGCAGCACCAGCACCATTGCGGTCTGAATCACCCGATCCTTGATGGTCGGTATCCCCAACGGTCGCTTCTCGCTCCGACCCCATTTCTCGATCCAGTGACGTTGCACCGGACGGGGTTCGTATTGCCCTTCTCGCAGCAATCGCTGGATCAAGGCCACTTCTTCCTCCGCCCGTTGCTTTACTGCCGCCACCGTTTGCCCATCCACCCCCGCTGCCCCACGATGAGCCGTTACGGTTTCCAGCGCCCGATGCAAGGTCTTCGGAGAAATCACCTTGTCCATGAG
>JACQHZ010000497.1 GCA_016198745.1 Verrucomicrobiota bacterium
CAACAGCGCCGCCAGAATCGAGATGATGGCGATGACGACAAGCAGTTCGATGAGGGTGAATGCCTGGAGTGATGGAATGATGGAATGATGGAGTGGCGGGAGGCGATGGATGTGCCGTCCTTCGTAACTGCTCAGGGTTACAGTGTTCCAATGCCTCATTGTTCCGCGCATCTGCATCGTGGGTCGTGAATCGTTCATGGTGAGATACTGATTAGGGAAAAAAATCACCCTGGGAAGGGTGATCACTGGTCACTGGTCACTGTTTCCCGGGTTCGCTTACGATCCAACGCGGCTCAAAAGCGCCGGTTGCGATTCGCTGTTCGATCCAGCTTCGGGCGCTGGCGATATGCGCGCGGGCGGCGCGCTCGGCTTCGGCTTCGGCGCCGGACTCGATTGCCTTGAGAATGGCCGCGTGCTCGGCGCGCGTGCGTTCCGCCAAGCCTTCCTTGCCCGTGACCATTTTCCCCAAGGCCCAATGCTGTTCCGACAGGCGGCTCAGCAGGCTGTTGCCGGCAATCTCGATCAAACGCAAATGAAATTGCCGATCCAGCCACGCCGACTCTTCATGCCGCCCGCTTGCCGTGAGGTCGCGCATCCGCTGCACCATCTCCGACAGCTCGCGGAGTTGGACGCGCGTGATCCGATCGCAGCACAGCCGCGCGGCCAGTCCCTCGAACATTTCGCGCACTTCATAACAATCGCGCAACGTCTGTTCGTTGATCTGGCTGACCACCGCCCCGCGGTTGTCAATCGTCTCGACCAGCCCGAGCGACTTCATCTCCATCAGCGCCTCGCGCACCAGTGGACGCGAGTCGCCCAACTGCTCGGCAAGCTGCTGTTGCGCGAGCTTGGCGCCGGGGGCGCGCTCGCCGTTCAGGATCATCGCCTGAATCCGCTCCCGCACCCGGTGTCGAACCAGCAAACGGCGGCGCCTGGGCGCATGTTTTTGTCTCGTTCGATCGCGAATGTTCATTTGCCTTCCCAATTGGAAAAGTGTCTTACAATTTCTATGAATTGTCAATCACAATATGGCAACTGCAGGTTGCCAGAGCCTGCCCCCGCAAAAGCGGGGGTTCACGGTTCAACGGTTCAAGGGTTGGTTTCTCTCGCAGTTGCGGAACATTTCCAACCCTGAACTGTGAACCTCTGAACCCCCCGTTTTCACGGGGGCAGGCTCTGAACCTGAGCAGTTACGTTTTAGCGAGGCGCAGCAGGCGCGACATCTCGGCGACGGCGTACAACGGCGCGTTGAGAATGCGGCCAGCGTGTTTCAGATTCAGATAGATTTGCGTTGTCATGACAACCCCAGGGCAAACAGGTGCGCTTGGCGGATTTGGAGTTCCAACCGGACAGGACGGCCCACGAGTGCCGCCAGCGATTGGCGCCATTCGACTGACGCTGCCAGCGAATCAATAATGATGGGACTACAGTCGGCAAAACGAAATCCGCGAATCGGTTGTCCGCTCGCATCGGAGATCTGAACCCGCACTTCGCCACGGGCCGCGGCGACGTTCAGCGTCATCGCGTCGCCACCGAGATTGACGACCGGCGTTGTGATCGTGCCGCCACTGCTATCCGCTACGCGCGCGACATACCGGTCGCGCGGCATCTTCAGGACGCCGAGTTGCCGGTCGATGCGCATCTGGTACTTGTGTCCCCAACGGTAGCCGGCGTAATAGAGATAGAGTTCGTCGCCCACCGGCACGGCACTGTCAATCCACGTGACCGCATGATCCCATGCGCCAACAGTAGGGCTGGGATCAAAGAACTTGTCTGTGTGCCGGTCGCGCTGCCAGTGTTCGCCGTCACGCGTCCAGGCCAACACGGTGTAGCCGGTGCCGGCGCCGGGATTGCCCTTGTTGCACGGGATTGCTTCCGGCGGCGCGCCCTCGACCGTCAGGTCGTCGCGCAACACCTGCAAACACCCGATGATCAAATCGCCGCGTGTTTGAAAACCGCTCATGCCGTACCACTCGGTGATGCCGGGATCTTTCGCGTCCGGCGCGAAGATGATCCGAGGTGATGTCCATCGCTTGAAATCATCGCTGAAACAAATGCCGTAACGACGAATCGCCTTGGTGATTGTCCGCCCTTCCGCATTCGTCCACGTGTAGGGCCGCGAGTTTTTCGCGATCAGGAAGTAGCGCCGGCGAATCGGGTCGAAGTATGCGTGAAGAGAGTCCGACGGTTCGCCAAAGGAGAAGACCGGTTCGCCTCCGTTGAACTTCGTCCAGTTCAGTCCGTCGGGTGAAAAGGCGACGCGCAACCCTTCTTTATGGGGAGCACCGGCGTAATAGATCATCTTAAATCGTTCGTTCGGGAGGGGATGATCGGGACCATCGTCGATCGCGTTCGCGCCGAAGCTCAGCGGCCTGACTCCCGGCAGCGCCCGGTACGGGCCGGGCCAGTGAATGCCGTCCAACGATTCCAAATACGCCAGATCCGCCCAGTGGGCCGGCTCGGCGGGGTGGCAAACATCGGCATCGTACCACATCCGGAAACGCTGTGTCACCGGGTCGCGCAGCACGGTGATCCAGCATTGCCAGTTCTTGTGGCCCTCGCCGCTCGTGACCACCGGGTGGTCGAGAAACCGTTGCGGCGGGATGACCCGCCGCTCGATGCCCGCGCTGCGCTCAATCAGAAAATCATCGAGGAACAAGTGCGGACCGGGTTTCAGTGTGAGCACAGAAGTCACGGCTGTTTCTTGGTTTCAATCCCGTAAGGGAGCGAGACGCGTCACTCCATGATCACCATTCGAAAATCATGGCGCCTCAGCGTTGCCGCCGCCTCGCCTTTTTCGACCGTCAGCGCCTCGCCGCTTTCGGCGTCGCGCACGCTGAAGTCGGCCGGCAATCCGAGCGTCTTTGCATCTGGCTTGAGCCGCACCACGCCGCCTTCGCCGAAATCCGTTACGATAGCCATCGCCTTGCCGCCGCGGGCAAGCACGAGCGCCTTCGCGTTACCGCCGGTGATCGCGACTGGCTGCGGGCCGTCCCAGAAACGGAACACCTTGCAGTCGTCGAGCCCGTAGCCGAACTCGCGCATGACCTTGTAGCATTTGCCGATCGCACCCGAAATGTACGCGCGCCAGATCATGATCTCATGAACGGTCGCCACGCCGAAGTGCGTGCGCGAGACCCGCTCATATAACGGGCCTTCCTCGCCAATCACGCCGCCAATCACGATCGGCATCAAACCCGCTTGGAGGCCGGTCGATTCCGCAAGCAGGAAGTCGGTCGAAAACTTGTCCTGGCAATCGGTCACGCCATATTTGTCCTCCCAATCAAGCGCAATGGTGGCGAACGAGAGCGCGGGGATGATGTTGCCGTTGGTCATGTGTACGACTGTGAGCGGCTTCTTGCCCGCCTCGTGATACATCACCGCGGTGCGCTTGATGAACTCACGCATGTTCCACAATCCAACGCTGGGTTGGATGTTTCCGTCCGCGCGAACGTACGCGTCGCCCGCAATTGTGTCAGGATTCGCGGTCAGGTAGGCATTGTCGTAGTAGATGCCGTCAATGCCGAGGTCCATCATCTTCTTGAAATAAAACAACGCGCAGTCCTGATACGATGGCACAGGCTCGCTGTTGAAATATTCGGCGGTGAAGTATTTGCCTTCTTCTCCCGAGACGCCGCCGCGCGCGTTGGTGTAGGGGATGATCTTCGGGCCGGGGATGCATTGGTGCAGGCCATAGGTCACGTCGCCCCGATACTCATTCGTGCGCGACTGGTTATCATACCCTTTCAGCCAGTCGTTGACGAACGAGGTGTCCACGTTGCCCGTCTTGCGCGCCTCAGCAAACTTCTCAAAGATTTTGAAGTCGCGTTTGCGGGGATAGACGTCACTGTATGCTTCCGCCGCGCCCCAGTATTGGCCCTGGCCGAGGATGCGCATCTCCAGCGCGTTGGTGTGAGCGCCAAAGAAGCTCCAACTGCGCCAGCCTTCGGGCATCGGCTTCACGGGCGTCGCCTGCATGCCGAACACAATCCTCCGAGGACGATCAAGATTCGTCGGCGTGTTGAACAGATGCACGCGCAACTCCACCTTGTCGCCCTCGCGCGCGATTTCGATGGCGGGCTTCTTGTCGTCGAGTCCCCAATCGCGGTCGGTGTCGGCGAACCAGCAGACGCCGCGTTCGGGACCGCCGAGCCAAACGTAGGGGATCCAGGTGCCGAGCGTATTGTAGCGGACCGTTTTCGTGCTGTCCCACACCACCCCGTTGCCCGACGGAATCGCACCCGTTGGGTTCGCGCGGATGCCGTCGGACGAGACGTGCATCAACGTCGCGATCTCCTTTCGCAACGGAATCCGCAGTGTCAGCGCATCGAGCGTTTGATCGGTCCTGGCGAGGTCGAGCGTCACTTTCATCATGCCGTCGTAGTCCCACTCGCAAGTGACGCTGGCCTTGATCGGCCCGCCCTCGAACTTGGATTCGGCGACGACGCGATCGGGACTTTTCTCTTTGAATTTTATCGCGCCGGCCTTCAGTTCGGCGCCTTGCGCATCCAACCGGATCGGTCCGGCGAGAACTTTCGCCCCCTTCGATTCAACCTGATCCCACAAACCAAATCCGTTCATCGTGTGCGCGCGGAGAACGGATTCCACGACAGCGCCCTTCACCTGCAGCAGCGTGAACGGCGGGATGACGATGCGCGACTTGCCGATCTGATTATGTTCCCACTCCCAGGTCTTGTGCGCGAAGGTCTGAGTGTACGAGGTCTTCGGCACGCGCTCATCGCCGTCGAGGGTCAACGTTACGCTGTGTGCGCCGTCGGACAGCTTGGGCAGTTCGAGAATGACTTCCCCGGTGTGGTTCGTAAACTTCCCTGTGCTGCCGGATGCGAACGGCTTCGAGTTTCCCTGCCTAGTGATGATTAGGTTCGCCTTCGCCACTTTCGCCGCGCTCTCTTTGGCCATCAAGCCGCTGAAATCCACCTTCGCTCGAACCTTGCGATGGTACGGGTAGTACGTGGCGGTAAATTCGACCGGCTTGATTTCCTTTTGCACCATCTGCCACTTCGGTCCGCTCGCTTCCGTCCACGCGAACGAACGGCGGTAAAACGTCTTTGCGCCGTCTGCGCTCGTGACAAGAATTTCGCCGTAGTGCTTGCTTGGCCAGAGTTTGTCGTTCTTCAGCGAGGCGGTCTGTTCTTCGCCCGGCGCGAGCGTGAGCTGCTTTTCCTCCTTGAACCACGGTTGGTTGGTCGGTTGGGCTTCGATTTTTACCTTCAACGTGAGCGGCGCCTTGGTTGGATTGCGCACGGCCACCTTCGCATCGAGCTTGTTGGCCGTGACCTCGCCCATTGAGCGCACCTGGACGACGGGAGCGGAATTGTCCCAGCGCACTTGGGTCATCTCGTTGGGGTTCGAAAACCCGCTGAACGAGGGCGACCACGAAGAGTACACGAGCGGCGACCGCCAACTGCGGCAGACGTGGACGCGCCATTCACGCGCCATGTCCTCAGCCTCGGCGCCGATGGACGCCAACGACACGCTCGCTTCGCTTTCCCACTGGCCGTCGGCGATGCGGTTTTTGTATTCCCAATCGCCGTCCCATGCGGCTTGAACTTGTTCGTACGCCACATCGAACCAGAAATCGGCAGAGTTGCCGATGAATTGGAAATATCGTCGGTCGCCCGCAGTGCGGCTGAAGCGCGGATGAAGCCAGATCTCGATGCTGTCATCGTTAAAGGCCGGCCCGTCCTTGCGGTTCGCCGTCGCCTGTAACTTGCCGTCGGGCGGCAACTCCGTGCGGGCGGCCACATACACGCGCTTGCCATCGCAACCGAACCAGAACGCCCCTTGACGCGGGTTGATGGCGCCATGCATATACGTAACGAAGCCCACGCCGCGCGTGGCGTCACGCCATTCGTCGTCATTGATGACGCCGTCAATCTTCGGCGTGGAAGTCATGAGCGGCACGATGAGTTCAGCGGGGCGTTTGGGGTCAATTTGTTGGGCCGCAATGAGCGCCGGCAGCAGCCAAAGCAAGACAGACATCCCCCCCGTCCATTTCCGAGTAAGAGACAGGCAAGATGCCTGTCCTACGTTCTGTTGTGTTCTCATTCGATCAGCATCATCCGGAAATCATGGCGCTTGAGCGGAAGGCGGATTCGATTCCCCGTCACTTCCAGTTTCTCTTTGGTTTGCGCGTCCTGAGCGGTGAAGGGCGATTTCACTCCCAACGCCTTCGCATCCACCTCCAGGGTCAGATTGCCGCCCTCGCCAAAATCGGTGACGATGACCATTGCTTTTCCGCCGCGCGTGAGAACCAGTGACTTTGCGTTGCCGCCTTCGATCCGCACGGGTTGTGAATCGTCCCAGTAGCGCCACACCTTGCAGTCCTCGAGTCCGTAGCCGAACTCATAGAGGGGTATGTTGGCCCGGTGCAGTTCATCCAGGTCGTAATAGCCCCACGATTTGATTTCGTGAACGAGCGCCACGCCGAAAAATGTTCGGGAGAGGCGAATCATTTCCTTGGGATCATCCGATTTCATGCCGCCAAGCCCTACCGGCGTCATGCCGCCTTGCAGACCGATGGACTCCGCAAGAATGAAATCGGTGGAGAACCGATCCTGAAAATCCGTCACGCCGTATTTGTCCTCGAAATCCAGGCAAAACGTCGCGAACGAAAGCATCGGAAGAATGTCGGCGTTGGTCATGTGGGCGACGATGAGCGGTTTCTTCCCCATCTCGTGAAACATCGTCGCGGTCCGCTTCATCAGTTGCCGATAGTTGAAGATGCCCATGCTCGGCTGCAGCTTGCCATCGGAACGAACGTACGCGTCGCCCGAAATGGTGTCGTAGTTCGCAGCCGCATAAACATTGTCGTAATAGACTCCATCCACGGCTTCGGTGGCGGCCATCTTGCGCAGATAATACAACGCGAAATCCTGCCAACTCGGCACCGGTTCATTCCATTCGTTGCCGAGGAGCGGCCGCGGGCAGTAATTGAGCGATTCCTCCATCAGCAGGCTGTCCTCCGAGCCGCGCGGATTGAAATACGGAAGCACGTAGTCGGCGCTGCCGGCCGTCGAGAACCCGGAGACCACGTCGCTACGATACTCGGCGCGCTTCTTCTGATCCGTGTAGCCGTCGAGCCAACCGCTCGTGTCCACCCAACTGATGTGCATGTTGCGGGCTTTACGTCCCCGCGCCATTTCCTCGAAAATCGCGAAGTCGTGTTTGCGTGGATAGACCGAAAAATCGGCCTCCTCCCCGCCCCAGATTTGCGTTTGCGCGAGAATCGAGAACACAACGGCGTTGGTGTAGGAATAGAAATTCCACGCGCGCCAGGTCTTGCCATTTTCGGGCGCGGGCATCGGCTTGACCGGTGTCGCTTGCAGGCCGAACACGATCCGGCGCGGATGATCCAGAACCGCAGGCTTGTTGAACAAGTGGACGCGGAGTGTGACTGCGCCGTTCTCTCGGACGATGTCGAGGGCCGATTTGTCATCGGCCAGCGACCAATCGCGGTCGGTGTCGGCAAACCAGCAGATGCCCCGTTCCGGGCCACCGAGCCAGACGTAGGGCAGGAACGTCCCCCAGATATTGCCGTAATCGCCGCCTTTGCCGTTCGCGCCTTGTTTGCTTTGCCAGACGACACCGTTGCCCGCGGGAACCTTGCCTGCATAGTTTTGCCGGATGCTATCGCCGCAGATGTGCATCAAACTCGCCGCTTTTTCTTTCAGCGGAATCAAAAGATCGAGCGTCTCAACCTTTTCCGTTCCGCCCGGTTGCAGGTCGAGCGTCACTTTCATCATGCCGTCATAATCAAAATCAGACGCCACCTGAACCGACATCACATCACTCATGACGCTTGCCTGGATGCCGACATGATCCGGGCTTTTCTCGATGAATTTCATCGTCACCGGTTTCCATCTTACCGCGCCCCTGGCCGTCCTGGCCTCCAATCGAATTGGTCCGGCGAGAATCTCCTCCCCTTTGCTGACCACCTGGTCCCACAAACCAAATGCGTTCATCGCATGCGACCGCAGCACGGCTTCGACCCGCGGCCCTTTCCGATCTTCCGTCACCACGTTCAACGGCGTGAACGGCGGAATGACCACGCGCGAAGTTCCGATCTTGTTGTGCTCCCATTCCCACGTTTTCCGCTCGAAGGTTTTCACAAACGCCTCGGCCGGCACGCCGGTTGGCCCATCCAGCGTCAGCGTGCATTGGTAGGTTCCGTCCTTCAGATCGGGCACGTCGAAAACGATCTCCCCGGCATATTCGAACCCCTGACCCTTGGCCTCTCCGCGACGCTTGGGCGCTTCTTTCAGGGCGGGAACGCTGGTTGCGAGGATTTTTCCGGTGTCGCCTTCACGCTTCAAGACAAGGTTGAATTTCTTCACCGCCTTCGCAACCCCCAGTTCCGAGAAGGACACCCGAACGCGAAGTTTGCCGTGGTAAGGATAATAAGCGACCGCCAGGTCCACGTCCTGCATGTTCGGTCCCATCACCGAATGCACTTCCCCGCCGATGGACGCCATAACGCTCGCGAGCAGGAAGCAAAGCGATAAAATTCCAGGTTGCATCCCTATTGAGTCGTCAGAAGTTAAAATTCGGCCCGAAATATCTTTCGAAGAAATAAAGATTCACCAAAGATAAAATCGCCCTGGGAAGGGTGATTTTATGGCAGCATTTCCTGCAGCTTGAAGTTGTCGAACCAAAACGATTGTCCCGGTTCATCCTTCGTCCCGGCGCCAAGCTCCGCCTTGCCCTCGCGCTTGACCCTGAACGTCACCTCGAAGGTTTGCCAGCCGTCACGATCCGCCGGCGCTTCATAAGTAAAAGCGTCGTAGCTCGCAGGTTCAGGAACCGGCAGAATCAAAATCGCCAGCAATTTGCCCCCCACGGTCTTGCCTTTGTAATCGAAGCTGTAGCGATAGGTCCTGCCCACCTCCAAATCCCCCACTTTGGCGACGAACGTCTGCGGATAAAACCGCACATCCTCCTTGTCGGCCAGCGAAGCGTCCACCGTCAGCTTGCAGGAGGATTTTCCGTCGTTCGCCGTCTTTGAATCAACCTCGATGCGATGACCAACGGGATGTTTGCGCATGTTCTCCTCCGACCAACCCTCCAGGCCGCTTTCGAAACTGGGATTTTCGATCAGATTTGCGCCCAGTTTCTTCGGCGCATCCGCGCTCTCTCCCGTGGTGATTGCGAAGAATGCAATCGCGAAAATAAGACCGATGAGGATGCGGGAGGCCATTGTGTTTTTCATGGAATCTTTTGCAAATGCGGCTGTCGAAAAATGGGTCGCTACCAATTGTACCAATGCCAGTAGTCTTCCGAAGTAATTTCCCATTTCCCCCGAATCTCGGCGGCGGAGTGCCAGGCGACATGCCAGTCGCAAAAAAGGATGTTCACTCCATTCGAGTGACGGGGATACATGCCATACGCTGATTCAGGATGTAGAAACCGCGCGTAACAATAACTTCCACCGGTTCCATTGAACGGATTATAGAAATCGCTATTTCTTCCGGTGGAATCGGACGCATAGATCAGAACGGATGGACGCAGAATCTGAGAAAGTTTGACCGGGCCGGGGCTATTGAACCCGATGTTGCCCGCTCCAGGATTGGTGGTATTGATGCCGATGTTTTGCACCCAGACCATGCTGCCCGCGAAAGCGGGGTCCCAGGGGTCCCGCATGGCGTCAACCGCGGCGAAAAACGGATGCCCCCGCTCGCGCCCGGTCGGACACACCCAGAGCGCGGCGCGATTTCCCGCGTAACCCATCAAATATTCATGCCAGAGTTTGTTGTCCGGGGTGCTGTAGGACGGGACCTGATCCGCGTTGTCCTGCGCGTATAAGTTGGTCGCCAGCCCGATTTGTTTCAGATTGTTCATACAGTGAATTTTCTTCGCCGATTCCCTCGCGTTTTTCAGCGCGGGCATCAGCAGCGCCGCCAGGATGGAGATGATGGCGATGACGACAAGCAATTCGATAAGGGTGAATGCATGGGGTGATGGAATGATGGAATGATGGAGTGGCGGGGGGCGATGGATGTGCCGTCCTTCGTAACTGCTCAGGGTTACAGTGTTCCAATACTCCATTGTTCCACCC
>JACQHZ010000514.1 GCA_016198745.1 Verrucomicrobiota bacterium
CCCTACCCCCTACGTCCCAACTCCCTTATTCCCTACCCCCTACCCTGGATATTTCACACTCCGTGTGTGAAATATCCACACAAAGGGCCGAAATCTCTTGGGAAATTGGGCTTTTCGGGGTTAGCCCCGCCCCTTTGGGGAGGAACACTCTGTTCCTCCCCAAAGGGGAAAAATCGGCCTCGCATTTTGCCTCATACCAGAGGCAAAATGACGAGGCGCATATTTCACAAGTCAGAACGTGTGAAATATGCGGGCTAATTCGCGTTTCCTCGTTGAACCTCGTCCATGCGGACCAGTCCCTCAGCAATGGCAAACTGCGTGAGCCTGGCGATGCAATGAATGTTCAGCTTGCGCATGATGTGCTCCCGGTGCGTCTCCACGGTTCGAATGCTCATCTGGAATCGTTCCGCAATTTCCTTGCTGGAACAACCCTTCGCCACCAGCGTCAACACTTCCCGTTCGCGCTCGGAAAGCTGCACTTTGTGCGCCGGTCCGCCGCCTGATTCAAAGTCCTTCAGCAAAACCTCGGATGCCTTGGATGTGAAAAAAGGCTTGTGTTGACTGAGGGCCTCGACCGCGGAGACAAGAAAATTCCCCATGTCCGATTTCGAGACATAACCGCGAACACCGGCGCGAATCGCGTCGCGAATCGTTTCCTCGGAATCGTATCCCGTGAAGAGCAGGACTTCGGCGCAAGGAATCGTTTCGCGGATCAACCGCGTCGCCCTCAGTCCGTCCATCTCGGGAAGCATCTTGTCCATGATCACCACGTCCGGCTGCAATTGTTTCCCTTTGGCAACGGCTTCGCGGCCATCCGCCGCTTCTCCCACAACCTCACATGCCGGGTGATCTTCCAGATGCGCGCGAATGCCCTCCCGCACCAATTCATGATCATCCACAATCAGGATGCGGATTTTTTTTGCGGAGCGCTTCAACGAACCCAATCGGCGAACGGATTCCCGTTCGCCGGTTCCGCGGCCCGTATCGCGAGCGATTGATTTGGGTGTGTCCATCGCGGGATTGATATCGAACATTTACTATAATCCGTATGTCTCTACATGTCCAGTCAAATCGCCACTCTAAATCGCTTGGCATCTTTGTATTCTGACGTAGGCTGTAGGCATGGCCAAAAAGTTGCGACATCTGACAATGCGTGTATCTGAGGATTGGCTCCATGCGATTCGCGCCGTTTGCAAGCGTAAGGCCCGCACCGTAACGGCTCATATTGAGCGATCGGTGGAACTCGCCCGTTTGGTGGATGAGTTTTGTCAGGGCAATGATGATCCCGAATTGCTCAGGGAAAGACTCCGGAAGACACCCGTCTCAAAAAATTCGCCTCATTTGTCGAGAAACAAATAGGAAGACGGAGCGGAATATCATGTCCATGTTTCGCGGGAGCGCGAAAATGTGCGGCGCAAGAATTGCGTGGGTAGCAAAAATTGCATGGCATGGTTTTGCTCGATTCCCCCCAAAAAATTGTTAATCCGCCGGCGCCCGCCACGGCGGGACAGGCAGCCGGGCAGGCAGGCCAATTTTGAACCGTGAACCACTGGACCGACGGCGTCATGTCGTTCGGAAAGCACGTTGAACGGTTTGGCATGGCTCATGCGCATCCATGCTTGTGATGAGTAAAAAACTGCAACATCTGGCAATGCGCATGTCCGACGATTGGCTGTGCGCATTGCGGAGCGATTGCCGGCGCAAGGCCCGCACGATGACCGCTCATATCGAGCGGTCCGTGGAGATTGCCCGGGTGATTGACGATGCCTGCAACGGCAATGATGATCCGGAGTTTGTTCGGGAAATATTGTCCTGTGTTTCCCGCCGATGAGGTGAGCCGCATCTATGATTTCAAAAATCCGGTCAGAGGGCTGGTGGCCTCCGCCGTGCGGCGGGCGGGGGGCAGGCCGATTTCAAACGCTTCGCGACCGGCCTCCACGGCTGCCTTGAAGGCGCGCGCCATCCTGGCAGGGTCCGGGGCGACCGCGATGGCGGTGTTGACCAGCACGGCATCGGCGCCCATTTCCATCGCCTCGGCGGCCTGCGACGGCGCTCCGAGGCCTGCGTCCACCACCACCGGCACGCGCGCTTGTTCGATGATGATTTCAATTTGCGCGCGCGTCTCAATCCCGCGATTGGAACCGATGGGCGAGCCAAGCGGCATCACGGTGGCGCAGCCGGCGTCCTGAAGGCGCAGGGCCAGGACGGGGTCCGCATTGATATAAGGCAACACCGTAAACCCTTCTTTCACGAGGATTTCAGCGGCCTTCAAGGTTTCCACGGGGTCCGGCAGCAGATAACGCGGATCAGGATGGATTTCCAGCTTCACCCATCGGGGCAAACCTGCGCCCGCGGCGATGCGCGTCAGGCGCACGGCCTCCTCGGCGTTCATGGCGCCGGAGGTGTTGGCCAGAAGGAGGTAGCGTTTGGAATCAATCGCATCGAGGATGTTGGCGGAAGGATCGTGTTTGCCCGAAAGGTCCGCGCGCCGCAGCGCCACCGTCACCATTTCCGCGCCGGAGGCGTCGAGGGCGTCACGCATTTTCTCGTTGGAACTGAATTTGCCGGTCCCAAGAATGAGGCGGGATCGAAACGGTCGTCCCGCAATGACAAGAGAAGATGGCATGAAAGAAGAATAGGAATTTTGATTTTAGGACATGGCCGGAACGAGGCGAAGTTCGGGTGCCAACGGCCTGTCTGCCACCAAGCAGACATCCAAGGCCCCCGCTTGCCTAGCTGCGGACAGGCATTGAAACGGCCCTATCATGCTTGGGGCGTTTCCCCTCTTGGAAGTGTGGACGGCATGCCTCCTCCTGCGCCGAAACCCGCATAGGGAAAAGCATGGCACAGCCACCCCTTAAAATCAAGCGTTCCAAGACAAAACCATTCGGGTCTCCTGTTTCCGCTCCACCATGTCTTTGACCTCACCAATCTGTTTGGGAGGGCGAAGCTTCGTCTGAGCCATGATCTGCGGTCCAATGAAGGGCGCTGCTCCGCAAGCCAGGCCCTTTGTGGCGATGCACCTCAATCCGTCGGTTGGTTCCCTTCGTTTTCACAGCCATCCCACAATTTCTCAAGCGACGCCTCCACCGGAATCCATAAGCCGCGCCCGTCAGGTCATCCAATTTCCCATGACCGGCATAAATAGACCAGCAACGAATCGTCCGGTTTCAATTTCCCTGCCAGGTCCCGCATCGCCTGGAGGATGGCGCGACGCGACGCCTTGGCGTTGAACTTGCGCAGGTCAATCCACTTCCGTGATTTCAGGGTCGCGCATGTCGTGGCCAACCTGGATTTCGGTTTTGCCAGCTCGGATCAAAATGCTGATATCCCAAGCCTGCATCGTCTCGGCGCCGATCAGCAAATCCCGCTTCAAATCACGAGAAATCAAAACGCGGGTGTTGATCATTTTATTCCCAATGGCAATGGTGAAATCCGTCGCGCCATGGATGGTGACGCGCCCCTCTTTGCCGGCCGTTCCAAGAATTTTGGGAACCGCGTATTGCAAAAGCGGCGTGCCTGCCGGTAAAACGCCATCTCGGGCGATGGTATAAAAAGAACCCGTGTCAAACAAGGCCTTGAGCACAAGGTCTTGTCCAGCGGCGGTGGTAACCTTAACCTCAACAATCGGTTTACTCATGCTTTCAAAGAGAAACCTACGGCGTTTGGACTGAAAGGCAAGCCGATTCGAAACACCTAAATGTCAGTTTATGGGGCAACGGCGCCCGTTGCCTGACTGCCCCGACGCCCACGGTTCATGGATGGTTCAATCTGCGGTCGGCTTGAACAGAAGGCAACCAAGGAAACCAGGGGGACCGCCAGGTGATTGAAAAATGGGCTGCCGTGACTTTCATCCCGCCATGGCGGGATTACCGGCCACGGCAGCCCGCCGCGTAGGGGGTAGGGAAGAAGGGAGTCGGGACGTCTTTTCCCCGTCTTATCGGACAGCAGGCTTCGGGAAGCAGGGTTTTTCATCCCCCAGTTGAGCTGGGGACAGGCTCTTCATCCTTCTGCCTTCATCCTTTTCCAATGGGGCACGAGGGCGCGGATTAGGCTGGCCTCTTGGCACAGGCGCAGCAGAGCCATCCCCGCCGTGCATCGGACAGGTTTACGCCGCCTTAAACGAGGAGCGCGCCGCTCAAGAAACAAAGGCGCGGGCACGGTCGCTCCGGTGCAGTAACCGTCCAAGATCAACCGGACCAGGCCGAGCACCCCTGGGCATCTGATCCGGCGGGACAGCTTGCCCAGCAAGATGGCGTGATCGATGTTGGGAAAAAACTTGCTCACATCGCATTTCAGCACATAGCGATGGCGGTTCGTCAGGCGACGGCAACATTCGCGTGCCGCGGTCGTTCCCTTGCCCACTTGGCAGGAAAAGCTGCGCGCGATGAACCGGCGTTCGAGCAGGGGTGCGACCACATTGCACAACGCATGATGCACCACCCGGTCGCGAAAAGGCGCGGCGGCAATGAGGCGTCGTTTGGGTTCGCGAATCTCAAAGAAGTTACGGCAGCTTTTCCGCCGAACCGCGTGCGTGAATGGCAGCCACCGCCATTTGCAGGGCATCCAGCGTCAGGTTGTCGATTCTCTGCCCGAAGGTAAACCGTGCATTCTTTGGAATGTCGGCGGTCCGATCCAACGTCCAACCTACAAGTTGACTCAACACCGTGTAAATCGGTGGACGGTTCGATTCAGTCATGTTTTCTAAATTGTGCAAATCCTGCCCATAACGCCGGGCGGCTCGCTTCGCTCGCCGCCCACCCCTGATTCCCCAAGGGTCAATTTCCAAGAACCAAGGTTCAAGTTTCCAAACCCCAAGGAAGCCAGCCTAAAACGAGGAGCGCGCCGCTACAACACAACGGAAGCCGAAGCTGCTGATGCGATAGCCGGGAGTGACGCGGCCGCGATACGAAACCGCGAGGATGACGGGATCATTGTCGCACCACGACGCCCCGCGCAACACCCGCCAGTCATGTTGGTTGTCATACTTGTCTATGCACCACTCCCACCCGTTCCCACCCATGTCGTAAAGCCCATGTTTGTTGGCCGAAAAACTACCGACCGGAGATGTTTCCGCGAAACCGTCCGTGTAACCCTCAATCATCCCGCCGTATTTTCCACGGGTTTCCTGTCCACAATAATTCCCCGCCCCTCTCGGCGGCGGCCAGTCGTCGCCCCATGGATATTTCGTCGTACCCGCCGCCCGACTCCACTCCGCCTCCGTCGGCA
>JACQHZ010000506.1 GCA_016198745.1 Verrucomicrobiota bacterium
CACTCCATCATTCCATCATTATCGCACCCCATCGTTCCACCATTCCATCGCTCCATCAATCCATCGCTCTATCACTCCCTGCTTTTACCCTCATCGAGCTGCTTGTGGTGATCGCCATCATCTCGATTCTGGCGGCGTTGTTGTTGCCCGCCTTGAAAAACGCGAAGGAATCCGCCAACGCGGTCGCGTGCATGAGCAATCTGAAACAAATTTATGCGGCATTCGCCCTCTATGCCAACGATTGGGATGATCAAATTCCCTACGTGGGCAGCATCGGAAGCAGTTGGTTCCAACAACTGGGCCGGGCAGGCTATTGCGGCAGTCCTGACAAGACTTTTGGTGCCACTCGCGATCGTTATCAGGTGTTTCGTTGTCCCGGCGAGAAACCGGCGCTTCATCCGAATGTTAAAAAGACGTACTGGAATTACTCTGATGTCGGCACAAGCTACATTCTCAACTGGAGTGTTTCTGCTTATGCCCCCGGCGATGGGAATTATCCGTATCGCGCCGGTTTTTCCAAGGGACCTCAATGGATTTCCGGCGGCCCTTACACGGACGGCAACACACCGTCCTGCCCCACACCTTCGGATGCCCCCTTTGTGACCGATATCGATGACATTGGGGATGCAAATATGCAGCCCTATTTTTACGATCAGATGAACTATGCGGATAAATGGGATTATGTCGGCGGTTGGACCGGCTGGTATCATGGCTTTCGCCATCCCGGCGAACGCGCCAACATGCTTTACATGGATGGGCACGTGGAATCAATTGCTCCGGTCTGGAGAGGCGGAAAGCGGGGCTGGCGAATGCTCTGGAATTATCCGCCGCCCTGATTCGAAATGGCAACATCCATCAGTGATTGCCATCATCGCGTTCTAACCCGACGCGAAGATGTGTTGACGCGAATGCAGGCCGTGATGGGCGACCTGCCGGATAAATCGCGCCGCGTGCCATTGGATGTCGTGGTGATGGAAGAAACCGTCGCTGAAACTTTTGTTCGGCGGAAGCTGACGTTCGCAGTCGAGCCGGGAGACCGCTGTTGGGCGTGGTTGTTCATTCCGCGGCAAGGCATCCATTCAGATGCCGGACCCGGCCCCGCCATGCTCTGTCTGCATCAGACCACTCCGATTGGAAAGGACGAACCCGCCGGGCTTGGCGGAAAGCCGAATCTTCATTATGCGCGCGAACTGGCTCAGCACGGTTATGTGACCTTGGCGCCCGACTACCCGAATTTTGGCGAATACCGCGTGGATCCTTATGCGCTGGGCTACGCCAGCGCGACAATGAAAGCGATTTGGAATCATATTCGCTCGGTGGACTTGCTCGCACAAATGCGCGAAGTGGACCCAGGTCGCATCGGGTGCATCGGCCATTCGCTTGGCGGACACAACTCGCTTTTTCTGGCGGCGTTCGATCCGCGCATTCAAGTGACGGTTTCAAGCTGCGGTTTCACCCTGTTCCGCTGGAATAACAACGATGGATCGGGAGAACCCGGCGACGTCCGCGATTGGAGTCATGCAGGCTACATGCCGCGCATTGCCGAGCGCTATGGCTGCAAAGCCAAAAACATGCCGTTTGATTTCAACGAGGTGCTTGAAATCACCGCCCCGCGCGCCATTTTCATCAATGCACCCACCAAAGATTCCTTCGCTTTTCAGGGCGTCAGGGAATGCCTCGAACTCGTTGCCCCAGAATTCGAGCGTCATGGAGCATCCAATCGTCTGGTCTGCCGTCACCCGAATTGTGAACATGACTTTCCGGCGGCGATACGGGATGAGGCCTACTGGTTCATTGATTGCATTTTTGCCGACAACTGAAAGGATATGGGATCAGGATCGAATCCATCTTCGGAAACGAACACCTCATGAAAAATTCATCCCACATTTGCCGGGTAAACGGGTCCGGTTGCGAACTCCACCGCACCCGGACCGGTATTTCTCGATGGAGTCGGCGGATCGTGGCGCAAGGAGAATGCCAGCTACCGGACGATTATGCAAAATTTTCGTATGAACGTGCATGGACTCCTGGACGCGACCCGTGGTAGGGTGGCGATCGTGAAACCGCAAACCGCATATACTCACTGAAGGAAATTGCCGATCCTCGACCGGCAATTGCCTGTCAAATCTCAGATTCCTATGCCTCTCACTTGGTTTGGAGAAGGCTACGATTTTCCCGCGGACCCCGAGACCGGGGCCGCCACGGTCCGGCTGACCTCATCGCTGTACCATCACATCAACGTGTACCCCGAACAGGGGTTTGGCTCGCCGGAGGGCAATATCTTTGTCGCCAGTCCCGGCGACCCGGAACCGGTCCTGTTCCGGACCCCGGAGTATCACTTCAACCACATCGCCGTCTCCCGCTGTGGCCGCTATTTCGTGGCCGAGTCATACTCGACGCTGCCGGGTCCGGTTCCGCTGGTGGTCGGCAATTTCCGGACCGGAAAGTACCGCCCGTTGCTGACCGACAGCCGGGCGAGCGGGGGCGCCGCCATCGGACATGCGCACGCCTATTTCACCGTGGACAGCAAACATGTCATCTACAACGCGGACCCGACGTGGGTCGGCCACGTTTGGGCCGTCCGGATCCCGCCGGGATTCCTGGAGAGTTTGAATTAACACATGAGCCAAACCAAGGAAATCAAGAGCGCTCCTCAGAACATGAACCCTGTCTCCCCCAAACGCCGGGGCGTCCTACGCATCGGCGCATACCAGGGGCCGACGCGGATGGATTCCTTCGAGAACAACGCGCACAAAACATGGGAAATCCTTGCCGAGGCGCACCGTCAAAAGGTGGACTTCGCATGCCTGCCCGAGTGTTTTCTCACCGGTGGTTGCCTCGCGACGGACGAGGCGCGGGCCGCTGCGGTTCCGACGACGGGCAAACTCTTTCGCGATTTCGTGCGCCGATGCGCGTTCGGCGACATGGCCTCCATCGTCGGATTTACCGAGAAGAACGGCAGCAAGCTGCATAACAGCGCCGTGATCATTCACCGCGGGAGGCTGGTGGGGGTGCACCGCAAGTCGGTGGCGGGTGGAGCGGCTGACAAGGAAGTCCACACCCTTGTCACCGACTTTCGTCCCTTTCGTCTGCGCGGCGTGACCTTTGGAGTCATCATCTGCTTCGAGGGATTTTTCATCGAGCCCTCCCTCCTGCTGGCAGAGCAAGGGGCGAGGATCATCTTCGAGCCGCACTTTTCGTTCATTCGCGAGGGTCTCATGGATTGGCAACGCCAGCGTGTGCGCACCAGCCGCGCCGCGCGCGCCGTCGAGAACGACTGTTGGTACGTGAAGTCGAATGTCATGGTCGAACCGATGCGCAAGGTCGGAGGCGCGGAGGGCTTCGGCTACGGCGACAGCTTCATCCTCGATAACATCGGGCGTCCGCAGGCCGAGGCAGGTCTCTTCACAACGGGATGGATCACGACCGACGTCCCCGGGAAGCAACTTACGAGCAAGCGGGAGTCGCGCGTGGAGTTGGCTCCACCAGCGACGCGTCGGCTGGTCGCGCGCTTGTACACTGCCCGATAATTTCAATCCATCGGGGAAGAACATGCCCGTCACCGAACGATTATGCAAGTTTTTCGTATAACGCGACGAAAATGCACAGCCTCAAGGAAGTGAAGGATACCGCGAAAACCTTTCTTATCTCCGATTGCTACGCGGTCTGGTTTCCTTATGGCCCGGATTATCTCGAGGACACCTGCCACGGCCGGTGGGACAGCGGCGTTTACACCTATGCGCGCCACAGCCCGACAAAATTCGGGGGTCGGGGAGTGAATATTATCTTCGTGGACGGCCACGCCGAGTTTGCCAGGAGCAAGGGGATAGGTGACACGACTGGCCCGGGTCGGGCGCTGTCTTTATTTCATGATGAAGAAACAGCTCTGGGCGTGGCCTCTGAATCACGACTGGCAACCCACAGGCCAGCCCAAACCACAGAAAAATGTGGCTGCAATTGATCTCATGCGCGGCGCGCATGGATCGCTCCACGTCGTCCTGGGGGAATTCCAGGAACGCGCGGACAAGCAGGGGGAACCCAAAATGATTGGATCAAAAGTCGCGCGCTTCAAACCCGACGCCCAGGGCAATCTCGGCCAACCGGAATTTGTTTCGGAACTTCTCGCCGGGAAAATCATCCTGGGCAATCTCACCGTGGACGAACCAACGGCAACAATTTATGTCAGCTCTTATCCAATTTATTGAGTTTGCACGAAACGGATCGGGCGCCGGCCGACTTTCCATTCTGTTCAGAGGATTGGTGACCCAGGCGTCCCTGCCTGTGGTTTGGGGGCGCCTCGACACAGGCAGGGACGCCTGGGTCACCAAAGCCAATTTGGTTGCGGCCCCGCCGCGATGGGAAAAACGATCCTCATTTTGGTTTCATCGGGCAAGTTCGCTGGTGAAAACCGCCTTCCTTTCAGCCGTGATCACCGGGGCCGGGTGCCTCTTTCCGACAGTCTCCGTTTCGGATGTCGTACTTGTCGAGGAGGGGCGCGCCCGCGCGGCAATCCAAGTTGCTCCCGAAGTGATGGCGCCGGACCAGGGCGAACTGGACGAGTTCACAATTTCCGTCGCCATGCAGCCGGAGCCCCAGCGCCGGCGATTGCGCGAGTCGGTCAACGACCTGGCTTTGTGCCTCGAAAAGATGTCGGGCGCCAAAGTGCCGATCATCACGGATGCCTCCGCCAAACCCGCGGAGAGCGTCGTGCCGATTTACATTGGGGCGAAGGCCGCCGAGGTCTTCGGCGAGGTGGGTAAGAGTTACCCCTTCAAACAAGCCTTTCGCGTCGTGATTTCACGCAAAGCGATTGGTTTGTTCGGCGAATCCGATCTCGCGACCAGTTACGCGATCTACGAACTGCTCGACCGCCTCGGCTGCCGCTGGTTCATGCCGAGCGACATGGGCGAGGTGATCCCCTCCATGAAAACCATCGCGCTGAAAGCGATGGATTTCCGGTCGGCGCCGTCCACATTGTACCGGGGGCATGGGTACCTTGACGACGCCTATCGCCGGCGCAACCGTCACGGCGGACTTTATCTCGCTTCGGGCGATGCCCTCGAGACGTACATCACGCCCGAACAACGCAAGGCGCATCCCGAATGGCGGGCAACGGTGGATGGCAAACCTCAGGAGATCCGTCTCAAGTGGAGCAACCCGGTGGTCGCCGACGCCATCGCCGAGGCGATCCTCGCCTCGAAGGCTACGCATCCCAACCCGACCGTTTCGATTTCGCCCTGCGACGGGCTTGGGTTCGACAACTCGCCCGAGGATAAGGCACTTGACGCGGGCGATTGGGATGAGGCCAGCGGGGAGGTGTCGATCACCGACCGCTTGCTGGCGTTCGTCAACCCGATCGTTAAGCGTGTCAACGCCAAATACCCGGACCTGCGGTTCGGCTTGCTCTCGTACGCCAATTATCTGCGCCCGCCCGTGCGCGAGAAGCCCGATCCGCACATTGTCCCGCACCTCGCGCCGATCACGTATTCCCGCGCGCACCCGATGGACGACGATCGCGTGCCCGGCAACAAGGAGCTTCGCTACGCCATCGAAGGCTGGGCCAAAATCCGCCCGGAGATGGCGTATTGGTTTTACGCCTGGTTTCTGGCCGAGCCGGTGGCGCCCAATCCGATGCTGACCAAGTGGGGACACGACGTGCCCTACGTGCTCGAAAAAGGCAACTGCCAGTTCTGGCAACCCGAGACCAATGCCAACTTCGACACCTCGATGCACGCCCTCTACCTGGGCTGCCGCCTGGCGTTCAACTCGAAACTCAAACCGGCCGACGTCTTTCGGGAAATCAACGAGAAGTTTTACGGCAACGCGGCACGTGAGATGACTGCCTACTGGGAGTACATTGACCATGTCTGGGTGGACATCAACGAATACTCAGGGTGTGGCTTCGGTCACCTGCGCCGCTGGACGCCTGAAAAACTCAAGGGCGCGCGGCAATTGTTGAACAAGGCGGTGGCGGCCGCTCAAACGGACCAGGAAAAATTCCGCATCGGTCTGGCCCATGATTCCCTGCAACTCTTCGAGGCCTTCATGAAACTGCGCTGCGACCAGGCCGAGGGCCGGTTCGAAGGTCTCGCGCAGGACGCGGAGGCTTGGCATGCGCGGGTGAAGGTCCTCGTCGAGAAATACAAACCGCAATTCGCTTTCACCTTCATGCCTTACGGCGCGGGGCGGATTCTGAGCGATGAATACTTCGCCTGGTTCTATGAACCGACCTACAAGGATGCCACGCGGCTCGCGAAGGAATTCCAGATCCTGACGCCAAAGCCGCTCCGCCAGTTCCGCTGGATCCAAGATCCGGAGAAACAAGGGGAGGCGGCGGGTTATGCGAAACCCGACTTCGACGACGGCGCGTGGAAAACCACGGATGTCTGCGTCGAGACCTGGTCCACCCTCGGACTGCATAACTACTTCAAGAGCGTGTGGTATCGGACCAAGGTGGCGATTCCCGCGGCGCCCGCCGGCAAACGCGTCTGGCTTTGGCTGGCCAACACCGATGGTTCGGCCAAGGTCTTCGTGAATGGGAAACACATTCCGTACGTAATGGAGACCAGGGACAAAGACGGAAAAAGCGTGTCCGAAACAAAACCGGAATCCTCGGGGTACTGCACGCCGTTTTCCTTCGACATCACGAGTGCCGTCAAGCCCGGCGCTGAGAACCAAATCTCGCTTCTTTGCACGCGCGCGGCCCTCAACGAACTGGGCACCGGCGGTCTGCTGGGCCCGGTGACGGTCTATCGCGAGAGCGACACCAGGGACAAGAAATGAAGGAAAGGCGAATGCCGAGGTTTTTTCTCCTTGCGCTGGCGTGTCTGTGGCTCCCCGTGGTTTGCCGCGGCGCCAACGAGGCGATACCGGCCCAAGTACTCGATGGGATCAAGAGCGCTACGGTGTTTGTCAAGGTCGCCGTCAACGGACATGCCAAGGGCAGCGGTTCGGGGTTTCTGATCAAGGTCGATGGCGAAACGGGATATATCACCACCAACAGTCACGTGGTCGCTCCACAAGCCAAGGGCGATTCAAATCCGCAACTGTCCGTCGTATTCTGGAGCGGCGCCGGCAAGGAGTTGGCCGTTCCAGCCGTGCTCGTCGCCGCCGACCGGGAACGTGACCTTGCGCTGCTCAAGGTTACGGGCGTCAAAGGATTGCCGTCGCCGATGGATCTGAGCCAGAAAGCGCAGCCGTCGGAGACCATGTCCGTGTTCATCTTCGGATTTCCATTCGGCGAGGCGCTGGCGGCCGCCAAAGACAATCCTGCCCTGTCGGTCGGCAAGGGGATGGTGTCCAGCGTCCGCTACGACAAGCAAGGCGAGATGAAGGTTGTGCAAATCGACGGCGCGATCAACCCCGGCAACAGCGGCGGGCCGGTGGTGAACGCGCGCGGCGAACTGGTGGGAGCCGCCATCGCGACGACGAAGGGTTCAGGGGGCGGCATGGCCGTTCCCCCGACGGAATTGATGAAGCTGTTGGAGGTGCGAGTCGGGGAGCTGATTCTGCGCGATAAAAAAAAAGACGGTGATGTGGCGGAAATGGACGCCGAGATATCCCTGGTTGATCCTCTCCTCGAAATCAAAGCGGTCTCCGTTTTCCACAGCCGCGCCGGCGTGCTCAAGGAATGGCCGCCGCAGGCTGACGCGAAAGGCCTGTGGCCGCAGCTGGCCGAGGCGCAACAGGCAAAACTCGAGGTCGAACAACAGAAGGCGGCCGGCTCTTTCAAGTTGATGCGTTGGAAAAACCAGCAGACACCGCTGTGCTACTATCTGGCGCAGGTGGGCTATGTGAACAGCGCGGGAACGACGATTTTCACCGAACCCCGCCTTGTGCGCGTGGATTTCGGCCCTGAGCCCAAGACGGGCCAGTAACCGTCGCCGGCCCCGTCCGCCGCCAAGCCCGACGCCGCGGCAGCGTGGGACGCGGGGGTGACCGAGATCAAAGTGGATGTCGGCGGCGCCTCCGTTTAGGAAATTCCGCGAGACGCCCCCCTGGCGCGCCGCAGACGAACGCCTCTTCGCGGCTCGATTGAAACCAGCCCTCTGCGTTCCACGATTTTGAGGGCGGATTCAAGAGTCCTATAACTGACGCCCAGTTTGACGGCCCAATCACGCATGCCCGGCAAAGGCTCAACGAGCTCGGCCCGGGCAATGGAATTGGAAAGGTAATCAGCCAATTGCTCGGACCGGGAACGAAGAAAATTCATCTGACCTAAATATTAGATCAGAGGTGTCTGCTTGTCACGGAAAAGGAAGCGGTGGATAATCATGAAATCGGGTGGTTGCTGGAAACGGTTGCCGCACACCCATATATGAACCCGAATCGAAAAGATCGATATTCCTTCACCTTGATCGAGCTGCTTGTCGTGGTGGGCATCATTTCCATTCTGGCGGCGATGCTGCTGCCGGCGTTGAAGAATGCGCGCGCAACTGCAAGACGGACGGCCTGCCTGGCTCATCTCAAGCAGGTGAGTCTTGCCACGTTCATGCTGGCGGATGACAACAACGGCTGGATTAATGGAACGGGGGAGCCCAACACTGATCCTCCAGCCGCACAATATTGGCTCTACACGATCACGAATTACATGGGAAAAAGCGACCGGGTTTTGTACTATGGTTGTCCGGATAAACGACCAATGTTTGACGGCTACGTTTCCTATGGCGCCTATAGCGCCTTTGTGGGATATGGCGGTCATCCGATGCACACACTTTATGAAGTGAAACGTCCCAGCAGGGTTTATCTCGTTGCGGAATGTTACTCATGGTATCCCAACACTCCGAGCAATTTTGACTCGACGTGTCAAGGCGCCGCATCTCCTCCGATTTATCCGCGTCATCAGGCGGGAGGCTTGAACTTTGTCTTCGTTGACGGTCATGGCGAATTTTGCAAGTCCACGGGTTACAACAGCGGAACCTATGGAAAATGGTACGATTATACGCCTGGTGAGCTTTCAACATGGCCGCCTTGGACATACGACATGTGGGGTGATCCATGAAACCGAAACCCGGAAGGCGTGTTTGCCTACAATACCTGCGCTTCGGACGGCTATTCATTAGTGTCAACGCTCCATGAATGATCGTTCGTTGCTTGCTCACTGGCCACTGCGCGGCGACGCTCGCGATCGGCTTGGCCGCCACCACGGCACGGCCCACCAGGTAACCTTTGGCAAAGGACCGACCGGTTCAGCGAATAGCGCGGCCGTCTTCAATGGACGCGACAGCAGCCTTGAAATTCCCGACGCCTCCGAGCTGCGCTTCAGCAACCGGGATTTCTCAATTGCACTCTGGGCCCGGTGCCATACGCCGATGCGCGGCGTGTTTGGCGATCTGCTCAGCAAGTTCGACCCTGCCGCGCGCTGCGGCGTCAATCTCTCGGTCGCCGGCAGCTCGCCCGCTTATTCTGCGATGTCGGACACGCGGCACGCGCACTTTGGGATTGACGACGGCTATCTCGGCGAATGGGAAGACTGCGGGAAACCGTGTCCTTCGAGTTCCCTGATCAGCAACCTGGTGGTCTTCGACGGCGCGCTCTACGCCGGCATCGCCGATGCCGACAACCCACAGGATGCCGCCCACGTTTTTCGATGGGCGGGCGGCGCGGAGTGGACCGATTGCGGACGGCTCGGCAACGATCCGAATCATCTCGCCGTGATGTCGTTGCTCGTTCATGGCGGAAAACTCTACGCCGGCACCGGCATCTGGGATTGGATTCGCGCCCAGACGGGCGATGCCGGCCAACCGCGTGCCGCAGCAACGCGGGCGTTTGTTTATGAAGGCGGCGTCTCGTGGCGGGATCTGGGTCAGGTGGGCGACGGCTCGCGAATGTTCACCATGGCGAGTTTTCAAGGAGAACTGTACGTCGGCCTGGATCGCGTCGGGCGCGGCCGCTGCTTCAAGCTGGCCGGCTCGGGCTGGGGCGATTGCGGGATGCCCGACAACGATAATCTCGAATGCCTGCAACCGATGGGCGGGACTTTGTACGCGGCAACGCACAGGAAGTTCTTCCGCTACGCAGGCGCTCAGAACTGGTTGCCGTTCGCCATTCAACCGCATGGGATCACTCAGATCCATTGCTTACAGGTGTTTGGCGGCAGGCTTCACGCCGGGACATGGCCGCAAGGTTTCGTTCTGCGTTACGAAGGCGGCGATCATTGGGTCAACACCGGTCGCCTGGGTATTCCCCCGGGACTGGGGACGTCCGACGACCAGGGCCACATCACCGAGATCAACGAAGTCATGGACCTGGTCGTGCACAACGGCAAACTGTACGCAGGCGTCATTCCCAAAGCGCAGGTCTACCGGTACGAAATGGACGGACATTGGACGTTGCTGGGCAGTCTGGCCAGTCGCCCCGACTACAACCAACAGATCACAGCCAGTTGGAACCGGGTGACCTGTTTCGCCACGCATCAAGGCCGACTCTTCGCCGGCACCGGCTCGTGCCGGGGAAGGGCTTGCGATGCAGACCCGGACGGGACTCTGGGCCGGGTGTGCGCCGCGCAAGCCGGCCTGATGGTCAGTCACGAGCGCGATATTGGCGGCGACTGGACGCATCTCGCGGCGGTTCGTCAAGGCCGGCAACTACGACTGTACGTCAACGGTCGGTTGTCGGCGTCGTCAACCGCGCCGGCCGGTAACTGTTTTGAATTGTCCAATACTCAGCCCCTCCGCATCGGGTTCGGTCCGCAAAGTTCCTTTGATGGAACCATCGCCGACGTGCGATTGTACGGCGAGGCGATCACAGAATCCGAGCTCGCGCAATGGCGGTTCGGCCCTGCGAGGGCATGAAAAGTAACGCAGACCGACGCCACCGAACGATTATATAAGTCTTTCGTATAAACGTGCATGGATGCCGGGCGGCGGGTTGCGGTATGGTATCCATTGTGGCCGACAATTCCACAAAGGCAGACCTTTTATGAAAACGACGCCAACGCTCCGACGACATTGCAATCTCTACAACGGCGATTGCAACGTGTTTTTTTACAATTATGCGACCAACCGGTTGCAGCAGAAGGGCGGGCGCTTCACCAAAAAGGCCATCCACGATTTTGTGGACCTGCTGGCCGACAGCGGCGTGGACACCTTTCTCATCAATCCCAACGGCCAGGTGGCCTGGTATCCGAGCAAGGCCATTCCCACTGCTCTCGACGGCTACAAGCGCGGCGATTACAAGCATTTCTACGGCCATATCCTCGGCCAGCCGATGACCCACAAGCAGGTGGACGATTACTTCGCGGGTTTTGCAAAATTCATGAACCGCTACCTGGACCTGCTCGAAGACGACGTGGACTGGCTGGCCGAAGCGACCAAGGCCTGCCGCCGCCGTCGCATCAGCCCGTGGGCGAGTGTGCGCATGAACGACATGCACGGCGCCAACAGTTTCACCGGCAGTTTTTTCAATGCCCCGCTGCTCAAGGACGCCCGGTTCCGGCTCAAGGGCATCCAGCTCAATCCGAAGGATGGCTTTTCGCATTCTTGGATGGGGTTGAATTACGAAACACACGAAGTCCGCGATTACATGATGCGCCTGATCCGGGAATTGGTGGAGGACTACGATTTCGAGGGCATGGAACTGGATTGGACGCGCTGGATATTGTGCTGCAATCCGCCCGCCTCGCAGAAAACAACGGACATCATCACGGCGTGGCACGCGGAGATTCGCGCGTTCACGGAGAAACGCGCCTGGAAAACCGGCAAACCCTATCCGCTGGGCCTGCGGTTTCCAGGTTGTTTCGAGATGATGCGCAACCACGGTCTGGATGTCCGCGCCATGGTGGAGCGGGGCATCCTTGATTTCTTATGTCCGACCAATGGTTGGCAGACGTCGTGGGACATGCCGCTGGATCGTTGGAAAGCGGAGTTTGGCGGAAAAATCGCGGTCTATGGCGTGGTGGAGGACGCGCCCAACTGGCTGCCGGTGCATTCGCCCAAAAAGAAAAAGGGCCTTCCTTACCGCCTTTTGTCCGCCAGCGCCGAACTCCTTCGGGGGAACGCCGCGGCCAAACTGGCGCTGGGCGCAGACGGCATCGAGACCTTCAACTTTTTTTGCAGCGACACGCCGGAGCACGCGCACACGCTGAATGTGAAAGCGGATTACCGCGCGCTTAAAAATCTCGAAAAACTCGATCACTTGCGCGGCAAACCGAAACATTACACTTTCTCCACGGGCTGCGGTTACTATTCCATGCCCCCGTTCTTCGAGTTTCCCGAACAGTTTCCCGTCACGCTGGAACCGCAATGGCAGCGCGCCTTTCGTCTGCCCTTATGCGCCGAACCGTCAGGCGCCGGACTCCAGTTGCTGCTTCAGATCGTGGTTGAAAAGGGGCCGAATCCGCCGGATCATGGGAAAGATCACCTTGGGAAAGGTGATCTCGGCGTCAGCTTCAACGGCTCATGGCCGAGCTTCGATGCCCGCCCCACCCAGGAACTGCTTTTTGCGACCGGCGCATTGACGCATCACGTGGCGGAAAACCAGGCGTTCAATTACCGGTTCAAGGTCGCGGACATTCGCGAGGGCTGGAACGAGATCGTGATCCTGAATGGGAGCCGGAAGCGGGCCAGCCCGCAGGAACGGCGGGAAAACTCCGTCTGCATCGTCAGCATCGAGCTGGCAATCAAAAGGCCTCATTGACTTTTCAAATCACCAAGGTCCGCTTGAAAAAAGCGGCCACCCGCCCGGCGGTGAGACCGGGTTTCCACCCGTGCCCCTCCCCTTTGAGCACATACAAAGTGGAATCGGCCTCGGCTCTTTTCAGCGCCTCGTGAAGGATGATGCTTTCCTCAACCGGCACCACATCGTCCTCCTCGCCATGAACGATCAGCATGGGCGGACAGGACGATGTGACATAATGGAGCGGACTCACCAGCAGGGCCTTGTCGCGCCGTTTTTCCACGGGACCGCCCAGGTTTTGCGCCGTTACCTCGTAGAGCAGGGGGAATTTTCGCCGGATCGACGGACGGGCAATTCGCGTCAAATCGGATGGACCGCAAAAATCGCACACTGCCTGAACGTCGCACGACACCACCGGTTTGGCGACATCTCCTTCAAGCTCCTTGCGGCCATTCGAAGCGCCAAGAAGAGCGGCCAGATGTCCCCCGGCGGAAGAACCCCACACGCCGATTCGATGCGGATCCAGTCCATATTCTTTCGCATGGCGCCGCAACCAGCGCACCGCCGCCTTGCAATCGAGAATGTTTGCAGGGACGATGGCTTTGACGCTCACCCGGTAATTGATCGATGCCAGAGCAAATCCATGCCTGATAAGGAAAAGTTCCACCCCCTCCTTGTTGCAGTTTCGCCAACCGCCTCCGGACAACCACATCACAAGAGGCCAAGGTCTGGGAGCTTTTACGGGGCGGTGGAGACAATCACAAGCTGGCTCGCCTCCGATGCCTACCAACGGTTGCGTGGAAAACCACGTCCTCCTGTCAACTATCCTGTCTTCAAACGAAGCAAGACGAAACCGGGCAACTGCGGAATGCGGTCGGAAGGTTAATGCGTCTGTTTCTCTCCCATGAAACGCGCGATTTTCAGTGATTCCTGGCGCGGCTCCTGGCCGGACAATCCGGCGCCCTTCACGGCAGAGCGGAAGGGCGATTGAAGGACAGTCCAGTGGCTGTTTGCCTGCCGTTCTTTTCATTTACCAAGGGCGCCAGGGTTGTTAGGCTTTGTCACATGAACACTCTCGCCACGATCCCGCACAGGACCGGGGAACGCGCCTTTCCCTTTCACAGCGCGCGCATCAACGCGGATGTCATGTTCGCGCGCTACAAGGTCGCGGCGGTTTCCATCAGGCCGAAAAAATGGGCCAAGTCGCATAACGCCGACAAGATGGAGGCATTCTTCAGGAAAGCCGCCAAACAAAAACCCAATTTGATTGTGGCGACGGAAGGGATGCTGGATGGTTACGTGATTCTCGATGTCATCTGGCATCCGGAACGGGCGTCGGCGGCGCTCGATATCGCCGAGCCGCTGGACGGCCCTTATATGACACGCTTCCGGAAACTGGCGCGAACCCTGAAGACATGCCTTTGCTTCGGTTTCCTGGAACGGATCGGGCGGGATGCTTTCAACAGCGCGGTTTTCATTGATCATCGCGGCAACATTTGCGGGACGTATCACAAGCTGAGCGAAGGAAGCGGGGCGTATCCGGGTTGGAACTTCTGCCGGCCCGGCCGGCAGGCGCGCGCGTTGGACACGCCTCTCGGACGATGCGGGATGCTGATCTGCAGCGATCGCTGGATTCCCCTCCTGGCGCGGACGCTGGTCCTGGATGGCGCGCAGTTCCTTTTGATCCCGACTTACGGTTCAGTGAACAAAGGGCAGAACCAGACGCTGCTCTCGCGCGCCTGGGAAAACGGCGTGCCGGTCGTCCAGGCCAACGCGGCGGGCAACAACCTGATCATCAGCCGGGGAAAGCCCGTCGCCTACAAACTGGGCGTGGATCGGATCACGACCGCATTCATTGACATCCCAAGGGCGCCTTCGCCCAAGGCCGCCCGCGCTTGTGAGCGCGAGTTCCTGAAATTTCAGCGAAAATTGGAAAAGACCAACTATCAGAGAACGATGGCCGAACTCAGAAAACGCGCGCCATCGCGCGATGTCAGAAATTCATTTCTTTCCGAGCGTGCGTTCCGAAGGCTCCGGGAGACAAACTGGGGTAAGGAAGATTTCTGCCACTGTGTTCCCGTGAGACGGGGTGAACCTGACGTGTGACATAAAACTGACATGGGTTCCAGTGACAGAAGCAGTGGTGTTTCTTGCTGAAAAATCCATCGGCCGTATCTCGTGCGAGTAATTCGCAGGTGAGGGTGGAGCCGTTTTCACCAGCCAAGCCGCTTTATACCAGTGATCCAATCGAAGTGGCGGTCACGACTTGCGATTTTGAGTTCGTGCTGGCGCGCCAATGCGGCAATCCAGATGTCGTTGTCCGGCAAGGGATGTCCCGCGGTCTTTAACTCATGGCGGATGTCGGCATAGGCGGAAGCCGTTGCCCGGTCGGGCGCAAGAATCACAGACTCGACTTCGAGACGATTGAGAAGCGATTCCAACACGCGGCGGCAGCGCGATTCCCTGAGGCCGAACCGATATTCGCCGATGACCACAACAGGCAGGTGGTGGCGAACGGACCCCGCCAACAACATTGCCAGAGAACGGTTGCCATCGAAGAGATCGGACACGGCATTCGTGTCAAGGATCATTTCCAACTCTCCGCGTCAATTCGCGAAAACTCCTCGTCCACGATGCCCTGGACTTCAGCCGCCGCGCCCTTGGGGGCTTTCCCGAAAACGGATCGCCAGCCCGGCGGCGTCCGGGACTTGCTTTGAACAGAGTGGATTTTATTTCTCAAAGCGTCCACGAAGAAGCCTTTCATGCTCTGACCTGCCAATGCAGCCCGGGCCTTGGCATGTCGGAAAAGTTCATCGGGAATTTCCACCGTTGTCTTCATGCTTTCACCATAAAAACCATATTTACGGTTTGTCAAGTCGATTCCGGCGAATGCCGCTTTGCCGTCCGGGTCACTGCGTCAATCGGATCGCGCGGGATTGGGCTTCGAGCGTGGCGCGGCAGGCGGCGAAGGAGGCGGCGTGCGGGACGCAACGATTCTGGCGCTCGCGAACATCGCGGATGATGTCGTCGTAAAGCGTCACCTTGATCCCTTCGCAGGAGATCCGGTGCGGCGCCTTTTCGTTTGTGACCAGCAGCAGTTGATGTCCTGTAAAACGATTGTTATCAACGGCGAGATCCACGGTCTTGCGAAGTTCCATCATCCCTTTGGTGCCGACGAGGATGTTCCGGATGTCGCCGAAGGTGGGCATGCTCTCAGGCGTGAACCAATCCACCCGCACGTAGGCGGTGGCGCCGTTGGGCGCAGTCAGGGTCGCGTCGCCGAAATCGTGGAACGACGGAATGTCCGGAGTCCCGAAGTTACCGAGGCGCGAGGACGTCACGGTCGGTTTTCCGCCGCCCAGGTGGGTGAACATTTCGATCTGGTGGATGCCGACGTCGTTGATGATGCCGCCGTATTGTTCGGGAACGAACATCCAGGCAGGCCGCGTAGGACGTCTCAACTTGTGCGGGCCAAGCCCGATGAAATTGACGAGCCGCCCGATGACGCCTGATTCAAGCAACTCGATGCCCTTCTGACTGGCGGGGTCCATCAATCGTTCGCCGTACCATACGAACCACAACCGGCCGGTCTCCCGCTGGACGCGCTCGATTTCGTCAAGATCGGACAGTGTCGTCACCGCCGGTTTATCAACGAAAAAATCCTTCCCATGACGCATCGCCTGGACTGCCAGCGGTCCGCGGTCGTTGTTGATCGAGGCCGAGCAAACGAGCTGGATGTCGGGATTTTCGAGAATCTCGGCGGCGTTCCGCGCCAGTGGGATTTGCGGGGACGCCTTTTGCATCTGCGCTTGAAGCTCCTTTTCCGGAGCGAAATAAGCGACGCACTCCGCCTGGCCGGTTTTCAAAAGTCCATCCACCATCGCGAAGACGTGGCTGTGATTGAGCCCGATGACGCCGAATTTGATTTTCATTGCTTCCATCTAAAGCCTCGCATGGTCGGCGTAAAGCAATTTCAAGGGAAAGGCGGATTCGGATCATAGACCGCGCCGCCCGACAGCGGGCCGCCATCCGGATCGGTATCATACCTCCAGTGAAAAATCGGCGTGCCTTGGCCAAGCGCATAGCTCTTCCTGCCGCCTACATGGCCATCCATATACAACACATTCGCCGTTTTTCCGGGATGACGATAGGGATAGTACGGGCGATAGTTGGGAAGAGTCCAATACGTATCATCATCGGTGTGCCAGCCAAAATATGCCGGTTGCGCTCCGACATTCCATGATTCACAGTCCATCACCATCGGCATCGTTTCCAGACTGCAACCAGGGGGGCGAATTCCAAATCCTTTGCGAGGAATGCCCGACTTGTAACCACTAAAGGCGAAGTGGATTGCATAGCTGGTCTGAATGTACTCGATCGCATAACTGCTGTTGTATGGTGCGTTCGCAGGAAACGCATATTCGGCAGGACAACGCAAAATCGGCCAGGTGTTTCCCAGAGCCGGTGTTGGGAAACCCGGCCTTGCCGGCTGGGACGGTCCAAAGTATCCGCCTTTGCCGACACGATAATGCCAATTTCCAGACTGCGTATCGGTGGGACCGGTGGGAGGAATGGAATTATCGTTGTCCTGCGCATAAAGGGACAAGCCGGTGTAAATCTGTTTCAGATTGTTGATGCACACGATGCTGTGGGCGGATGCCCTGGCGGATTTGAGCGCGGGCAGGAGCAGGGCGGCAAGGATGCTGATGATCGCGATGACGACCAAAAGCTCGATGAGGGTGAAGCCTTCGCGTGAGTGTTTGCGGTTCATGATACCGGACTCGATTCGATTCAATCTTTCATACGTCCTCCGGCCGATATAGAAAAGCGGAGATGTAAAACTTGCCGAAAAGATTGGCGTACCACACCGTGATGAGCGTGCCGTCGGCCATTTGGCCGCTGTTGGGATAGCACGAATCATAATTCTTGATGTCGTGGGTGATGATCCGCGTGTTGGCCGTATCCCATGTTTGCCCTTCATCCCGGCTGACGGTGACATAGACCGATCCCGGATAATTGCGCGAAGCGTGAGTGCAGAGAATTCTTCCATCCTTGAGTTGCAGGAGATGTCCGGGCGAACTCATGCTGCTCATTTCGGTGGGAACGAATTCGCTCCATGTTTTCCCTTCATCAAGGGAAACGGATTGGTGGAGCATCCCTTGCTTTGTCCAATCCTTGCCGTGCCAGGCCTCGGAACGCGAGATCAACAGGAGTTTCCCGCTCAGGGTGCGAAGCATGGCGCACTCGCCGATGATGGACGGATGAAACGGGGCCTTGCCATGGACCTGCCAGCTTCGGCCGTTGTCGTCCGATCGAAAGATCGCGATCCATGTCACACCCCATGATTCAACCTTGCCGTCAGGCCCAAGCTCTTCGTAGTTTGCCGCCACGAGCAGACGTCCGTTGGGAAGCCGGATCATGTGGCGTTCGACTTCCGCCATGGGATGCGCGCCGGGAACGGACACCGGCTCTTTGGAAAAGTTCCATGTCCTGCCGCGGTCGGCGGACCATGCGCCCCACAAGGTTGGTTGCGCCGGGGCATTGGCGTCCCAAATGCCTTCCGGCGTGTAGGCGCCGCCGGAACGGTAATCGAGCGCCACCCAGTCCCCGTTGGGCAGCTCCGTGATCACTGCGCAACGATGATCGGCGTTGCCCAGATCATACATGACCTCCTTCGGTCCCCACGTGCGGCCATGGTCCTTGGAGCGGACCAGGATCATGCGGCCGTCGGGCGCGAGATGATCGGTTCCTTCGCGCGCCGTGATCACAATTTCTCCGTCGGACATCACCGTCACCTGGGCGGGATGGAGATGTTTGGTGTCGTCCTGATGCGCGATGACCAGTTGTCCCCTGACGCGCCTGGAAAAGAGTTGCGGGTAAGCCTGCGCGTAAAGCATTTCATGGGAGAGCTTCAACTGCACCATATCCGCTTGAAGCTGGGCGACTTCGCGTCGGAGGATCGAAATATCCTCCCTCAACGCGTCGCGTCGCGGGCTGACGTAGAAGAACATCTCGACATCGGGTTTGGATGGCGGAAGCTCGACGCGCAAGCGAAGCGGCCGCCCTTTCTTCAAATACTTGCCGGGCACGGTGAGCCGGTAAAACCCCGATACGCCGTGCGGAGTCCACATCCGATGCGGCGGCTCCGCCAGCGACTGAAACCGGCGCGGCTCAAAATGGAGCAGAAAATCTTTTTGTCCCGATTCAAAACCGGGGATGTCATTGATCGGTGTGAAGCAATCAGATCGTCCCATCGGAAATTCCAGCCGCTTCACACCATCAACGTAAAGCGTGGCGGCGGCGTAGGGGAAAGAAGGCCGAAATGCCGGCCGCACCTGGCTGCCGCCGATCCAGGTGAAAATCGTGGTTTGATTTGATTCGGCGGGACTCGTTTCCCACTCCACAGCGTGGCGATCACGATGCGCCGGATACCTGAACAAAGCGTCGCCCTTTCCGTTCGTGATGTCGCCGCGAAAATCATTGAGGCTGTAACCATATCCCGAAAAGCAGGAACTGCAGGCGGGCGCCCCGCCTTTCGGCACGTTGAAGGCGCGTTGGAACCCCTCCTGTTCGCGAGAGGATGGTTGAGCGGCAGTTTGCTCCTGGTGGGTGAGTTTCTTTTTCGCGTCTTTCGCTTTCTTTGTCGCCTTCATTCCTGGGCACCAAAATACGCGGGGCATTCTTCAATGCAACCGCGCTCTTTTGCTGTTTTTTATCGAAAAATCGCCATTTATTCATGTAGCCTGTAACTACTCAGGTTCAGGGGTTCAGGGTTCAGAGTTCAGCAAACAAGCGCAGTTGGGAGGCAGCGCATGAAAGCGTTCATGGATGTTGACTTCTGAACTCTGAACCACTGAACCCTGCCGCGCCAAAGTGGACAAAACACGTCCCGATGTGCTGCCTTCCCGTTCCGCCAGTTCCCTGGCCGCCTCCAGAACATCATCCTCGATATCCAATGTGGTTCTCATACATCTGATGCTACCGCATCACCTCCCTCTTGGCAAATGATGAACGGATTCCAACGAAAAGCGGCGTCAATCTTCGAGCGTGGTCCAGCCCTCGCGGATGGCGTACTTGGTCAGCTCGGCCACGCTGTGCAGCACGAGTTTCTGCATGATCTGCTGGCGTCAAGTTCGGCATGGACATGTCCATGATCGCCACGTCCGGCGACAATTCCCGAGCGCATTGCACCGGCGCCCGCCATTCATGCTCTGGCTTGTGTTCCGATGGGAACGCGTTAGACTTGTCCCCATGGCCGTCAGCGACGAACTCCACGAGCGGTTGCACCAGCACTTCGGGTTCCGCGAGTTTCTCGAAGGGCAGGAGCCTGTGATCTCCGCCCTCCTCGAAGGGCGGGATGCGCTGGTCATCATGCCCACCGGGGGCGGCAAATCGCTTTGTTACCAGTTCCCGGCGCTTATCCTGGAGGGCATCACGCTCGTGGTTTCGCCGTTGATCGCGCTGATGAAAGATCAGGTGGATGCGCTTGTCGGAAAAAAAATCCCCGCCGCCTGCATCAACTCGTCGTTGGCGCCGTCGGAAATGAGCCAACGCATTCAAGGCATGCAACGCGGCGAATACCGTCTCGTTTATGTGGCGCCCGAACGTTTCAAGAGCGAACGGTTCGTTCAGGCGCTGGCGCCCTTGTCCATCGCCCTGTTTGCCATTGATGAAGCGCATTGCATCTCGCAATGGGGACACGATTTTCGTCCGGATTATCTGCGGCTTCGTCATGCGCTCCGGAGTCTGGGACAACCCCAGGTGGCCGCCCTCACCGCGACGGCCACGCCGGAGGTGCGTCAGGACATCATCGAACAACTCGATCTTGGCAAGGCGGGCCGCGAGCCGCCCCGGGTGTTTGTGTCCGGCTTCGCTCGTCCCAATCTCACGCTCGCCGTCACCCAGGCGAAGAATCAGGCGGCAAAACTGGCGCGCATCCTTGAGTTCATCCGTCAGCTCAAGACCGGGATCATTTACTGCGCGACACGCAAGAATGTGGAGAGGGTGACCGCGTCGCTCGCGCAAGCGGGGGTTCCGGCCACCGCCTATCACGCGGGGCTGACCGACCAGCAGCGCGCGCGCGCGCAGGAGAAATTCATGAGCGGCGATTGCCCCGTTGCAATCGCCACCAACGCCTTCGGCATGGGGGTTGATCGCGCGGACCTGCGGTTTGTGTTGCACCACGACATCCCTGGAAGCGTCGAGGCGTATTATCAGGAGGCAGGGCGCGCGGGGCGCGACGGCGAACCCGCCCGTTGCGAGTTGCTCTTCAATTACGCGGACGTGCAGACCCAGGAGTTTTTCATCGAAGGCGCCAATCCCACCCGCGAGATCATCGAAGGGCTGCGCCTGGCGCTGCTGAGCCTTTGCCGTCATGGCCCTGTGGAGATTCCCATCTCCGAAATCGCCGAGCAGGTGCCGGAAGCGAACAACGAGATGGCGGTCGGCACCGCGCTCTACCTGCTGGAGCGCGCCGGCTTCATCCAGCGCGATTACCGTTCGGGGAGCCGCACCTACACCACGCGTCTGGCGGAACCCGTGAAGGAACTCGACGCTTTGCAAATTGACTTTGAGCGGCTCAACGCGAAACGCGAGCGCGATGTCGCGAAGCTGCGACGCATGATCCAGTACGCCGACAACACGGGCTGCCGGCATCAGTTCATCCTGCGCTACTTCGGCGATGAGGATGCGGGTGAACGCTGTGCGACATGCGACACCTGCCTGTCGCGGACGGGTTCCGCGTCCCGACTTCCCACGGAAGAGGAGATCGTCATCATCCAAAAGGCGCTCAGTTGCGTCGCGCGCGTCAACGGACGCTTCGGGCGGGGGCGCATCACGCAAACGCTTGTCGGTTCGCGCTCGAAGGATGTCCTCGATGCCGGTCTGGACCGCCTTTCGACGTATGGATTGCTCTCGGATTTCAGTCCGGATTATGTGTGGAGCCTGCTCGATACCCTTGTTCAGGCGGGGTGTTTGCAGGTCGGCGGAGGGGAATATCCCACGCTCTCGTTGACCGATCTGGGCGGCGACGTGATGCGCCGCAAGAAAACCATTTCGCTGGTGATGCCGGAGGTTGAGAGCAGCCATTCCACAGGAGGCGCAAAGTCCAGAGCAACGCGACGGGGTGATGCCGATTCGCACGACGAAGGCGATTATGATGTAAATCTGTTCGACGCATTGCGCGAATGGCGGCGCGAGAAAGCCGCCGGCCTCGGCAACCTTCCCGCCTATCTCATCTACACCGATCGCGCGCTTGAAGGTTTGTCCCGGCGCAAACCGCGGACGGAACCAGAGCTGTTGGAGGTGCGCGGCATCGGTCCGGCCAAAGCCCGGCGATTCGGCGCCGAAACCCTGGAGATCATCCGTCAATATTTGTAAGCCTTCAAAACTTGACAACTGGGGAAAAGCGGTTTCTATTTGTTGCGGCCTTTCACTCTCCACGACCATGACAAACACAGCCAATTTGCCCACATCCCAACATTTGCCGGCTACCGCGGGTCGCGCCAAGGCCGGCAAACATCTCACATTCACCCTCGGACGGGAATCTTACGGACTCGAAGTGCTGAAGGTGCGGGAAATCATCCGGATGCAGGACATCACGCCGGTTCCTCAGATGCCAGACTACGTCAAAGGGGTGATCAATTTGCGCGGGAAAGTGGTTCCCGTGATTGATCTGCGGCTGAAGTTTCGGCTCGCCAAGGCCGAATTCACCGAACGCACCTGTATCATCGTGGTCCAGGTGAGCCTGGCGTCCGGGACAAGCAGTCTCATGGGACTGATTGTGGATGCGGTGGAAGAGGTGGTGAATATCATCGCGCAGGAAATCGAGGGGCCGCCGGATTTCGGCGCCAAACTCAGCGCGGAATATCTCCTCGGCATGGCCAAACTCAAGAACGGCGTCAAGACGCTGCTCGATATTGACCGCGTCGTGACTGCCGAAACCATCGAATGCTTGCGACAAACGCCGGCGGCAGACCAGTCATAGAGAATCGACCTTCTTGCCTCGAAAACCCTATGACAACCTGGACCATCTCCCGTCGCGTGGGCCTCGGTTTTGCCATCCTCATCCTCATCTCGATCGCGGGGGCCGCCTATGCCCTCATAAAGTTCGGCGCGATTCACGATCAGTCGAAACGGCTCACACAGGACTGCGTTCCCTGCAGTTTCTACGTGAACCAGATTGGCTTTCTCACCCGCGACAACGCCCTGCTGGCCTCCAGACATGTCTTTACGGAGGAAAAGGAAGCGCAATCCAAAATCGAATTGTCCATCCAGGCCAACATTGAGGAGATCAACCAGCTTATCAAGAAATATGAAGCCATTCCCATGCAGGCCAGGAATCGCCAATTATTCGACGCCTTCAAAACCGCGCGCGCCGGTTATGTGGCCACTTTCAAGGAGGCGCTGGCTTTGAGCCGCGATCTCAAGAAGAAGGAGGCGCTGGATTTGATGGAACGTCAACTCTATCCGGCTTACACCGGTTTGACGGAAGGCATCAGGGCGCTTGTGGATTTCAACATGACGGATACGCAGGATGTCGGCCGGCAGGTTGATCTTGCAATCCGGGATGGCAAGCTGGGTGTTCTCGCCGTCCTTGGAATGACGCTTGTCCTGGGGATCGGGATTGCCTCGCTCGTCATTGCTCGAATCGATCGGATTCTCAAGCGCATGGCCGGCATGATCTCGGACGGGTCAGGCCGGGTATCGGCTGCGTCCGGTCATGTGGCCTCCGCCAGTCAATCGTTGGCCGAAGGCGCCAATGAACAGGCCGCGTCGCTCGAAGAAACCAGCGCCTCGCTGGAAGAGATGTCGAGCATGACGAAAAAGAACGCTGAAAGCGCGCAACACGCTCGAGACCTCGCCAATCAAGCCCGCGCGTCATCCGAAACGGGCGCCGCCGATATGAAGGCAATGAGCCAGGCAATGGCCGCGATCAAGGTTTCCAGTGACAACATCGCCAAGATCATCAAGACCATTGACGAAATCGCTTTTCAAACCAACATCTTGGCGCTCAACGCCGCCGTCGAGGCGGCACGCGCCGGTGAAGCGGGCACGGGCTTCGCTGTTGTGGCCGACGAAGTGCGCAACCTCGCCCAGCGCAGCGCCCAGGCTGCCAGAGAAACAGCGGAGAAAATCGAAGATTCCATCGCCAAGAGCGGACAGGGCGTGGCCATCAGCGCCAAGGTGGCGCAGAGCCTCCAGGAGATTTCGACCTCCAGTTCGCAAACCTGCCGTGCCCTGGCCACAATCGCCGCGGCATCCAAAGAACAAAGCCAGGGCATCGAGCAAATCACCACTGCCGTCACTCAAATGGACAAGGTCATACAGGCCAACGCAGCCAACGCGGAAGAAAGCGCCGGCGCGGCGGAGGAACTCAGTTCCCAGGCCGGCGCCTTGCAGGGCGCAGTCCGCGAATTGCTGCAGCTTGTGGGCAACCATGGAAAAGACGAAGTCGCACAAATGGAGTCTCTGGAAAGAGAACCGGCAAACGGCGATGTGGCGGACAGCCCCAAGGCAAGGGCCGCCGTCCGTGAACATCTTGTGACTCCCTCGCTCGCAGGCCACGCCTCCCCATCGGAGAGCGCGAGAATCGGAACAAGCGTGAAGGTGTTGCAGCACACGAAACCGCCGCGCGACATCGATCCCAAAAAGAAAATTCCGATGGACGACGACTTCAAGAATTTCTGACGGGTGATTGAATTGGATCGTGAAAATCTCCCTGAACCACCGGCTTGTCGTCATCACCGCGATCCTGATCGTGCCGCTTGTCTGCGTGTCCCTGTTTGCGTGGTCTTCGCTCGATCAGGTCGTCACGGCGATCAACGCAAGCGACAGAACGCACGCCGCCGCTCTTGCCGGCGTCATGGAAACCGCGCAGCATGCCAGACTGTGGGTCTTGGGCGTCGGAATGGGATGCGCTGTGGCTGGATTGCTCTTGATCCTGCTGATGGGCGCGGGAATCATGCGAACATTGGGCGACGCAGGATCGCTCGTGGAGATGTTTCGCGGAGGCATTTCCGGCCTGTCGGAGAGCTTGTCCGGTCTCGTGCGTTCGTCGGGCCAGTTGTCGCAGGCGTCGGAATTCCTTTCCGAACGCACGCTTCAGCAGGCCACGGCGGTCGAGGAAGTGGGTGGTCTTTTGCAGCAGATGGCGGATGTCGCCCGAAATAACGCACAGAACACCCAGCAGGGAAAGGAGAAGGCGGACCAATCGCGGCAATTTACGGAGCAGAGCGTGGCGAACATGAATCGCTTGAGCGAGGCAATGAGCGCGATGGCGAAGATCGTCAAGTCCATCGATGAAATCGCCTTTCAAACCAACATCCTGGCGCTGAACGCCGCCGTCGAGGCGGCGCGCGCCGGTGAGGCGGGATTGAGTTTCGCCGTGGTGGCGGATGAGGTGCGCAACCTTTCGCAGCGAAGCGCCAACGCCGCGCGCGAGACGGCGTCCAAGATCGAGCAGGGAGTTCAATTGGCAGCCGAGGTCAAGGAAAGCCTGCAACGCGCGGATCAGCAGGTGCAGGAACTGGATGCGCTCATGGCGGGAATCGCCACGGCAACCAAACAACAAGACAGCAGCGTCAACAACATCAACTCCGCCATGGTCGAGATTGACAAGGCGGCTCAGTCGAACACTTCCATCGGCGTCGATATGCAGAGCATCGCGACACAAATCACTCAGGAAACGGACAAGCTGTCCCGGGTGGTGGAAGATCTCCATCGTTTGATCGAATCGCGAAAACAAGGATTCGCGAGTCGCATGGCAGAGAAACATCCCTCACAAGAGACGACCGCACGAAACGCCGCGACCGTCTCCCATCTTGCTGCTCCCGCCTCCCTGGTGGCGGAAACGATACGATCTCTTCATGGCGGCGCGGCGGGAAAACTCGAATCCAGGGTCGCCTCGACCGGCGATTCCGGACAGCGGATTCAATACGATCCGGCCACCATGGATACGGGAGAAGCCACGGTGGACGAGCAGCACAAGAAGATATTTTCCGTGCTTAACGAACTGGATCATGCTTCCCGCGAAGGCAAGGGCAAGGAAATGATTGATTCCGTGTTGAAATTCCTGGGAGAGTATGTGGGGCGACATTTCCACTACGAAGAAGGGCGAATGGACGAGTTCCAATGTCCCACGCGAGCGCAGAACAAGGAACAGCACGAGCTTTTTCTTCAGGCGTACGCCAAGCTCATGGAGCGTTACAACGCCGAAGGCGCATCCATCGGGCTTCTGGCCGAGCTGCAGAAAACCGCCCGTTTATGGCTGGTCAATCACATCTGCAAGATTGATGGCGGCCTGCGACCATGCGTCGCGGCGTGTCGAAAAGGCGCATCACGGCCCGCAGGCGGTTCCCGCTGAGAACAGCGGACCGCGGCGGACGGCGAATCCTGGGGCAGAAACCGTTGGACCATGTCCGTTGTCGAATCCATTCTCACATCCTTGAGGCCCTTGCAAAACTCAGAAATTGGCCGCAAAAAGGCACAAAAGTCGTAACTACCCAGGTTGTGTCGCTCATGGGATCAATGTGTAGGGGAGGGCTTTATGCCCTCCCGCTCCGGCAAATCGGGCGGGTCCCGCCAAGGCAGAGATTTTTTAGGGGTGGATTATTGGACGCCTTCGACAGAACAACGCAAAGCTTCGTTGGCACCTTAACTTGCGGCCAGTTCCTTCGCCAAGCTCAACGCCTTAAATTGCGAATTGCCATCCTGAATCCTGTGAACTACATTCAAAAGAAGGTGATTGCATGAAAAGGGCGGCAACTCTGATGAACGATGCGGATC
>JACQHZ010000501.1 GCA_016198745.1 Verrucomicrobiota bacterium
CACTCCCACGCCCGCCTTGCCCAATCGCCAAAATCCTCTCAGCCACGGTTGCATAATTAAATTGTCACGATACTAGTGCGAAGATTCTATGGAAAAACAGTTGTGTAAATCCTTAAGCGGCAGCCGCGTTGTTCAATTCGGATTCTGTGGCATTCTATTGGCAAATCTTCTGGGTTTCGAAGCCCAGGCGGACAACGATTACCGTTATGTTCGACGGGACGGCACCATCATCAGGCTTTTGGGTCAAGATGTGTCCGACGACGACCTGGAGCGGTTGAAGGAGGCATTGCCCCAAGTCGAGATTATCGCGTACAAGAACTACTGAAGCATTTTTCGTTTTGCCTTTATGCACCGCATGAACATCGCCATCGGCCGCGTCTGGCAGGAAACCAACACCTTCGCCGAGACGCGCACCAGCCTGCGCGAGTTCCGCCAGTACACCTGGCAGATCGGCGATGAGATCTTGCCCGAGTTGCGCGCGCAGGACAATGAGCTGGCCGGGTTCGCCGACGTTCTTGATGGCGAGAATGTCTCTTATGCGCCGTTGATCAACGCCACGGCGTGGTGCGGCGGACCGTTGTTGCCCGAAGTCGTGGCAACGTTCACCGATGCCATCATCGGCCAATTGCGGCGCGCGGGAAAACCCGACGCGATCCTGTTCTCGCTGCACGGCGCGATGGCGGGCGTCGGAACGCCCGATGTCGAGGGTCACCTGCTCACCGCGATGCGCGCGTGCGTCGGACCGGAGTTGCCCATCGTGGTCACGCTCGATCATCACGCCAACGTCACGCGCGCGATGGTTGACTCAGCCGACGCAATCACCGCCTATCGCCAATGTCCGCACGTGGACATGCGCGAGACGGGCCGCAACGGAGCGCGTCTTCTGCTGGCTATGCTGCGCGGGAAAATTCGCCCCACCATGGCGTTTCGCAAAATCCCGCTCGTGACGCCTTGCGAACATTTCCGCACCGCCGAGCCGCCGATGAAAACATGGTTCGATATGGCGCGAGAAATGGAATCGTTGCCCGACGTCGCAAGCGTGTCGCCGTTTGCCGTGCAGCCGTGGATGGACGTTCCTGAATTCGGTTGGTCGGCCCTGGCGGTCACAAACAACAATCAGCCGCTGGCGGAAAAGTTGTGCGCGAAATTGGCGAACTGGGCGTGGAAACATCGCGCGGAATTTTATGAAAAGAAATTCGAACCCTCCGACGCCGTGCGCCGGGCCGCCTCAGCGCCTAAAGGTCCGGTCGTTATCGCTGACGGCGCGGACGCGACCAACGGCGGCTCGCCGGGCGACAGCACCTGTTTGTTGCGCGAATTTCTCCGCCAGAAGATCACCTGCACCGCGCTGCTGACGATGGTTGATCCTGAAGCGGTCGAACTTGCGCAGCAGGCAGGTGTCGGCAAGACGATCACGGTTGGGCTCGGCGCAAAACGTTCGCGCAAGTATCATCAGCCCGTCGAGGTCACGGCGCGCGTGGCGCGTTTTTCCGACGGCAGATTCAACCTGCGCGGCCATATAGCCATGAAAGTCAACATGGGGCGCTGCGTCCTGCTGGAAATCGGCCTGCCTGCCGCGACGGCGCAGGCAGGCTCGATCAAGGTCGTGGTAAGCGAGTTTGCCGGTCCCGGACACGATCCCGAGGTGTTTCGACACATCGGCCTCGAACCGAAAGACGCGCAAATCGTCGTCGTGAAAGCCACCGTCGGCCATACGGACGCCTACCGCGACATCATGAAGGAGAATCTGCCGACTGAGTGTCCCGGTCCGAGTCCGTCTTATCTCGAAAGGCTCGATTACCGGCATATTCCGAAGCCGATGTATCCGTTTGACAAGAAAATGAGGTGGAGCGCGGGAAAGGTTGATGAACCCCGAAACCTTTCGGGGATATAAACGGATAAGGAATCAAAACTTTTCGCAGGCATGTATCTTTCAGTCAAACGGTTCTTCCCCAATAGCCATGTGGCTATCGTCCATCAAAATGGCTCGCAACTCACCCCGCAAAGAGTGAAATAATCGCACGTTGGCTGAAAAAGGATTGATTGCCTCAGTGTCTTTCCGCCTGAAAATTGTCCGTCGGGACGGTCGCGTTCCCGTCCTGAAAAATGTCACTCATAGCCGATAGACTCATATCCGACAAGAGGTGAATATGGGGCATGCAGAAGCGCGATCCCGTCCTTGTTGCTTTGGGGCAGAACATCCGGCGTCATCGTGACGTCAAGGGCTTTTCCCAGGAGGTTCTTGCAGAAAAAGCCGGTCTTGATCGCACTTACATCAGCGATATCGAACGCGGTGCTCGCAACCCCGGCATTAAAAACGTCGTGCGCATCGCCAGGGCGCTCGGCATCACCGCCGCAAAACTCTTGGAGGGAGTGGACGGGTGAAGGCTCAAACCTCAGCCGGCCGGAAAATTCGCGCCCTCGACTTGTTTTGCGGTGCAGGCGGCAGCAGTTGGGGCGCACGCGAAGCCGGCATTGAGATCGTCGCCGCCTTTGATTTCTGGCCGCTTGCCGGGGAAACCCACCGCGTCAATTTTCCGGAGGCAAAATTCATCAATGGCCGGTTGGAAAAATCGAACATCGCTGCGCTCACAAAGAAATTCAGGAACATAGACCTCATTCTCGCTTCCCCGGAATGCACCAACCACAGTCCGGCGAAGGGCAACAAACCGCGCTGTGAAGAGAGCAAGAACACCGCCTTTCAGGTCACGCGGTTTGCAAAGGCATTCCAACCTCGTTGGGTTGTTGTGGAAAACGTGGTCAGCATGAAACGATGGAGCCGTTACCCTGAGTTCAAGCACGCGATGGAAGAACTCGGTTACAAGCTAACTGAGCAGGTTCTCAACGCCGCAGACTTTGGCGTTCCGCAATCTCGACGACGTTTGTTCCTGCTGGCCGATCGGAACCAGGAACCACCAAAGGTCGTCCCCCAAAAACGCATTGTCAGAAAGGCGGCTGGAATTGTGAACCTGAACGGAACCTACCGATGGTCGCCTCTCCGTACGCCCACACGGGCGAAAGCAACTCTCCAACGCGCCAGACGCGGCATTGCAAAAGTCGGTAAAAACACGCCGTTCCTTCTTGTCTATTACGGATCAGACGGTGCTGGCGGGTGGCAGCGATTGAACCGGCCGCTGCGCACCATAACAACGGTGGATCGTTTCGCCCTGGTCAAGCCGGATTCACAGCACGGCCACGTCATGCGGATGTTGCAGGTGCCGGAACTTCAAGCGGCCATGGGAATGCCGCCGAAGATGAAACTGGAAGCCGGCACGCGACGCGACCGGATCAAAATGATCGGCAACGCGGTCTGTCCGCCTGTTATGCGGCACGTAGTCGAGGGATTGATCAACAACACATCAAAATAGTCATGGCCAATCCAACCGCAGATTTAGGCACTGCGCTTCGCCCGCGAGCTCGATTGCTACGAACTTTGGGAGAGGAATTGATTAGCAATGAGGTCGTAGCCATTATCGAGTTGGTAAAGAATGCATACGATGCGGATGCTACCCACGTGCTCATTCGTTTCACAGGTCCGCTGGAACCGGGCAAAGGCTGCATCGATGTGATAGATAATGGCCACGGGATGGAATTGGAAACTGTGCAAACCGTGTGGATGGAACCAGCAACGCCGTCAAAGCGAGGAAAGCTGAGGCGCACCGACAAATTTAAGCGACGTTTTCTTGGCGAGAAAGGCATTGGACGTTTCGCATCATCCCGGTTAGCAAATGAATTGGAGGTGATTTCACGTAAGAGAGATGCGGCAAGGGAGGTTTACGGAATTTTCGACTGGCGACAATTTGATGACGAAAAAAAGTATTTCGACGAGATTCTAATTCTTTGGGAGGAACGCAAACCCGTCGAGATCAAGCCGGATGGCGCGATAGATCTTCTGTGGAAGAACGAAAACAAGATGCCACCGCCGCACGATCGAGAGAACGGCACGGTTCTCCGTATGACAGGTCTCAAACAGAAGTGGGAAGCACAACATTTTGATGATCTGCGGCGCGCTCTAGCTCGTCTCGTTTCGCCAAAGTTCGCAAAGAAAAAGGAAGAGGACAAAGACCCCGGATTTGAGGTGGAATTGGCATTGTCCCCTGAGTTTTCTCAGTTCAGCAGCAAGGTTGAACCGCCCCCTATCCTAAAACACCCGCACTACATCGTCAGTGGCTCTGTCAATGCGGATGGTTCCTTTAGTATTAGTTACAAAGTGTTAGCTGAGGGAATCGAAAAACCGATTAAAGGCCAATTCGTTCGGGTCAAGGACGCCAAGGGAAGATTTGAGCTTCGTGACATCAAAGAAACTGAGACTTCGAAGAAGGAGAAGCCACAAGACACGCGATCAACCGAATGTGGTCCTCTCGATCTGGAATTGCGCGTATGGGATCGCGATGAGCTTGGCAATGTAGTTCAGAAGACTCATTCAACGATTAAGGATATTCGTCGAGACTTGGACGCCGTGGCAGGCATCAACATCTACCGGGACGGCTTCCGTGTACTTCCTTACGGTGAACCGCAAGATGACTGGCTGCGGCTTGATTTACGCCGTGTGCAGAATCCAACGCTCCGCCTTTCGAACAATCAGATATATGGGGTCGTGCATATTTCCGCCGACGCAAACCCAAAACTGCAAGACCAATCAAACCGCGAGGGCTTGGACGAAAATCAAGCACTCGAAGACCTACGTGATGTAATGACGGACGTCTTGAGTGGGCTTGAAACGTTGCGTTACTCCGCGCGACCGAGAACCACAAGCAAGAGTGGAAAACCCATAGGCGGCATCTTCTCCGGCTTCGACTTGAAGCCATTGACAGACTACTTGGCGAAACAGATGCCGCAAGATAAAGCGGCAAAGGAACTGGTCGAAAAGACAGAGGCGGCGTTTGGCAGCCATCTAAAGGAAATCCAGACCGTCCTGGCTCGCTACCAGCGCCTCGCGACGCTGGGACAGCTTATTGACCATGTTCTTCACGAAGGCCGCCAGCCCATTGCCTCCATCAACAACGAAGCAGAACTGGGTCTTTCAGACACGGCGCGGGCAGAACAAGTCGGACATGAACTCGCAGTTCGACTCACCGGAAGATTCACAACCATCCGCAAGCAGGGGGACATTCTTGCAACTGCCTTCCGCCGTATGGAGCCATTCGGTGGCAGGAAGCGTGGACGGCCGTCTCAACTCTATCTTGAGGAGATCATTCGCGATGCTTTCGGCGTGTTCACTGCTGAGATTGAACGGCTCAACGTCAAGACCGCCCTGCCGCGAACACAAACCCTCGTTCGGGTGGATCCGTCTGAGATGCAGGAGGTCATAATCAATCTTCTTCAGAACAGCCTTTACTGGCTGGAGCAGGTGAATGAGACGAAACGCGAAATCGCAGTCAAGGTTGAGCGCAAAGCCCCTGAGCACGTTGATATTCTTTTCTCAGACAGCGGTCCTGGCGTGCCGCCGGAGAACCGCGAGATGATTTTCGAACCGTATTTTTCGACGAAACCTGTGGGCATCGGCCTTGGTCTGTCTATTGTTGGTGAAATCGTGACCGACTACTACGGGGGCTCACTGCAGTTGCTTGACCATGGGCCACTGAAGGGGGCGAACTTACTAGTTACGCTGAAGAAACGGGTATGAGCAACGGAGGGGACACAAAGTGGCGATTTCTAATCGTCGAGGACAAGCCGGATATTGCACGCCAACTGGAGGAAGCGTGTCCAAGATTTGTTGCACCCGAACCTGCGGAGGCCGAGGTATGCAGCAATTTCAAAGAGGCCGTGCCGCTTCTCGACTCACGACGTTATGACGTGCTCATAATCGATTTAAAGGATGACAGTAGCAACTTGTCAGAGGAGGAGAACTTGCCCGGACTCAAGATCTACGAAGAGGTTAAGAAGCGCAGGTTCGTGCCGGTTGTTTTTTATACGGCGCTTCCAAAGCATGTTCTACCCGAGCAAACAGCGTTTGTCCGGGTCGTTGAAAAGGGCCCTGGCTTTGGAAATCTCATGGCTGAAGTGCGTTCTGTTTTCAACACGCATCTCCCGGCTTTGTCGCGACACCTCGACCAGGAACAGCGGAAATATCTCTGGGACTTTGTCAGCAAACACTGGAAGGAGATGGTAGAGTTCCACGACAAAGTTGACCTCGTTTATCTCGTGGCGCGTCGGCTTTCGCAAACCCTCCGCAGTGATTCTATCCGAAGGTTCGTCGAACAGCTTTCTCGGGGAACAACAACCAAAAGCAACGTGAGTAATGCTCCCGAAGCCTTGTCGGCGGCTGTGACGACGGATTCCTCAGAAAACGCTGTCCCGGAGTCCTCCGATGTCGTCCATCCAATCGAACTCTACATTTATCCATGCACGAATCAGCAATGGCTCGCAGGGGACATTTTTACTGAAGAGGTTGGGGGGAAGAAAGAGTATTGGGTCGTGCTTACACCATCCTGTGATTTTGAGAATGATAAAGCTCAACATGTGGTTCTGGCGAAGTGTGATCATCTGACAGAACAGGAGGAGTTTTTAAAGTGGTCTGCTAACGCGAAGGAGCCTTCGAAAAAAGCTCTCAAGGGGATGGAAGAAGTAATCAGCGACAATCGCGGCGGGCAAAAGGAACGGTTCAAATTCTTGCCAGCCACTTTCTTTCTGCCGGACTTGGTGATCGACTTTCAGCAGTTGCGGTCGGTTCGATTCGAGACCCTCGATCGGACGAAAGTCGTTGCGTCGTTGGACAGCCCCTATGCTGAAGCTACCCTTGCGCGCTTCTCGCGCTATTTTGGGAGGCTCGGTACACCTGACATCGACAAGAACGTCGTCCTTGCCCGGCTTCAAGAATCCTTGAAACGAAGTTCTGTAACACCAAAGGCTCCGTCCGCTTTGTGAGCCAGAGCATGAAGGTAATGCGCGCTCAAAAACCACAGAAGGCAGATCTCCGAGGCAACTTGGCAAGAATGTCAGACGACGAGCTGGTGTTGTTGCGTGCCGGTCTGGATGTGGAGATGCAAAAACGAAACATCGCATTTTCTGTTGGTGCAGTAGGTGAACAACTGGCCATCGAACACTTCCGCAAAACTTCCGGACTTCCCAAATTGCAACTTGCTCCGCGAGGCACGAAGAATGTGGATGCGTTGTCTCGTAATGGTGACCGCTATTCCATCAAGGCTCAGTGCAACGCCAAAAAAACGGGAACCATCTACCCGGACTCGCAAGACCGGAATAAGCAACTGTTCGAATTTCTCCTCATCGTGAAACTGGCCGAGGATTGGTCGCTGGAGTCCATTCATCAATTGCCCTGGAGCGAATTCATCAAAGTCCGGTCCTGGGACAAGCGGATGAACGCTTGGTATGTCGGCATCTCGACTCGAACTCTTGGAGCCGCGACGTTGATTTTCAAAACACCCAATGCTGGAAATGTCTGACGTTTTCACCAGAGCAAAGCGCTCGGAAGTCATGTCCCGCATCCGAGGACGCGGAAACAAGGAGACCGAAATCGCGCTGGCGAAACTTCTGCGACGGAACGAAATCACCGGCTGGCGGCGTCACCAGACGGTTTTCGGCAGGCCTGACTTCGTGTTTCGCGCAAGGCGGTTGGCGGTGTTTGTGGACGGCTGCTTCTGGCACGGCTGCCCAAGGCACGCCAACCTGCCCGTCAACAATCGCGCCTTTTGGAAAAAGAAGTTCGCTGCCAACCGGACGCGAGACCGGATCGTGAACCTCACGCTGCGGCGGGAAGGCTGGCGCGTCCTGCGAATCTGGGAGCACGACCTGACGAAAAATCCCGTTCGCTGTCTGACCCGAATTCAGCGCGTCCTGAAAACCTATTCTTGAAATCCTGTGCGTCCGATTCTTTTCCCATTTCTAAACGATAATTGGATAATTCGATAATTATCGAACTGTCGAATCATAAAAAAATCCGATCAGTCAACATGGGCGTCAACCTTGCATTTCAACATCCATGTCCGACGCTTTCACCAAGGCCAGGCGGTTGGAGGTCATGGCCTGAATCTGCGGGCATCGAAACAGGGAGGCGAAGGCGGGAAGAGGACCCTACTTTTCTTTGCGGCCCCTGATGATCTGGCTCGTGCCGTCCGGCAGCAAAACTTCAGCAACCACGGGGGAGCGGTTTCCGCGCAGCACGTCGCAAATCCGCCGGTGCAATTCCGCGAAGGGGATGTGCGCGTATTCCTCGCCGGTGAGGACCAGGAGCGGACTGGCGTATTCCTGCGGACTGCGTGGTGTTCCCTTTGTAATGTCGCGTTCTGAACCAGGCGAGCGCAAAACCGGCCCTGTGTCGCTCCGATTTGTCGCAGGTGGCGTTGCATCCAGGATGATGGTGTGTTAGAAAGGCAGGATGAACTGGCACGATGCCATTGATGAGCGGAATCTGGAAATGGATCAGGTGATTGCCCGCGAGTTGCGGGCGGATCCCTCCAAACTCGACATCGCGGTGGCGTGGATCGAGCGCTTCCTGGCCGACCCCGATTACTCGATCCATTCCAAGGACGCCCTGACCGAGTGGCTGGACCTGATTCGCTCACGCGGCCTGCCGGGCGTGCTGGCTGCTCTGGAGGATCGCAGCGAGGAAGGCCATCGGATGCGACAAAACAGTCCCTTTGCGGTGATCATGCCGCAGGATGAACGAAGGAAGATTCTCACCCACTATGAAGCGCTCCGACCTCGAACACATCCTGCGGGCGTGTAAGAGCGTCACCGCATTGCTGAGGCACCGAATGATTCGTCCCTCGAAGGTGGAGGAGTTCATTGCGGGTGTAACAGACGATGCCTTGCAACAGCAACTTGCGGAGACTTTGGCGACCTGTCGGCGTCGGGCCATCACACCAGACCCTGCGGGTTGATCCCATGCCTGACGTTTTCCCCAAAGCCAGGCGTTCCGAGGTGATGTCGCGCATCCTGCGAATATGGGAGCACGAACTGACAAAAAACACGGAGCGTTGCGTCCGGAAAATCCAAAACTGCTGCGCTGCCGCGCTATTTTGGTTGCACTTCCGATTTGCGTTAAATACACACATCCGAAACCATCTGCGTCATTCGCGTCATCCGCGGTTTGCAATTGAATGAATCGTTCTCAAAACAAAGTCATCCTCAACACCGGTGATGCCGGCAGCATGCGCCACATGAAGAACTACGATCCCAACTGGCTGGTCCGGGGCGGACGCGCCCAGGCCGTCATCGTTGTCGGCCAACGCAGCAGGGAATTTGGCCGCTGGATTGCGGGCGAATTGCGGCGTTACCTGCGGTTGCTGACGGGAGCGGACTTTTCAATCGTGGACAGCGGGAACGCGCCGCGGGCCACGGGGTGCATTCTCGTGGGCGGGCCGGAAGACAATGCTTTGATGGCGGCAGCGCGGCAACGGGGGCTGGTGGATTTTTCCGGCCTGAAACGCGATGGCTTTCTGAACTGGCGTGTGATTTCGATGCCCAATTGGATGACCTCATGACCACGCGCTTTCAGGACAAGGTTGTGATCGTGACCGGTGCGGCCAGCGGAATTGGCCGGGCAGTGGTCGAGCGTGTGAGGCAGGAGGGCGGCTCGGTCGTGGCCGCCGATCTCAACCCGGCGGCATTGAATGCGTTGGGGGAAGGAATCGAACGTGTCGCGTGTGACGCAAGCGATCCCTCCACCGGACAACGCCTTGCTGACGTTGCCCTCGCCCGCTTCGGTCGCATCAACGGTTTCGTCCCGTGCGCCGGCATCATCCGGTTCACTCCGGTCACGGAGATCACCACGACGCAGTGGGACACGGTGCTGGACTTGAATCTGCGGGCGGTGTTCTTTCAGATTCAGGCCATTGGCCAAGCCATGATTGCCGGCGGACAGCGGGGCGCGATTATCGCGATGTCTTCCACTTCGGGCGATGGTCCGCGTCCGAACAACGCCGATTACGGCGCGAGCAAGGCGGCCATCAATCATATCACCCGCACATTTGCGCTGGAATTTGCTTCCAAGGGCGTCCGCGTCAACGCCGTCAGTCCGGGCGTCGTTGGCACCGCGATGTGGCAGCAGGTTGACCGCGAGCGCGGCGCAATCCTCGGCCTGCAGCCGGGGCAGCTCACCCAGAAAATGGAGGCCGAAATCCCCATGGGACGTGTCGGGAAACCCGAAGAAGTCGCCGCGTTGATCGCCTTCCTGTTGTCGGACGAAGCATCCTACGTCACCGGACAAATCATCACCATTGACGGCGGTTTCAAACTGAACCATGCCTGAACGGGATCGCTCCCATGAAAAACATGAACACCCTCTTTCGACTCGACAACAAGGCGGCCATCGTGACGGGCGCGGCGCGCGGATTGGGCGCGGCAATAACAAAAACGCTCGCTCGACAGGGCGCCCGTGTGGCGGCGGTGGATATCCGTTTCGACGAAGTCGAGAAGATCGCGGTGGAAGCGGGCAACGGCGCGAAGGCATATACGGTGGATGTGTCGGACGGGAAGCAAATCCGGGCGCTCGTCGAGTCGGTGGCGCGCGACTTCGGGCGGATTGACATTCTCGTCAACAACGCGGGGATTTGTCCGCGCCTGCCGTTCCTGGAATCCACGGAGACGGACTGGGAGAAAATCGTGAGCGTCAACGCCAAGAGCCAATACTTCATGATGCAGGCCGTCTGCACGGTCATGAAGAAACAAGGCGGAGGCCGGATCATCAATATCGCCTCAACCGGCGGACGCATCGGCTCATTCGCCAACGCCAGCATCTACAGCGGAACGAAAGGCGCCATTGTGATGTTCAGCAAATCGGTCGCGCGCGAAGTCGCCGCCGACGGCATTCTGGTCAACTGTGTGGCGCCGGGCGTGATGGACACCGATCTGATGCGCAACCTGCCGCCCGACCGCGTGAAGGCGATCTGCGATCAAATCCCGCTCAAGCGGCTCGGAAGACCGGAAGAAATCGCCGCCTTCGTCGCCTTTCTCGCCAGCGACGAATGCAGCTATTGCACCGGCGCAACCTTCGACATCAACGGCGGGTGGGTGATGCTGTAAGGTGATGAGACTGAAAAATGAGGAAACGGGGAGACGGGGAAACGGAGAGACGGAGAAAAGACACAAACGGACAAACCAGAAGAGAAAGGAAAGAAGATCATGGACAACATTCGAAGCTATCGAGACCTCAACGTGTACAAGAACGCAATCGCGGCAGCGATGAAGGTGTTTCAACAGAGCAAGACGTTTCCCGTCGATGAGCGGTACTCGCTGACAGATCAGATTCGCCGTTCTTCACGATCTGCCTGCGCGAATCTGGCGGAGGCCTGGAGGAAGCGCAGATACAAGGCGGCTTTTATTTCCAAGCTCAATGACGTAGAAGCCGAGGCTGCGGAAACGCAGGTATGGGCAGAGATCGCGCATCTGAGCGGCTACTGGAAGGAAGAGAGTTTCCTGGAGTTCTATCAAGCATACGAAACCATCCTGGCTCAAGTCGTCAAAATGGTGGACCAGGCGGATCGTTGGCTGATCAAACCGCGGACTGCGCAATGATTCACCGTCTCTCCGTCCCCCCCATTTCCCCCTATCAACAAGAAAGGAATCATTATGGCCAATCAAGAACGCAATGTCGGCATTCTATCGGACAAGGAAATCCAGAAATACGCCAATCGTCCTCACTCGAAAACCCGCAAGGCGCGCATCGGCTTCATCGGCGCGGGCTGGTGGGCGACCACCAACCACATGCCCGTGCTCCGCGCGCGCAAGGACGTCGAGATGGTTTCCGCGTGCGGTCTCGACAAGGCCATCCTCGATCGTTGCCAGCGAGATTTCGGTTTTCAACATGTGACCACCGATTACCGCGAGTTGTTGAAACAGGAACTCGACGGCGTGATCGTTGCCTCGCCCCATACCCTGCACGCCGAACACGCTCTCGCGGCGTTGCGCGCGGGCTGCCATGTCATGGTCGAGAAACCGTTCACCACCCGCGCGAAAACGGCGCGGCAGATCGTGGCGCTCGCGAAAAAGAAGCATCGGCATATCGTCGTCCCTTATGGCTGGCATTATCGTCCGCTCAGTGTGAAGGCCAGGGAACTGATGGACCAACATTCCGTCGGCAGGATCGAGTTTGTGCTCGGTCACATGGCCTCCGCGCTCAAGAACCTTTTTTCGGGCAAATCGTTCGACTATAGCGCCAGCGCCTACACCGATCCCGACCTTTCCACCTGGGCCGATCCGCGCGTGTCGCACGGCGGATTCGGGCAGGGGCAGCTCTCACACGCCATCGGGTTGATGCTCTGGCTGACGGGGTTGCGCGCCGAGTCGGTGTTCGCCAATATGAGCCAGCCGGGCGCGCGCGTGGATATGTACGACGCCATCAGCGTGCGGTTCGCGGGCGGGGCCATCGGCAATCTGTCCGGCGCCGCCACCCTCCCGCCGGGCACGCCCGGCACGTTTCAGCTCGATATCCGCATCTTTGGCGAGAAAGGCGTGTTGGTGGTGGACATCGCCCGCGATCACTTGTCGCTGCACACGCACGAGGGGCGGCACGAGACCATCCCGCTCAAATCCGGTGATGGCGCGTATCAATGCGACGAGCCGCCGCATCAGTTCGTCGAACTGATCCTCGGTCTGACCAAACGCAACAATTCGCCTGGCGAGATTGCGATGCGCGCCGTGGAAATCCTCGACGCGGCCTACCGCTCAAGCAAGATGGGCCGGAATGCGAAAGTTTAGCGAAATTGCCCGAAAAACCGATTCAGATGGAAATGAACCCCAGCGCGGCACGGCCGCAACCAGGAACTTCAGAAAATAACCGAAAAGCTTGCCACGTTCCACATGGAGGCGAAAAAGGAGCAAGCTGTGCGCCAAATTTCTTTGCGCGGAGGTTTGAAAGAGAGGAACATTGGTCATGACGGATCGCGAACGCTTTTTGAATGTGATGAGTTACAAACCGGTGGACCGCTGCGTCTATGGCGCGTGGACCAACGCCTGGCCCGAAACCGTCGAGCGATGGAAAAAGGAGGGTTACAATCCGTCCCGCGAGCCGATTTTCCCGGCAGACGAATTTCTCTGGCGCGGGAGTTGGTTTTACCCGAATCCTCCCTTCGAGCGCCGCGTCGTGAAGGACGAAGGGAACACCGTGCTCTTTGTCAACGAGGAGGGCATCCTCATGCGCGAACGCAAGGACAATCCCATGTCGTCCATGCCGCAGTTCGTCCGGTTTCCCGTCGAGACGCCCGACGAGTTTCGTCGTTTCTATGCGGAGCGGATGCGTCCCGACCTCGCCGCGCGAATCGGTCCCGATCATGCCGCGCAACTCGCCGCGTTGCGGTTGCGCAAGGGATTTTTTGTGATCGGCTCGGACCGCTGGGGCGGGCTGTTCGGCGGGCTGCGGGCAATGGTGGGCGTCGAACGGCTGTGCATGCTGTTCCACGACGACCCCATGTTCGTGGAGGAAATGATGGATGCGGTGGCGGACTTCATCATCGCCGTGCTGGGCCGCATCCTCGAACACACAGACCTCGATTGCTACGCATTTTGGGAGGACATGGCCTTCAAGACCGGACCGCTGGTCAGCCCCGCGATGTTCCGCCGGCTGGCACTGCCCCGCTACCGGCGCGTGGTCGAGTTCGTCAAGTCCCGCGGCGTGCCATTTGTTGCGTTGGACAGCGACGGCGACATCACGTCGCTGATCCCGATCTGGATGGATGCGGGCATTGACATCCTCTATCCGTTCGAGGTCCAGTGCGGCATGGATGTCGTGCAGTTCCGCCACCGCTTTGGACGCGATCTTCGGATGTGGGGCGGCATTGACAAACGCGCACTCGCCCGGGATCCCTCCGCCATCGATGCAGAACTTCAACGGGTGCGGCCGCTGGTCAAAGACGGCGGCTACATCCCGGTATTGGACCACGGCGTGCCGCCGGACATCTCGTTCGCGAACTATTGCCACTACGCGAAACATCTGCGCGACATTCTTTAAAAATCCGCAATCAAACCAACCGCCACCGACAATCACCCCTCATGAAACCTGTCCGAATCGCCTCCATCAGCATCACCGCCCATCACCCCCAGCCCGCCGATTTCAAGAAGACGCTTCGCAAGGCGGAAAGCCTTGTTCTCGAAGCGGGACGAGGTTCGCCCGACATTGTCGCGTTGCCGGAACTTTTTGCCCACAGCGCGTTCGCCGTCAAGGATTGGGCGCGACGCGCCGAGGATTTGCGCGGAGAAACCGTTTCGCGGTTCGGCGCGCTGGCGCGCAAGCTCGGTTGCATGGTGCTCTGCCCGATGCTCGAAAACGAAAACGGGCGGGCGTACAACTCGCTGGTTTTCATTTCGTCAAGCGGGAAACCCATCTCCAGCTATCACAAGATGATCCCCACCATCGGCGAGATGGACGCAGGCATTCACCCATGCTCGCGCACCATCGTGGCGGACACGCCGATGGGGCGATTCGGGGCGCTGATTTGTTTCGACCTGAATTTCACGGAGATATTCAACGCGCTGCGGCGGGCGCGTCCCCGGATCATCTTTTTTTCCTCCATGTTCCGCGGCGGGTTGCGTCTGCGATACCTCGCCCTTGAATGCGCCTGCTACGTCGTCGGATCGGTGGCGACGAGCAACCAGTTGATCAACCCGCTGGGGCGTTTGCTCAACAAGGCGGGCACACGGCAGGAAAGTTTCCCCTCGTTGCCGCAGTACCTTGAGGAAACAATCAACCTCAACTACGGCGTCTATCATCTCGACGAGAACGTGAAGCGCGTTCAGGAATTGCGGAACCGACATGCCGGCAAGGTCCGCATTGAAGTCGCGCAAGCCGAGGCCCCTTTTCTCCTGGAATCACTGGACCCCAGGTTGCCGATTGAAAAGCTGGAGCGCGAATTCAAACTGGAACGCAGCCTGGATTATTTCGATCGCGCTCGACGTCGCGCGGGGTTGCCCGTGTGAACGTGTTTGGAAACGTTGCACGGCGTCGCAAAACGCATTCGAGTCGCGGCCAAGCCCCGGAAATAAAGCGTTCTCCTGTTTGCCAATGCCGGGTGGATGCGCTAAGCTATCCGAAATCCCCAACCCAGGAGTCTCGTCATGAAGTTGCTCAAGGAACTCACCATTGTCATTCCCAACAAGCCCGGCAAACTGGCGGCAGTGCTCAACGCCGTTGCCCGGGCAAAAATCAACATCCTCGCCCTGAAAGCGTCTGCAGGCTACGATCTGAACATGGTGCGGATAATTGCGTCCGACACAAACCAGTGCAAAAAAATTCTTGAAAAGCTCGGTTACTGGGCCGCGAAGGCCACCGTGCTTGGCTTCACCCTTCCGGATCGCCCCGGCGAACTGGCGAAGGTGACATCGGCCTTTGCCAAAAAACACGTCAACATCAACTATCTCTACGCAACCGCTGCGGACGGCGGTTCGCACTCGCTGCTGATCTTTCACCTCTCGGATATCGAGGCTGGGAAGCGCGCGCTGCAGGCTGCGGGCATCGATTGACGGGATCGTTCTTTCTTGCTGCCTTCATAACCCAAAACGTTGACGAATATGACAAGTTTTC